>CAYSPB010000046.1:22116-29923 GCA_964432695.1 uncultured Nannocystaceae bacterium
CAGTACGACATCGACCACACGCCGCTGCATCTGGGTCCCTCGAAAACGCCCGGGCACATGAAGACTCGACCAGGTCCCGGTGCAGGGACCCAGCTGCCCCGGAGCGATGGGTGGCTCGGTTGGAGCTACAGCAGCGTTGCTGGAAATCGGCCTTCGTCCAACGCGCGCACGATGCTGGCGATGAACGTCGCCGAGGGCGCCGAGATGCTCTACATGCAGGCGCCTCGGGATCGTCGTCTCGACGTCGGCGAGCACAGCGACGAGTGGGTTGGGGGAAGCTCGACCCGAAAGATCGGCAAGGATCTCTGCGAGTACGTCGGACATGGCTTCGAGCAGAAGGTCGGCCGAAGTGCGCAGGTCCAGATCGGGATGAACTACGACGTGGACGTTCGTGGCTCCACGGTGATGGATCTCGGGATCACAGCTGGCATCACCGCGCGCGCCAGCATCACGATGGACACGACCGGCATCATGCGCTGCTCCGCTGCGTCGTTCATGGTCAGCGCACCGGTGGTCGCGTTCTCTTCGCTTCCCATGCTCGGGGGTGCGATGGGCGACCCGGTGGAAGAGTCGGGGATGACCATCAACCGGAAGGCGTCGTTGTTCGCGCCCGAAGAAGTTTCTCTGCGGTCCCGGGATACGACCGTTCGGGCGGACCCCGCATCGCTCCTGCTCGAGAGCAAGGGGGTGCGCGTGGTCGCTGAAGGGGCACAGGTGCACGCTGACGACGGTCGCGTGGTGGTGGAGGCGCAGCGAGAGCTGGTGTTGCGCTGCGGCACGACCGAGCTGACGATCACGCCGGACGGCCTCCGGATTCGGGGGGGCTCCATCCACATCGAGGCTTCCGAAAACGTCGAGGTGTCGAGCGCGGGAGCAACGCTGTCGGTGCCAGAACTCTCGATCGAAAGTGAAACGATGACGATTGCGTCGACGCGAATCGACATCACGGATTGACGGACTGGACTTCCGGGACGACGACATCGAAGGAGGATGGATGCGACGAAAACCGAATCGAATCTTGTGGGGGGAGGGCTTGCTGGTCTGTCCACAGCATTTCCAGCAGCAAGACCTGTACTTCCACGCCTCGTTGCACGACCGCTTTCGATGGCATGACCCCTACGGATGGGGATTGACCTCCATCGACATCGATTCGGTGGCGTTGGCGGATGGCGCCTTCGCACTTCGGTCCGTGGCCGGACTGTCTTCGCAGGGCGACGTCTTCGAACTGGGCGAGGGCGACGCTGGACTGCCGGCCGCGCGCGAGGTTGGCAGCGCTTTCGAACCCACCGCCGCGGTGCTCGAGGTGTTCTTGGGCATTCCGGTCTCGGTCGAGGGAGCGGAGAACTACGCACCGCTCGAGGATGTCGGAGCAGCCCGTCGGTACCAAACGTGGGCTAGAACCGTGGTCGACCTGGTCGATGGCTCGACCGAGGTTCCGGTACAGTTCGCGCGGCCCAGCATCGTGGTGTTGTTCGGAACCGAGGACCGAGAGCACTTCGATACGATCAAAATCGCCGAGATTCGCCGGGACGAGCACGGCGGGGTGGCGCTGGTCGAAGACTTCATCCCTCCGACGCTGCGCGTTGGGGCGGCCACCGCACTCGAGCGAGGACTACGGGACATCTTGGCGACCATGATCGCCAAGCGTCGCGCCCTGGCTGGGGTTCTGCGGCAGGTCGACGAGGCCCGGATCGAATTGTCTTCCCGCGACATCACCCGAGCGGCCCAGCTCGCCGCGATCGCGTCTCACATTCCATTGATGCGCCAGCTGTCCGAGACGCCTCAGGCCCGGCCCTACGACGCGTATCGGACGCTGGCGGCACTGGCCGGCCATTTGACGACCTTCGTCTCGGACATCGCGCCCGAGGACATTCCGACCTACGTCCACGACGACGCCCGGACGACCTTCAATGACCTGTTCGACAAGATCCGCCGCTTGCTCGAGCTGACGATGACCGAGTCGATCATCGAGATCCCGCTCGAGGCGCGTCGGGATGGGATGTGGATCTCCATGCTGAAGGACCCGCGGATTGCGGAGTGCCGGACCGTGGTCCTGGCCCTCGATGCAAAGGCCAGCCACGAGGACATCGCGAACCGGGTTCCCCGGCTCTCGAAGATCGCTTCGTGGAAGCGCATCCCGAAGATCGTTCGGTCCGCGATCCCTGGCGCTCCGCTTCAGGTCGCGCGTCGACCTCCTCCGGAGATTCCCGTTCGCCCGCACGAGACCTACTTCATGATCGATACTTCTCACGACTACTGGGCTCAGATCGTCCGTGAAAAGACACTGTCGATCTTCTTGCCGCCGCCGTTCGGTGCTGGAGACGCCAAGGCGCGCTTGTTTGCAGTGCCCAACGCGGACCGTCCGACGATGCAGGGTCGTTCTCCGACATGAGCCTTGGCGTTGGCGTTTTTGGAAAGCTCCCGGCCTCCGCGGAGTTCATCCGAATCGGTGCGCGAAGTGACACCGAGCGTTCGTTCGAACGGTGGCTCGAAGCGGCCAACGACGCGCTATCGAGCGCGGGGGGCGAACTTTCGGGATCGACGGTGGGGTTCGCCTACCGCGACGCAGACGCGCGCTCGGTGCTGATCGGCGTGATGCGGGGTAGCATCGACAAAGTTGGTCGACGCTTCCCGCTCACCATCTACTGCGAGTTCGGGGTCCTGCGGGACCGGACGCGGGTGTCCATCCTCGCGGACGCCTGTCGCCGGGAGTTGGTCGCGTTCTCGAAGACCGCGCGCATGGCCTCATCCCTCACACCAAGTGACTTCCGCGGCCGGGTCGCCGCTCTTTCGCGCCCGAGCGTCTCGGCAGTGCGCGCTGCAATTACCGGGAAGAACGTCGGTGGCTGGCGGGACCTCGACGTGGAGACGCTGGTCCGGCGGACCTGTCCTCGGGTGGACGACCGCGCCTACAGCATTCAGGTGCTCCAGCGGCTGTGTACGGTGTGCGCGCATCAGCCTTCGCGGTCGGGCTTTGCGATCGACGTTTCGACCGGCTCGGACGCAGAACTGTCGTTCTGGCTCGCGATGATGGAATCGCAGCTTCCCGCCAGCCATGGACCGGTCTCTGCGTTCTGGGACGTCCGGGCGCTGCGAACCCTCCTATTTCCGAATGACGTCGACGCCCGGACGCTCTGTGCCATCGCGCAGCGCGGGCTCGACGAGCGAAAGGTGTGGCGCGCGCTGCCGTCATCGAACAGCGCGGCAGACGATGCGTGGCTTCGGGTCCCGCGTTCGCTCGAGTTGGCGTTGCGGCAGGCATCGACCGTCACCGCAGGCCAGCTGCTGGCGATCATGCAGGCGTGCCGAGCCGAACGATAGTCAGCGCGAGACGTCGCCGTCGTCGGAGATTGCACGCTCCCACAGATTGGCCTGCTCGACGTACAGGGCGTCTCCGTCCAAGCTGACGTCGCGTCGCGCTTCGACCGTGCGGAAGGTAGAGGAGGGGGCGTCGTCGAGCCGAGACTCGTCGCGCATCTCCAGTCGCTCGTGGATTGCGATACCTGCGCTGGTGAGTTCGAGGCTGCGCTTGAGCGTGAAGCGACGGGTGGTCGAGCGGTTCAGGCGGCGCTGCTCTTCGAGGCGCATGGGAAACTGTGCTCGCCCTGCGCAGCCGCGCGCGGCATCCCACACGGGGAGCTCGGCGAACCGCCGCCCCAGGATTGGGACGATTTGGACCATCGGTGTACACGCCGCCCCCTGGCAGCGGTCGGACTCCAGAATGAGGACCGGAGTGGATCCGATGGCGTGCAGCTGCAGTCGCGCGTTGTCGCGGTAGCCACGAATCGCTCCGGTGGCGTGAATCTCGAGCCGGTCGTCCGTCCAGACGGCAACGGCGGCGGAACCTTCGAACTCCCCGGAGGGCAGGGGATCGGTCGGAGCCCACAGCAGCGAACGCCCTTGGCCTGCCGCGTCCTGGACGAGATCGGTCAACGCGACCGAGGTCGGCGGCGACGGAGCAGGCTCGAGCTCTAGCCCTGGGCATTCGAAGGTTGGCGAGAACGCCGAGGGACCGACCTCACCGCATGCCGTGGTCAGCGGTCCCGAGCGTTGCATCGAAGTGAGGTCGATGCTCGGCGAGGCGAGCGTCAGCCAGGTCTGGGACGGCAGCTGCTGTGCATCCCGTTCTTCGCGGCTGATCCGATCCGAGCAAAGCGCAGGGACGCGCGCCGGTGGAGGCTTGCAGCCCGGTGATGCCAGCAGAAGGCCGAGCAAGCACGCGGAGCATGTCGGCGGACGGCGGTGGGACGGCGGTCGTGCGGGTGCGGTGTTCATCGAGGCTTTCGCTCCGCAGAGGCGACCGGATGCGTGCCATCCACGCTGGCGTAGGCGCGCGCGAACTCGGGGCCGAACAAGGCTTCGGTGCGGGCCTTTTCATCGTCGAGCAAGGCTCGGTACCTGCGAACGAATGCTCGGAACCGTCCGCCTCCAAACGGCCGCCAGGAACGACGAGTTGGGGCGATCCGGTCGGGGTGGAGCTGAGTCAGCAGTGCACGGGCGCCCGCACCGACGCCGTGGACCAGTGAAACCTGGTGAAGGACGAAGTCTGAGAACATGCGCGCCAGTTCGGCGCTGCGAAGCTCGGCAGACTCGCGACCGCTCAAGAGCAGCTCCAGCAGCTCCTCCGCCGAATCGGCGACGTGCAGCGGCGTGTACTCCCGAATCCCGCGGACGCCGACCTCACGGCCAAAGCGCTCTTGGCTTCGGCGCAGCTCGATGACGCCGTTGGCACAAAGCAGCAGGACCTCTCGGATGCGCGAGAGGACGGCGTGTTGTTCGGCGGGGGTCTGTGGAATGGCGGAGGGCGGCAGCAGATCGCCCAGGAACCCGTGCAGCGACGGCGCGGCGAGCTGAACGTGCTGCTGCGGACCCGTGTCCAGGGTCGGCCGCGCGAAGGCTCGCTGCGCCGCGCGGTTGCCTTGCGCGCGGATCGGACCCGGCAGTGCCGCGAGTCCGTCGACGAGGGCTTGGTCGAAGCTCGCCTCGGCGCGTCGCCTCTCGTCGTCGAGGGCGGCCAGCGTGTGCAGCAGGTCCTCGATGGCTTTGGGTCGCCGCACGGAGGCTCGACGTGCCGCCGATACGTGAGGCGCTTCCTGCGGAGCTGTGGCGAGGGCACGCGGATGAGCCCCGAAGGTGAGCCGAAGCTCGACTTCGCCGAGTTCGACGGTGGCGGCCGGGTCGATGTGAACCGGCTCGCCCCGCTGCAGAACACGCCCTTGGCAGAACGTTCCGTTCGTGGAGCCGAGGTCGAAGTAGCAGGCGGCGGATTCGTCGAAGCGGATGATCGCGTGCCAGCCGGACACGGAGCCGTGCGCGAGCTGCAGGTCGTTGCCGTGGTTGCGTCCGATACGAACCGGCGACTGCGTGAACGAATGCTCGGTCGTCGAGTTGCTCGACGTCGAACGGGCGGTGATGCGCATTCGTGAACCGTCTTGCACGCTACGGAACTCCAGGCCGAGGTGCGCTGGGCAGCTCGGGCCGTGCGGGGGGGCGACGAGGACGCTGCGGCGCGCTGGGTGCCGTGGGAACACGCTGGGACTCTTCGTCGATCCGATCTTGAGCGGCCTCCTCTCGAAGTGGGTCTTCGGGCACCTCCAGTGTCTTGCGGCGCTTCCACCAGCGCCGTCGCTTCGTCGGTTTAGGCGCGGCGGAGATCGGCGCGCATGCGAGCCCCTCGAGGTTCATCGTAGGGGGAGCCGTCGTGCCCCCGCTGACCTCGCTTCCGTCGAGTCGCACGAAGAAGCACGGGTCCGGCACGTTTTGATCGACGGGGTCGCGCGCACAGACCGACGCGGGATGAGATTTGGGGATCTCATACAACTCGAACCAGGAGGACCCGAACGTTTCGCGAAAGTGGCCGGCGGCGAGTAGGTGGGTGGCCTCTTCGTGAAGTGGAATCGTGAGGACGTTTCGGCGGCCGGGCGCTGCCACGGCCTGGTCGACTGCCAGAAACGGTGCCCCGAGGGCTTCGGCGTCTTCGGAGGCCCACAGGGTGTCGGCGTCGAGCTCGGAGGACACCGAACTCCCCCGAACTTGATAGACGCGGACGAAAGTTGGGAGCGGCTCGCCGTGCTCGTTTGGGTTGATCGCATCGGTCGCGTCGATCACCACGGACACTCCCCATTCGATGGTGTCAGGGCGACAGGCATCCGCGCCGTCGCGTTTGCAGCCGCTTGCTGCGCAGGTTGTGAGCACGACCGCGCCGAGGAGCACGGAACCAAGCGTGGTGCGGTGTTGCATGAGCCTTCAGCCGAGGACCGCTGGGTCGGGTTGAAATCCGCGCTGCGCCAACGCGGCAAAGAATCGCGGGGTGACGCCACCGAACTGCCAGCCGCCGCCGCTGCTGGGGAGGGTGAAGAGGGGCTGCAGCCGCAGCGCGTCGGCCCCGTCGAGATAGGGCTCGTCGACTCGGGTCACCCGGTCTACGCCGTCGGCGAAGCGTTGTAGCTCTACGACCAACCCGAGGCCATTGAAGAGCAGGGTGGAGGCCGCGCTGGCAGAGCGGGCGCCGTAGAGCACCGCGTGCAGCTGGTGAATTGCCGCCGTCGCGTTGTTGCTCCGAACCGTGGCGACGTGCGAGCCGCATGCGGACGCTCGGGTGAGTAGAGCCTCGGTTTCGCAGGGCTGAAGATCGTCGACCACCATGCGGTCACCTCCCAAGGAGGTCGCCGCGTCGAAGCCCTGCATCGAGGTGCCCGTCCGCGTTACGACCACGCCTTCGGCTGAAAACCGAGCGCTCGTGCCCGGGCTGACGAGCGCGACGTCGAGTTCGTCGCGGGCCGTGGCGTGCAGCAGCGACGACACGAGTTCGGACGCACGGGCACCGGGTCCCGTACAGATCAGTAGGTTCAGTCGAGCGGTCAGCGCCGTGCTGAGCAGCCGCAGCATGTTTGCGGAGGCCACGCCGCGTTGGACCAAGTCCTCGAGCGAGGGTGGGGGTGCTCCGCTGCGACGCCGTAGCCGAACGATGCAGCCGCTCGCCTCGAGTCGAGCCAACACGTCGTAGTCGCCGAACGTTCCCTGCGCGACGCGGTTGACCGGCGAAAGCCGGACCGCGGTGATGCGGTGGACCCAGGCTTCGACCGCGGCGGGGCACGAGAAGGGACTTGCGGCCTGCGTCCGACGGTCGCCGATTCGAAGCTTCGCGCGGGACGCGGAGAGGAGGAGCACGTCGTCGGGACGGTCCTCTAGCAGGGACAGGATCGGCTTGTCGCCGAGCATCTCGCTGAGCATGGTGACCCGCAACGTTGCGAGATCGGGCAGCGATGTGACTTGCGCGGCGGCGTCCAGTGCCTTCGAAAGCAGGCGCGCCGCGTGGGCACGACGGGCCTTGGATGCGTGGAGTGCCGAGGTCGCAACCCGCCGCCACACGGCGGAGAAGACGCGGTCGAGCAGGATGCTGCGTTCCGCGGGCTCGAACTCGAAACCGTCGGGGCACGGCGAGGGGCTCGACGTCGTCTTGGGCTGGGGCTGGGGCTGGGGCTGGGCGTCCGCGTGGGGTCGCTGGGGCGAGGTTTCCAGCTCTCCAGCGACGTCGGCGAGGGGCGCTTCGACGCCGCACGCAGGCGAGCCGGCCTCCGCTTCGGGCTCGGGCACGAACGCCAGCATCAGCGGGGGCGGCAGAGGTCGTTCGCTCGAGCCCACGCTGGACGCATTCGCGGGTGCGTTCGAGTTGGCTTCGGGGGGCGCCACCGCCGTGTCGGGCGGAGAAACGAGCGTGAACCGAACGTCGATGTCACCGAGGCTCACCGCATCTCCTGCGGAGAGTTCGCGGGGGCCGCGGATTCGGGTCCTGTTCACGAAGGTT
>CAYSPB010000047.1:0-29455 GCA_964432695.1 uncultured Nannocystaceae bacterium
GTGGCGCAGTCGGTCAGAGACCAAGCGCCCGGGGGCTGCCGCCGTGGCAGGATGACGAGGGTGGTCGTCAGCACGGCGAGCTGATAGGTGCCTGACTCGAGGCAGTTCATCGAGTGCATGATCTCGATGGGCGCGGCGAAGTGAGCAGCGGCGGCGAACCGCGCGATGAGGGGTCCATGCTCATGCGCACGGAAAAGCCGAAGCGCGACCCTGTAGAGCATGTAGGCCGTCAGGCAGGCGATCGCGAACTCCATCCACAGCACCACGCGTACGCCGGCGACCTTGTCCGAGCCGACGAGCCAGTACGCGACCGACCACAATCCCGTCACGAACGGCTGGGTTCCGTTGGTTGGGATTGCACCCTCGGAGACCGACATCCCCAGCCCCAATGCCATGTTCCTGGCGATCTGAAGACTCAGGTACCCATCCTCTGTCGGGAACTGACGCAGCAGTCGCCCCCCGATGTCGAGGAGTGGGAGCAAGCGGGACAAGGCGCCGACCGAGACGAGCGCCCACACGAGCGCATGCCAGGGCCGGTGCTGGCCCAGCGCTGCACCGTCGGGTTCAGGGTAGGAGGAGGTCATACCGAGCGCGCGAGGATGTGGTTGGCAATTGTTGCCGAGGGGGCCTGCTCGGATTTAGTCGTGGATGGAATGCGTGTCGATGGTTGGGCGCTGCGAGAGGAGTGCGGGGCTGCACGGTCTGTTTCGTTCCCCTCGAGCCAAATCGATGTAGGCACAATGTTCGCAGTCCCCAGAATGCAGATGCTGAGCTTACGGGCCTGCTTCCGGCTTTTTGGCCGGTGGCCTAGAATGAAACGTTTTCTTCCGGGCGATGGACACCCCTCGTTCCCAATGCGGGTCATGCGGCAATGGAGCGCAGCGGGGAACGCGCGAAAGACTGGAGGGACTGACATGTACGACAATATGAGGCGAACGCCGACTCGCTCATCGATAGAGCTGTTTCAATCCGAGGCCGTCCGACTTCAGGGCCGGGAGCCTGCCACGACGCAAGGCCACGGCGAACGTCCTCGACGCTCGCGGAGTGGTGCGGGCTCGGACGCTAGCTCTCAGGTCCTGCCCTGCGTTGCTCGTCGGCGAAGGTCTCCTCGGGCGAGAGAACCAACCGATGGCGGGCGTGCAGCGCAAAGTACAGGAGCCCGGCCAGGTACCAGATCGCCGCACCGATGACCGCGTAGCGGTAGGCCTCTTCCACCACGAACATCGCGACGAGGGTCATCGCGGCAATGAGGGCGGCCACGACGGCTCCTGTGATGCCGAATGGGCTCTTGTACGGTCGTTCGAGGTGTCCGTGACGGAGCTTGAGCAGCACGTAGGACGCCATCTGCAGCACGTAGGAAATGACGGCGCCGAACACCGCCATGTTCAGCAGCGCCGCACCGACCTTGCTCCCGTCTCCGAGCAAGTGGACCAGCAGGGCGACGCCGTAGCCGAGCGCTGCACCAACGATGAGCGCAACATGTGGCGTCTTGCGCGCGCTGTGGGTGACGCTGAGAGGGCGAGGAAAGTAGCCGGCACGCGAAAGCGAGTAGATCTGGCGGCCGTAGGCGAACACGATGGAGTGGAAGCTTGCGACGAGACCGGTGACCGCGATGAGAGCGAGGACGCGTGCCCCGATGCCGTCGCCAAAGATCGTGCGGAAGCCGTCGAACAGGGGCTCGTCGCTCGTGCCGAGCGCTGCAGCGCCCGGTGGCATGGCGGTGTTGAGCATCAATGTCAGGAAGGCCGTGGCGACCAAGGTGAGCAGGCCATAGAGAATGCCCTTGGGCATGTCCTTGGCAGGGTCGTGGGCTTCCTCGGCGGCGAGCGGAAGTTCTTCGATCGCGAGGTAGAACCACATCGCGAACGGCAGGGCTCGAAGCACGCCCGAGGCGCCGGACGGTAGCCAAACGGATTCTCCGGCCGCGGGCGCGATGTCGAGGGCCGCATCCAGGGAGAAGTGCGGCACTGCGCCGATGAAGAACACGGCCAACGTGCCCAAGGCCAGGAACGTGATCAACACGGTGAACCGAAAGCTCGCCTCGACTCCGTAGATATTGAGCCCTACGAACAACGCGTATGCCAGGAGCCACCACAGCGGCTGCGCTGCGTCGGTGGTCCCGAAAATTGCGCCGAGGTAGCTTCCAATCGCAACCACGATCACCGCGGGCGTCAGGATGTACTCCATGTTTTCGGCAAGTCCCGTGACGTAGGCGCCCCATGGACCCATCGCGGTGCGGGCGAAGGAGTACGCGCCGCCCGTGTGGGGGAGTGCCGGCGACATCTCGGCGATCGAGAAGCACAGTCCGCCGTACATCACCGTGATGATGCCGGTCGCGATCAGCATCCCGCCGAACCCGCCCGCCGCAAGGCCGTAGTTCCACCCAAAGAAGTCGCCGCTGATCACTGCGCCGACGCCGAGCGCCCACAGCGACCACACCCGGGCGTACCGCTTCAGACCTCGCTTCTCGAAGTACGCATCCTCGACGTCTTCGTAGCGCACTCCTTCGCGTTGGTTGGCCTCCGACACCCCCGAAGCCTACCGGCTCCGGCTGCGCATGCGGGCATCGACGTCGGGTGCACTGAAGCTGTACGTTCCAAAAGCCGCTCGTCCGTCGAAACACCGCGCGGGCCCTCGGCTGGGCATGGAGGCAGGTTCCATCGCGCAGCGGCGGGATGCGTCGGGTGCCTCTGCTCCCATTGAGCGATGGCGGAGCGAAGCGGCGCGGGGCGAGGGCTACCAGTTGCCGCGGTACAGGAGGGCGCCCGGGCGGTAAAGTTCCAGCGCGATCTCGCCTCCGCCGCCTTCGGTGAAGTTGATGGCGGCCTTGAGGACGTGCTCGAAGATGCCGCCGAGGTCGGCGTTGAAGAGTTCGCGAGGGCAGTCGAGGACGACTTCGGCGCTGTTGCTCTCGACGGTGGGGTTCAAAGTCGAGCCGCGGAAGAAGGCGCTCCAGCGAAGGTGGGCACCCTTGAAGAGCAGGCGCGGCGTGGCGGCCCACATGAGGATTCGATACATGGGCGAGTTGAAAACGTGGCTCGCTGCGGCCTGAATCCATGCGTTCTCCGCTTGACCGTCGAGCTGCTGGGACTCGACGGCGGCAACGATCAGGGCCAGCGCCTGACACTGGGGGATCCAGGTATTGGCGGGCGGCGGGTCGTCGACGAGAGACTGCAGCGGCTTTGGCAAGCCGAACAGGGGGATCTCGGAGTATCCGAGGACGCGGCGGTGAACGGACGCCTTGGCTCGGCACTCCGGGAAGGAGTCGAGCCCATCGGGAAGCTGACCGAGGTAGGCGTGCACGCGTGGGAACGTGGGTTGAGCGATGGCCGGCATGTCAGCCATGGGAGGCCTCCCAGGCGGCAACGCGCGGGTTCATGATCCGGCGCCACAGCGGAGGCACCAGCGCGACGACGAAGGCGGTCGGATAGCTGAACGGAAGCTGCGGGACCTCATCGAAGTGGCGTAGCGCCCAGTGGGGACGGTGGGCCGACGCATGGTGGTCGCTGTGTCGCTGCAAGTTGAAGAGAAAGCGATTGGTCAGCCGCTGGCTGGCGTTCCAGCTGTGGTGCGGCTGGACGCGCTCGTACTTTCCGGACTCTCGCTTGCTGCGAATCAAACCGTAGTGCTCGATGTAGTTGATGGTCTCGAGCAGCAGGACGGCGAAGAGCGACTGCAACCCGAACAGCACGACGCCGTCGAGGTCGGTGACGAGGTACACCAGCGCAACGACGCCGAGCCACAGCAGTCGGCGCCGCGTCCAGGGCTTCATGCGGTCGGGATGACGGTTCGACCATGCACGGTCGAGCGCTCGGGCGCTCTGCCAACCCCCGACGATGCTGCGCCACCAAAACGCGTAGAGCGATTCGTTCAGCCGCGAGGTGGCTGGATCGAGCTCGGTGGCGACACGCCGGTGGTGCCCAGCGATGTGCTCGGTGCAGAAATGGCCGTAGGACACGCTGGCCATGAGCAGCTCGGAGGCCTGCTTGGCGATGCCGTTGGCGCGATGCATGAGTTCATGCGCAACCGTGATGCCGCCCGCGCCCGTGACGAGGCCCGCAGCGAAGCCCATGCCCAGCAGCTCTCCGGCGGTGGCGTCTGCAGCCCGGCTGGCGATCAGCACAATGAACGCGAACTGGATCGGGACCCAGGACCACAGCACGAGGTCGCGGCCGTTCGCCGATTCGGTCACTCGCTCGGGCACGGGGTTGTCACGGTCGTGTCCGCCGAGCAGGTCGAGGATGGGCAGGGCCACCAGCAAGTACACGGGGCCCAGCGCGATCCACCCGCCGCCGAGGACGATGCCGATGCTCGAGACGACGGGCATCGTCCACGAAAGCCAGTCCCCTCGGCGTGCGCCCGTCATTCATCGACTGTACGGTCGGCGCACGTTGCGTTCAACGAGCGGCTCCGCCCGCGGATGGGGTCGAATTGTCGTTCTCGCTGCACGACGCCAAACGCAACGCCGTTCGGACGGTCGTCAAAAAAATGCCGGGGCCGCCTTGGCCATGGGTCGAAAGTCCGACCTTCCACGGCGTCATCCGACCAACCGGATCACCGCGTCGAGCTGCTCGATGTAGTCCGCAGCATCGGCATAGCGCTCGCCCGGGGTTTTTGCCAAACCACGGTCTACGAGCTCGTCGAGAGCCTCGGACGCGGGAAACGACGCGGGCGCGAGGTCGCTGACGAGGGGCGGCGTCGTCGAAACATGCATGGTCAACAAAGTGACCATGTCTTGGGCACGGAAGGGCAGTTTTCCCGTGAGCATCTCGAACAGGAGGACGCTCGTCGCGTACAGATCCGCGCGCCCGTCGACGACCTGCGCAATCGCCTGCTCGGGCGCGATGTAGGCCGGCGTACCCAGTGTCATGCCCGCCGCGGTGAGACGTGTGCGATCGGGCCCTGTCGCCTCGTCGGGCAGCTTCGCGATGCCCAGGTCGATGAGCTTCACCGTGGGGTGGTCTCCCTCCTCGACGAAGAGGACATTGTCCGACTTCACGTCGCGGTGGACAATGCCACGGCTGTGCAGGTGGCCGAGCGCAGCGAGGAGCTGCCGGGTGATCTCGAGTGCCTGTAGCGGTGGCAGGGCCCCCTCGGTGAGTCGGTCGGCGAGGTTCCGGCCTTCGATCAGCTCCAGTGCAATCCACATCGCGCCGGGTAGCTCGCCGTGGGCGAAGCTGCGCACGAAACTGTCGTGATAGACGAGATTCATCGCGACGGTCTCCCGAACGAAGCGGGCCCGAATGTCGTCGGTACCCGGCCCGAGGAAGACGACTTTGAGCGCGACCTCGTCTCCGGTCTGGGTGTCTTCGGCTCGGTGTACGACGCCCATGCCACCCTCGCCCAGCCGCGCCCGCAGCTTGTAGCGACCGCCGATGAGTTCGGGCAGGGCACCGGGTTGCACGGGAGCGCCCTCGACTGCGGCGTGGGGCGACGGTGTTGCGAGGGGTCGCGGGTTGGTGATGAGGTCGACGAACTTGGTGCGTGCTTCTTCGAGCAGCCGGGTGAACTCGGGATACTCGAAGCCCATCGCGGCCGCGACCTGCACGGGGTCGTTGCCCTCGAGCTCGACGAGGGTCAGCATGGCTCGCTGCTGTCCGCTCATCTGCGCCAGCGCATCGCGAACCGCGTCGGCCACGACCTGCTTGCCGCCGTCTTCGGCGACCTGCGCCGGGTCGGAAATGTGTGGCCGCAGCGCGGGCTCGGATCCGGTGGAAACGTCTTCCTCGGTGGCGAGGTCGCGGGCGAGGTCGATGAGCCAGGGGTGGAACGAGCGCGGATCGTGCAGCTCGTGCAGGCGGTTCGCGGCGCGGACGAACAGCTTCTCGCACGCCGGCTCAGCGGTGTCGGGGTTGGACAGCAGCGCCGCGAGGATGCGGTAGATCGGGATTTGATATCGCCGCACCAGCTCTGAGAACGCGAGCGCATCCTGGCCCTCGCGATACGCCTCGATGAGCGCTTCGTCGCTGGACTGGATGTCGATCGTGCGGCTCGGTGGCAACATCACGATGGAATCGCCTCGTGCACTACTGCGGGGGCTGGCTTCGTTGCAGCCCGTCGAGCACGTGCCGCGCCGGGACGAAGTGTTGTTTCCCGCTCGCGTCGCGAAGCATCACGCCAAGCGGAACGAAGCGCTCGACCACGCCTTGGGTCTGCTCGAGCTTGACGTCATCGCCCACGCGAACGAGCTGGCGAAGGTAGTAGTTGGCGATGATCTCTTCGGCCGGCTTTCGCATCGACCAGGCCATCAAGAAGGCGACGAGCACGAGCATGACGACCACGAACACGCTGAGGTTCGAGGTGATGAACGAGACATCGACGCCCAGCGACTCGAGGGCGATGAGGGCGACGATGAGCATCAGGCCCATCTCGACCGGAGCCTCGAACATCTTGGTGCGACCGCCCCGGAATTCGGCGAAGAACGCACCGACCAGACGCCCGAGCGAGCTGGCGACGATACTGCCGATCGCGACGATGAGCAGCGCCGAGACGACCTTGGGCAGGTACCCGAGTGCCGCGAGCACGGCGGTCTTGGCTGCCTCGATGCCGAGCGCCTCGGCGGTGGAGGTCACGGCCATCAACAAGATGGCGAGATAGGCCAGGTATGCGACGGCCCACGACGGTGTGGCGTCTTCGCGAAAGGCCTGCAGCATTCGGCCCAGCCGGGTCTCGGAGACGACCTTGTCCAGCGGGGTCATCTGAAGCACGCGCTTGACCACCGAACGCACCACCCGGGCGACGAGCCACAGAGCGACGAACACGAAGATCGCCGAGCCTACGGACGGGGCGTACTCGGCTACGCTTTCGGAAAGCGAGTTGGCGAGACGGCCGAGCGTCGTCGTCGGGTCGGCGGCCGCGAGAAGGGGGCTAGGAGGCATCACGGTCTTCGGGGGGCGGCTCGGCGCGGAGCCAGTCGAAGGGAGCGGCGAACATCATCAGCGCGAACTCGGTGACCGTGGTCATCAGCGTGACCTTGGATCCCACCTTGTCGGCAAAGTCCTGGGGCGGGGGAGGGCCCAACGCCACACCCAGCAGCGCGCCGATGTCGACGTTTTGCGGACGCTTCGTCGCCGTTGCTTCGGCGTCCTCGGGTTTGGTGTCGCTCACGGCGCCCGCATCATAGCCCAACCGCTCGAATCAGCGGGGCAGCCACGCACAGAGTGCTTCGATGGCTGCAACGACCCGCGGGCAGTGCTGGCGGAGGAACGCTTCGGTGACCGGTGCATCCCGGGGGACATCGGCCACCGCTTCGAGGGCTCCGGCGCCGTCGAAGTCGACGTAGGCCAGACGTGCGGTCAGCTCGGCGGGCGGCCGTCCGAACTCGGAGCCCGGCAGGATCGCCACGCCGGCCTCTTCGAGGAGCGCGCGGGTGATGGCCTCGGAGTCGTGCAGGCCCCGCGCAGCAAAGGCCTCGCGGGACGGGGAAAAATCCGGAAACAGGTAGAAGCCCCCCGTGGGGGCGGCGCAGGAGAGGCCGGCAGCCGTCATGATGCGGTGCGACCATCGTCCCAGAGCCCCCAAGATGCGGCGGGAGTGGGCTAGGTATTCGTCGATGGCGGGGTCAGGCTGGAACGCCGTGACGGCGGCGTATTGAATGGGCGCGCTGGTGGACGTGTAGGTTTCGCTCGCGGCTGCAGCCATCGCGTCGAGCAGCCAGCGCATCGAGGGTGGAAAGAGAAACGTGCCCAGGCGCCAACCGCCGGCACCGCACCACTTCGACAACCCCGCGGAAACGATCGTGCCCTCGGGGTAGAAGCGTGCGATCGAAACGTGCTGTCCCTTGTGGTGGAGCTCGCCGTAGATCTCGTCCGAGAGCAGGACAACGCGGTATTTCTTCGCGACCTTGGCGAGCGCCCGCAGCTCTTCGAGGCGGTACGTGCCGCCGGTCGGGTTCGAGGGGTAGTTGAGGATGACCAGACGAGGGCGGTCGGGGTCTTGGGCGCAGAAACTCTCGAGGCGCTCGGGGCTGAGGCGCCATTCGTCGGCTTGCGAGGTCTCGAGCAGCTCGACGCGGCGACCGATGATGCGGGCCTGCGGAGCGTACGAGACCCAGGCCGGGGTAGGGATCACAAGGTCGCCGTAGTAGACGAGCTGCAGCAGGAACATCAGCTCCTTGCTGCCGGGCCCGATGAGCACGTCGGCCCCGGTTCGCTCGATGCCATCGGTGCGGTTGTGGTAGGCGGCCACGGCGTCACGGAGAGCGGCCAGTCCGCAGACCGGCAGGTAGTCCTTCTCGTGAGCGGCGTCGCGCAGCGCCTGGACCACCGGTGGCGCGACGGGAAAGGGCGATTGACCCAGTCCGAGCTTGAACACGGTGCGGCCGGCGTCGATCAGGGCGTTGGAGTGCTCGTTGATCGCGACCGTGGCCGAGGGCTTCATGCCGCGGACGTTCAGGTTCAGGTGGGTGTAGGGGGTGCCCTTCACGCCTTCGATCGTAGCAGGACGCACGGCGTCGACGAGGCGTCCGAGCGTGGACACGGGATGAACTCGGTGACCGTGGGCAGCCGCGTATTCCTGTCCGCACCGTGGAGCGTGTACCGTAGGTTGTTCATTTTGCGCTGTCGCTTGCCCTCAACCGGGTGCTCGAGCCGCGCCGGCGCAAACCGAGATCGACCGTGGTGCCCAGGCACCTGTCCGCAGGCGTCAACGAGGCTCGGACCACTCGTACGCAGCGGCGTCCGCCGTACGGGAAGCACCGCGCAGCGTCCGACGGTCTGGCTCTACACCCACCACCGGCGACCGCGGCCACTTTGGGTACCGGCCGGCATCGCGGAACGCCTTCAGGTTCCTCGACAGCCACCACAGCACCTTCGGCAACGGCCAGGCATGCAGGCAGAGCACGACCACACCCAGGACGCCAACCGCGAACATCTCCAGCAGATTCAAGGCACGCCTCCGTCGGTTTGACCGGCGATTGAAACCGTAGCAGCGCTGTCCACCTCCGCAATCGGTAGACTGGCGCCGGCATGTGTGACGACATCACCGAATCCGAAAACGAGCTGTACCTGAAGCGTCGCGCGCTCGGCCTGGGCGCCGGCGCGACGGTTGCGACGCTGCTCGCCGGATGCAAGACGTCGGCTGCACCCGAGCCGGCTGGCACGGTCGGGGCTGCGCCTGCTGCGGCCGAGACCATGTCCGGGACGACGCGGCATCGGAGGGTCAGCATCACCACGCCCGACGGTGAGGCGGAGGGATTCTTCGTGGCGCCGTCCGAGGGCAAGCATCCCGCGGTGCTGATCTGGCCCGACGTCGCTGGGCTTCGCCCCGCATTCGAGGCCATGGCCACCCGTCTTGCCGAGGCTGGCTACGCGGTGCTCGCGGTGAACCAGTACTACCGGTCCTCCGAGCTCCCGATCTTCGAGCGGTTCGACGACTGGATGACCGAGGAAGGAAAAGCGAAGACCCAACCGATGTTCGGCGACCTGTCCTCGGCTGGCATCGCTGCCGACGGCGCCGCGTTCGTGGATTGGCTCGATCAGCAGGCCGAGGTCGACACGGCTCGGAAGATCGGCACGACCGGCTACTGCATGGGGGGACCATTCACGGTGCGCACCGCCGCGGCTGCGCCCGACCGGGTGGGGCTGCTCGGCTCGTTCCACGGGGGCCGCCTCGTCACGGACGAGCCCGACAGCCCACACGCATTGTTCGCCACGATGCAGGCGGCCGCGCTGATCTGCGTGGCGCAAAACGATGATGCGCGTGCGCCCGCAACCAAGACCACGCTGAAGTCCGCGGCGGATGCGGCCGGACGTGCGGTCGAGATCGAGGTGTACCCGGCCCAGCACGGGTGGTGCGTGCCCGACTCGCCCGTGTACGACGAGGCGCAGGCCGAACGCGCCTGGTCGCGTCTGCTGGCCAACCTCGAGCAGCATCTGTGACGTACGATGCTCGGTAGACGACGCCTGATGACGCAGCCGCGCCCATACTTCTCATCCGCCAGCGTCTGGACCATCTTGCTCCTCGTCGGTACCGGGCTCGGTTGCCAGACCGGCGAGACGCAGGGAGAGATTGCGCAGCTGCGCGGGGAGCTCGTCGAGCTTCGCGCCGAGGTTCGCCGGCTGCATGCGGCGTTTGCATCGCCCGAGCCACAGCCCGCCGAGGCCCCTGAGCCCGCTGCCGCGGTCGTCGACGATGCGGCGTGGCGACGCATCGACCTGCCACGGGCAAGTGTGGAGTTTCCGGGGGTGCCGCGGCGAAGAACCTCGACGCTCGACGGGTGGCAGGATGAAGGTGCCGAGCGCGATCTCTCCGCGGCCTACGCGGCGCTGGGCGCGTCGGGCTCGGTCCTCGAGTACACCCAATCCCTCGAGTCGGGGACCGAACTCGTGGCGACCGAACTCAGCATTCGCGGCGGTCCGCGTGAGACCTTGGGCCACCGTCTGTCCGTTCTGCGCGCGAAGATCCTGCGTGCGGCGCCCACGACCCTGCTGGGCGAAACGTCGCCGAAGGGCACGAAGCGCCCGACCACTTCGATGACGCTGCGTCACGCCGACGGCAGCACCTCGAAGGTCGTCATCGCCGTTGGCCCGGCCCGGCCGGGTCAGCCCTCCGACAGCCCCGACGCCGTGGCGTATGTGTTTCGCGCGGCCTGGAGCGACGCGGACGACGCACCCGAGGCTGCGCAGCGCTTCGTGACGTCGGTCGAGCTGCGCTGAGCGGCCGCGCTGCAGCTCAGTCGCGACGGCGCAGGCCGAGCAGCATCAGCAACAGGAGTGCTGCGCCGGGTCCGGTCGTGTTGCCGACGGTGCATCCGAGCGTCTTCGGGTCGGGGCCGCCTTCGGGCTTGCCCCCTTCGCCTGCGTCGCCAGCGGGCGCGGCGGGTGCCATGCCGTTCTTGCTCGGTCCACCGAGGCGGCGTGCGGGGGCCTCGGCCTGCTCCGCGACGCCCAGCTCTTCGATGAGGCCCTTGGCTCCGTAGACGTCATCGATCAGCCACAGGATGTAGCGGATGTCGACGATGACGTTGCGCGACCGATCAATGGCGTAGCCGAAGTCGCCGGCAATGTTCTCCCAGACGCGGTCGAAGTTGAGTCCCACCCAGCGCCCTTGGCCGTCGACGACGGGGCTGCCCGAGTTGCCGCCGGTCGTATCACCCGAGGCGAGGAAGCAGACGGGCACGTCCCCGAGCTTGGGATCGGCCCAGTAGGTCGTCGGAGCCTGGGCGGCGGCGTCGCGGACCTTCTGCGGAAGGTCGAAGGGGTCTTCCCCGGTGTGCTTGGCGACTTGGCCACCCACGGTGGTCTGCGGCGTCGCCTCGAGGCCTTCTTGGGGGCTGTAGCCGCGAACGGAGGCGTAGCTGAAGCGCATGGTGCCGTTGGCGTCGGGGTAAACGGGCCCTTCGCGAACCGCCTTCATCATGTCGAAGAACAGGGGCCCGAGGACCAGGCTTTTGCCGGTGCGCTCCTTGGTGCGCAGCTCGTACGCCTCGATCTCGGTGACGACGTCGCGGGCCCAGACGATCAGCGGGTCGGTGCTGGCTTCGATTGCCGACCAATCACCAGCGTCGAACGTAGCTTTGACGAAGTCGGGGTCGGTGACCTTGGTGAGGGTCAACATCTCGCTGGCGCCCGCTTCGTCCAGCGGCGTGAAGCGTTGTTCTTCGGGCAGTGCCTGCACCCAGCGGATCAGGATGCGCAGGACCTCGTCGTCGACGCCCGCGTCGTGGTCGCGTAGGCGCTGCTCCATGCGGGACCACAGCTTCTTCTCGCCCTTGTCGCGGTAGGTCGAGACGCGCTCGAGGTCGGGCTTCGTTCGCTCCTTGGCGCGGCGGACGAGGTCGAGGGCGATGGCGACCGCGTTGCCGGCCCGGGTGACGTTGGCGACTGCGAAATCGCGGCCGAAGTTTGCGCGGCGGTCGTCTGCGAGCGCTTCGAGGTCGGCGAGCACGTTGGCGTACTTGGCATCGGCCGTGGTCGCCCAGGTGCGCAGCGCTTCGTCCTCACCCTTGCGACGGTCGAGCAGGCCGAGGCGTCGAATGCCGTCGATCATGCCGCGGCTGTTCTTGTGGCGATTGGCCAAGCCGCGCAGCGTGGCAGCGACCTTGATCTTCACGGCGGGATCGGCGTTGCCGTGCTCGATGAGGGCATCGATCCACTGGCCGTAGAGGTCGACGCGGGCCGGCAGAAACTGCTCGAGCTGTCGCGTGACCTCCGGGAAGGCGAGGTAGCGGTCCGTGTGTCCGGGATAGCCGAGCACGGCAACGAAATCGCCAGGATCGACGCCGCTGGGGGAGACTTCGAGCCAGCGCTGGGGCTGGAGGGGCTCGTTCTCCGCGGCGTACTCGGCCGGTTTGCCGTCGGGCCCGGCGTAGACACGCAGCAGCGTGAAGTCGCCGGAGTGCCGGGGCCACATCCAGTTGTCGATCTCGCCGCCGTAGTTGCCGATCATCGAGGGGGGCGCGAAGACCAGCCGGACGTCTTTGTATTCGAGGTAGTCGAACAGCTGAAACTCGCTGCCGCTGTAGAAGCTGCGCACGGTGCAGCTGTGGCCGTCGTCCTTGGCTTCGCAGTCGTCGACGAGCTTCTTTTGGGCATCCTCGACAGCCTTGGCGCGGGCGACCGGGTCTGCGGCGCCGTCGGCAGCCGCGCGGACTTCTCCGGTCACGTCGGTAATCGCTTCGAGGACCTTCACGGTGCGCCCCTTGGCGGGCAGCTCCTCGGTCAGCGTGTTCGCGACGAAGCCGTCCGTGAGGTAGTCGTGCTCGACACTGCTGTTGGCCTGAATCGCGCCATAGGCACAGTGGTGATTCGTTGCGACGAGACCGCGCGCGGAAACGAAGCCTGCCGAGCAGCCCGAGAGGTTCACGATGGCCTTCATCAGGCCGCCGTCGGTCTCGTTGTAAATCTCGGCCGGCTCCAGATCGAGCCCCATGTCGCTGAGCTGCTGTGCGTCGAGTTCGCCGATTTGTTTGGGCATCCACTGCCCCTCATCCGCCTGCACGGGCCGGACGGCGAGGCTTGCGAGGGAGAGGACGGCCAGAGCGCCGAGACGTCGTCGCATGGGGGCGTTCGTACCACGGACCCGATTGAGGCAGAATGCTGGCCATGCGAATGCGCCTCGCTGCGGCCGGCCTGCTGCTCGTTACCGCCTGCGCCGAGCCCCCCGAGGGCCTGGCGCGCACGCCCGACGGCGACGGCCCCGAGATCGTCTTCGAGCTCGACCGGCGTCCACTCCCAGAGCTGCCGTTTCCCAACGACATTGCGACGCGCCCCGACCCGACCTCACCGACCGGCCTGCGGATCAACGCCAGCCTCGTGGCCAGCACGCAGCTCGAGCGGACTGCGCGCGCCAAGCTCGACGAGCTGACCGGCTTCGGCGTCTATCAGCCGATCACGGTGCGTTTCGATGCTCCGCTGGACCTGTCGGTCATCTACGACCGCCACCGCGACTTTCGCACATCCGCCGATGGTCGCGACTACGACTTCACCAACGATGCGGTCTACGTCGTCGACGTCACGCCCGATTCGCCCACGTATCTGCAGCCTGTCCCGCTCGACTTTGGCGAGGGCAACTTTCCGCAGCTGCTGCGAACGCCCAACCAGTATTGGGAGCACGATCCCAAGACCATCACCACGGCGCTGGCATACGAGACGTACAACGAAGACTGGAACGACAACGGTATTCTCGACCCTGGCGAGGACCTCGACCTCGACGGCGTGCTCGACACGCCGAACTACGACCGCCGAGAGGACAACATCCCCTCGACGCTCGACGTCGCCACGGACCTGGTCACGTTCTACGAGTTCGAGACCGACACGCTGATCTTCAAGCCGATCGTGCCGCTTCGTGAGGGCACCACGTACGCCGTGGTGGTGACCAACCGTCTCACCGACGAAGAGGGAGAGCCGGTGCGGTCCCCGTTCCCCTACGTGAACCACGCGGCGCAGACCGACGACCTCGAGCCTGTGCTGCAGTTCCTCGACGAGCAGTCGCTTGGCGCCGGCGACATCGCGTTTTCGTGGTCGTTCACCACGCAGCAGGCGACCGGTGACATGGTGGCGATGCGCGATGGCCTTTATGGCGAAGGCGACCTTGCGTGGCTGGCCGAGGACAACCCGCCGGCGCTGACGAATCTGCTGCCGATGCGCGAGACGGAGTCCGATGGCTCTCCGGTCAGCAACGCCTACATCCTGCCGACGGAGACCATCACGCCGCTGCTGGGACCGTTGGCGAATCTCGCGTTCGGCGAACTGGGCGTGAGCGCGAACAGCACCGACCTGCTGGTTCGCACGCACGACTACTACGGCTATCACGTCTCGGGCACGTTCAAGTCGCCGTGGCTGCTCGGCCTCGACGAAGACTCGCGCAATCTCGACGAAGAGTCGTGGCCCATGAACCTGGCCGACCCGCGCCTGCGCGGTGAGGTCGAATATCGCGACGTGCAGTTCTGGTGCGTCGTGCCCAAGAAGGAGTATCTGCTCGACCCCGCCAAGCCGGCGCCGGTCGTCCTGTACGCCCACGGCTACACGTCGAACAAGATCGAGCAGCTCGGCCTGGCGCTGCACGCCAAATTCGGCATCGCGGGCTGCAGCATCGACGCGGTCGGTCACGGCGTCGATGTGGGTGACGCGACCGATATCGCGCGGAACCTGTTCGCCAGCCTCGGCGCGGGGCCGGCTGCCGACGCGCTGCTCGGCGGGCGCATCGAAGATGTCGACGGTGACGGGCAAGGCGACGTGGGCGGGGAGTTCTTCACCGGCTACATGTTCAAGACCCGCGACAACCTGCGCCAGACGCTGACCGACTGGCTCACGCTGGTGCGGCTGCTGCGGCGCTTTGGGGCCGACGGCGAGATGCTCGACGTCGATGGCGATGGCGACCCCGACGACATCACGGGCGATGGCGTGCCCGAAGTGCTCGGCGACTTCGATGGCGACGGCATTGCCGACCTCGGCGGGCCGACAAACGTCTTCTTCGCGAGCGGGACGAGCCTTGGAGGGCTCATCTCGTCGATGCTCGCGGCGCTCGAACCCACGGTTGTGGCGGCGGCGCCGATCTCGGGCGGTGCGGGCCTCATCGATCTCACGCTTCGCTCGGAGCAGGGCGGTGTCGTCGAAGCGGTCGGCCTGCGCCTAATGGGTCCGCTCATCATGGGCGAGCCAACCGACGACGGTCGCACGCGGATCTACCAAGCCTTCCCCAACGGCAATCAGCTCGAACGCCGAGACCTTGCGGTTCGCGTGGACATCGAGCCGGGCAACGTCGTGATGGTCACCAACGGAGCCACCGGCGAGTCGCGCTGCGCGATGGTGATGCCGAACGAGCCGCCGCCGGGCTATGAAAACTACCGGGGCTGGCCCGAAGCCTCGAACTGCTCGGCCAACGACGCTGGCCTGTGCCGCACGTGTCCCGAAGGCACCGAGGGCACGTACGCGTGCGACCTCGCGGGGACGTTCCGCGTGGGGGTTCCCTCGGACAAGGACGACCCGATCGAGCTTACGGTGTTCGAAGGCCCATTCGCCGTCGAGGTGGAGGGCGACGCCCGCGACTGCTTCGTCGTGGGAGACCCCGAGGTTCGCACGTCGGTGGATACGTTCGAGTTCGACGTCGAGTACCGCGGTTCGTCGCACGCGGTGGGCGACGCGCTGGTCGCTCTCGAAGATGGCTACGGCTTTCAGCGCGGCACGCCGCTGCTGCGCCGCTTCCTCTCCATCGCTGGCATGGCGATCGAGGGCGCGGACCCGGCTCTGTACGCCCCGCACTACTCGACCGATCCGTTCACCTTTCGCGAGAACGGCGAAACGTTCCAGAAGCAGCCCACGAACGTGCTCAACGTAGGCACCGTGGGCGACCCCAACGTGCCGATCAACACCGGCATCGCCATCGCCAAGGCGGCCGGCTTCGTGAACCTCGACCGACCCGACGACCGCTACCGAAAGCCGGTCAACCGGGTGCTCATCGACGAGGGCGTCCAGGCGGGCGTGCCGTGGCTGTATACGCGCGGCGTCGATTGGGGGCCTGCGCTGGTCGACGTCGACAACCTCTCGGGTAGCTTCAACGGGCCGATGACGACCGAGCAGTCGGTCGATGGGCTCGTCGCGCCGCGCTTGGATCCGGCTCTTCGCGTCGTCGTCCGGACGCCGGGAACCGATGGCACCGAGATGGAGGGCTTCAGCGCGCTGGTGCTGCCGATGATCAACGAGTTCAATGGTGCGCACGGTTTCTCGCCGCCGGGCATGGGCGGCGGGCCGTTCGACATCGGCCAGTACATGGAGCACCAGATCGGCCTGTTCTTCCGCTCGGCCGGCAAAGACCTTCGCTATGATCTATGCATGGCGGAGATGGATGCGTGTCCGGACATCCCATCGCCGCCACCGCAGTAGCGGGCGCAAAGTTTGCCCGGGCGGCGTCGCGGGGCGACGCGTAGGCTGGGGCGAGCGTGTTGCGTCTGGTGACCATTCCGATTAGCCACTACTGCGAAAAGGCGCGATGGGGGCTGGACTTGTGCGGAAGGCCGTACGTCGAAGAGGCGCACGTGCAGATGCTGCACTGGCCGCACGTCCTGTGGGCCGGGCGCACCAAGCTGGCACCGGTGCTCGTCGATGGTGCCACATCGGTCTGCGACTCGAGCGAGATCCTACGGTACTTGGCCGACCGATGCGCGCCGCTGTCCTCGCTGTACCCGGAGGAGCATCGTGAGGCGATCGTTGCGCTGGAAGCTCGGCTCGATGCGTTCGGTCGGCAGACGCGGCGGCTGTTCTACGAGGCATTGACCGGAGCCTCTCGGGACGACCTCATCGGCTACAACTGCCACGGCGTTCCGGCGTGGGAGTCGAAGACGCTGCACGTGCTTGCGCCGCTGTTTGCTCGCTTTGCGACACGGTACCTTGAGGTTTCGCCCGAAACCGTCGATGTCGCGCATCGCGACATCGGGGCGATGCTCGACGAGATCGAGGAACGCCTGAGTGACGGGCGCCCGTACCTGTTCGGGGAAACCTTCACCGCCGCCGACCTCAGCTTTGCTGCGTTGTCCGCTCCCATCTCCTTTCCTCCGGGCTATGGCGTACCGATCCCCTCACGCGCCGAGATCCTCGAGATTGCGCCGCAGGCCGGTCGCTACTGGAAACGGCGCGGGGTAGAGCATGCGGTGTCGATGTATCGTTGGCATCGGCTTCCCGCTGACGCTCCCGCGCGGGCCGTGTAGGCTGTTCCCTCGTGCTCGACCTCTTCGTCGTCTGTGCGCCTGGGGTGGAGCGTCTGCTCGCCCACGAACTGACCGGTTTGGGTCTGGACGGGCTCAAGAGTGAGCCCGGGGGCGTCGCGGTTCGGGCACCCGCGAAGGCGGTGGGCACGATCGCGCTGTGGAGTGGGCTGGCCAACCATCTTCGGCTACGCGTGGGGGAGCCGTTCGAGGTTCGGCACTTCGACAAGCTCGTTCGCAAGACCGCGGCGCTGCCGTGGAAGGACCTGCTCAAGCCGGGTACCAACGTCGAGGTCTCGGCCGTGTGCCGAAAGTCGCGGCTGTATCACTCCGACGCCGTCGCGCAGCGGGTCGAGGCCGGGATCGAGAAGGCGGTCGGCCCGGCGCATCCGGGGGGTCCAACGCTCGAGGTCGCGGTGCGGATCGTTCGAGATCAGTGCACCGTGTCGCTCGACCTCGGTGGCGACGCGCTGCACCGCCGAGGCTGGCGGCAACAGACCGCCAAGGCGCCGCTGCGGGAGGACCTCGCGCGGGCGCTGCTGCTTGCGTCGGGGTGGACGCCGGCGAGACCGCTGTTCGACCCGATGATGGGTGCAGGGACGCTTGTCATCGAAGCGGCCACCATGGCGCGGAACATCGCGCCGGGAATTCGACGCAGATTCGCATTCGAGGAGACCAAGCTCGATGCGGCCACCAAGTTGGAGTCTCAACGCGAAGCTGCGCGAATGGCGATTGTTGACCATGCACCTATCGCGCTGATGGGCCGGGACCGCGCCGAAGGAGCACTCCAAGCAGCCCTTGGCAATGCGGCGCGAGCGGGCGTTCAGGGCGACGTCGACCTCGCAATCGCCGAGTTGGCAGAGCCGTGGCCTGCGATTCCAGACCCCGTCGTCGTGACCAATCCGCCCTATGGCGTTCGCGTTGGCTCGGTCTCGGCGGCGCACGAAACGTACGCCACGCTGGGTCTCCGAGCCCAAGAACACGGTTGGCGCCTCGGTGTCGTCGTCGCAGACCGGCGCTTCCTTCGGTCCCTCGACGCGCCGGTTCAGCCGGCTCTCAAGACCGACCATGGCGGCATCAAGGTCGAGTTCTTCGCAACCGCGACCGAATGAGGACGCGATGCGGGGCGGGTGCACATGCACCTGCTCGAGTTTGCCGAGAACAGCGTCGACTTCCAGCACTTTGGACCGCTACACGGGGACATGTTCATCCCGTGGACGCGCTTCACGGTGCCAGGCATCAAGAACAAGCACGAGGCGGATTGGTCCGCCGATCCCGATACGCCGCATCGGGCGTACTTCAACAACCGCGCAATCCTGCAGGTGTTCGGTCGGTACATCGAACGAACGCGCGCGAGCAGTTCTACGAGCTCGATGAAGCGGCGGCCGTCCGCGATGCGGCCGAGTGAGTGCGCTCGCTGCCCAACGTCGCGTCTGCGGTTCGCCGGACCTGGTGACGTGGGGCACGGATGACGGCGTGTTCCACGCGGAGCGGTGGCTTTTTTCTCGTCGGTGGGACACTTTCGCCTCGCCGCGGCAACCCTGCTCCGACATGCGAGACGACGACGACATTCGTTGGCTGATCAGCTTCGCAAAGCGGCTGAACGGTGACGAAGACGAGGGCCGGGATCTGGCGACGAGGGGGTCGGACGGGGCTTTCTCGCTGGGATCGCCCGCAACCTGTTCCGGATGCGACGGCGCGCAACGGGACGGCAGCGGAGGCGGGAGCATGCCTACGCCGAGGCGCGAGCGGCCGCGAAGCCGAAGGAGACGGTGGACGTTGCGTTGACCCTCCGTGCGGTGCTCGAGGGCCTCGACGACGACACCCGCTCGCTGTTGCTGGCCCGGCATCTCGAAGAGCGTACGGCTGCCGAAATCGCGTCGATGCGTGGCGTGCCCGCGTCGACAATTCGAACCCGGCTCGCGCGTGCGCGGGCTCGGGTCCGCGCGGAGCTGGACGCGCAGTGGGACGGGGAGCGACCCTGGGCACTCGCGGTGATGCCGCCGCTTCTCGTGCCAACGCCTCCCACGGCGACGTCGACCACCGGGACCGGGACCTGGTTGGGATGGAGTGCGGCGGAGACCCAAGCAGCGGTGAAACGGCGCCTGCGGACGGCAGCTCCACGGGAGACCCCATCGAGCCTCCCGCGGACGGCGTGTGGATCAACGGGGAGAACCTGCCGACCCCACGCACGCGCCCCTTCAGCCCAGTCCCCGAACCCGGCGTGCACCCTCGCGTGCTGCTCAGCCCCGAGGACCTGCCCGAGCATCGCCTCCGCGCCCTGACGGAGGGCACCGTCGCATTCGAGGCGATGGCCGCCCTGCGCGAACACGTCGCCGCTACACTCGACGACCCCGGACACGAACTCGGTGCGGCCTACCAAGCGGCGCTTGCCGGCATGCTCACGCCGCCCTCGGACGCGCTGCTCGGCTCGGGCAACGTGGGTGTCTACGGCGCGGGCACGTCGGGCCTGTACGGCACGCTTGCAAGCGCCGGGTGGATGGCCTTGATGGACGAAGATGCCGAACGCGGCGAGGCCCTCGGTCGCGCACTTGCGGCGGTCGCCGCGGCCCACGATTCCACCTACGAACCCGACCTCGGCAACGCGCTGTGCCATGACGCCAACGCGGACCTAGGCCTGGCCTACGATTTCCTCCATCCCTTCATGAGCATAGAAGACCGCGCCGTCGTGCGGACCCTCCTGTCGCGCATGACCACCGGGCGTCAGGCCTATGGCGTGGGCATGTCGCCCGCTGCAGTGTCGACGAATTGGCGGACGCACCATGACCACATCGTCATCGCAGCGCTCGCGATCGAGGGGGAGACCGGCTACGACGCCGCGGTCTACGAGACCAACATCGACAAGCTCCGCTCGTTCGCGTCCTCCTATGGCGTGACCAGCAGCGGAATGCCCCACGAAGGCCTCGCCTACTACGCATTCGGCATGCACTGGGGTGCGCTCTCGATGTTGGCGACGGCGAGACGCGACGAGAACCTGTTTGAGACGACCTACTACTATCGGTCGCTGCACTACGCGCTGCGCGAGACAGCGCCGTGGGCCGACGGGTACGTATTCGGGCACGGCGACGGTGGCGGGTGGTCCACGGGCACCGGGGCGAGCAGTTTCTATACGATCAGCAAGAACGTCTGGCCCGACGACGCGCTCGCGGACTTCATCTATCGCGAGAACCAGACCTCGGGCCGACAGTGGCGCATTCCGCTGGTGGAGGCGATGTTCGCCCTGGACCCGCTCGAGAATGCGCCCACGCCGGCATCGATCGCCGAGCAGCTCGAGCTTCCCCTGGTGCTCTACAGCCCGCTCAAGGGCTACGCGTACGCCCGGTCGGACTGGGGCCCCGACGCGGTGCGGCTCGACTTCGACGCACGCAGCGACCTGTGGGACCTCGGCCACATTCACGCCGACCGGAACGGCTTCACGATGTCCGCCTTGGGACGCCGCTGGGTGTTCGACCCTGGCTACCACATGGAGTACTCCGACCTGCACGCTGGCGTGCTCATCGACGGCCAGGGCCAGTCCGGGACATCGACCGACGACGTTCAGCTTTGGCCGCCCATGCCCGCGACGTTGCTCGAGCTCAACGAGCGCGCCGACCTCTTCGTGGCGGCCGGCGATGCAACGCACGCATACAGTCTGGCGCGCCCGCGCTACGAGGACCTGCACGACGCGGGGCTCACGTGGGGCGACTTCTTGCACGACGAGCGCTACGCCGACGACCAGCACGCGCAGCCGGTGCTCGCGCGCCCGTACAACCCGGTCGCGTTCGCATACCGCACGGTCGCACTCGTCCGGGGCGAGCATCCGTTCGTACTCGTCGCGGACGACATTCGTAAAGACGACGAAGAACACACCTATCAGTGGATCTTCAACACCCGCGGTGCATATCCGTGGAACGATCTGACGATGGTAATCGAGCCCGGCGCGACAGCGACGCAAGCCGTGCTGCGGCACGAAGCCGACCTGGACGACGGAACGCCGCGGCTGCTGGTCTCGGTACTCAGCAGCGTTGGCGACGAGCACCCGATCGTTCTTCGCGACGATGACCTCAGCGCCAGCAGCGGGCAGCCCCACACGCATCGACGCCTGTTCATCGAGCGCTCCAATACGGTCAGTCCGATGTTCCGCATCGCGCTGATCCCGTTCCGCGCCGGTGACCCGCTGCCGGAGGTCGACTACGACGGCACCACGCTGAACGTCACCCAACATGGCGAGACCAGCTCGGTGGAGTTCGTTCAGTCCGGCGACCGGACGCTCATCCAGTAGCCCTCAGGCCCCATCTACGATCGGTCCTCAATCGGAGGCCGCACCGGATAGCAACGACGGGAAGTCCCTGGCTCGCTCCGGGTCGGCCTCCAGTTCCTGCTCCACGAAGCTCCGGGTCGCTGCCTCCTCGCGTGTGCCCTCGACGAGCTCCTCCTCCATTTCGGGAAAGGCGGCGAGAAGCTCGAGATCCCCGACACCATCGTGACCCTTCGCTCGGCGAGGTTGGCTTCGAACACGTAGTCGTCGAACACGACATCGCGCCGGTCCGGGAAATCGGCTTCGAACAGTGCTTCGACGATGCAGTCGACCGTCGAAGGCTGGCCCGCGTCATCGAGAATCTCGACGGTATCGACCACGACGCCCAAGCTAGGCTCGCCGATGATCGCCACCCGAACCGAGACCACCCCACGCGCTCCGGCGGGCACCGTCGACAAACACGACTCCACCGCTCGTTGACCGGGCTCGAGTGGGCCGAATGCGTCCTCGAGCGCCTCGGCAAGCGGATCGCCTTGCGCATCCTCTCCGTCCTCGGGCGCATCGGAACCAACGCCCGACGCGCTCGTCGGGCCCAGCGCAGGCGAGGGTGGCAACGACGGCTCTGAGGCCTCTTCCGCGCTGCGGCGACGCGCCTGAGCACCCAGGATTGCCGCACGCAGCGAAGCGGGATTCGTCCGGACGTCGGCCTGCACCACGGGGCGCACCGCGGCGGCGATCGCCTCGGGCTCAGCCGAGGCCTCCTCCTCGGGCAAGCTCCACATGCAACCGGCGACGATGCCCATCGCCGAGACGCCCCGTCGACGTGGTCGGCGTTCCCGCTGAACTCACGCCGGCGTTGCCGCTCGTCGGTGCACTTCCCGTCGCTGTACCGGAAGCGTTCGTTGTGCCTACACCGTCCGCGTCCACGACGTCGATCGACGTGTAGCAGCCCGACAGCGTGAGGACGATGGCGAGGGAGGTGGGGCGGGTCATGATGCGAGCAGCCGGCAGATACACTATCAACCTCCGGTATTGGCACGAAGAAGCCGCGAGGATGGCCCTGAACCCTCCCTCGTGGCTTCATCGTGCCGATGTATGGACGCGACCTACTCGGGATCGCAGGGTCCGTCGCAGTTGGTGCGGATGGTGCCCTCGAGCAGGAACTCCGCGCGCGTGGCTTGGGATGCGTCCAGGTTCCGCAGCTTGCCGTGCGGGTCGTCCCCGTCGGTGGTGGGGATGTTGGTGATGGGCTCCATCACGCCAAACTCGTACTCGATCATCGCACCGCCCTCGACGGGACCTTCGACGCTCTCTAGGCCCCAGATCTCGCGGTTTACCGGGCCGAGGTTCGGCACGTTGGCGGCTCGCGCCATGATGTGAGCACCGAGCGTGGTGACCTGGTGATCACCGATCGCGACCTGGAAAAGAACGTCTTTGGGCGGGCTCCCCGGCAGCAGACCGTCGCGGATGAGGTGGGTATATCCGGCCGGCTCGGCGCGGTCCCAGAGCATTTGGATCATCGCGAGGCCGAACTGGATGTCGATCGGGTTCTCGAAGTTCGACAGCAGGAGTGCCAGGTAGTTGGTGAAGTCCACGCTGCGGTTGAGCAGCAGGTTGTAGGGCTGCCCAGGAACGTCGAGGATGCCGCGCTGGATGTCCGGGCTGGCTGCCATGAGCACCGAGCCCATGATGCCGCCCTGGCTGGAGCCGATGTAGAAGACGCGAGAGGGGTCGACCGCGCTGTGGTCCCCCATGTCCATGACAGGGTCGCTCGCGAGGTCGCCCATCAGCATGCGCGAGGAGAGGATCGCGTTGAGGACCCCTTGCTGAAGGCGGTCGGCGACGGTGTAGAAGCGATGGATCTCGCCCGTGCCGAGAAAGGCGCCGAGGTTGGCGAGGTCCGGCGTGGCCATGCCGGCCCAGTCGGTGCCCACGAGAATGAAGTTGTTCGCGTTGGCAAGCCGCTGGTAGTGGCCGGCGCGGACCTCCTCGCGGGTGCCGAGCAGTCCGTGCCCGGTATGCACGATCGGCCCAGGCTCTTCCATGGCCGCGTACGGGATCAAAACTTCGAACTCGAACTCGGCGAACCCGTTCTGCGCGGGCATGTCGTCTTCGCCGTAGAAGAAGCCGGTGCCGGTGGCTTCGGTCTCGAGGTACAGGGGCACGGTCATCGTGCCCTTGATCTGCCGCATGATGTTCTCGGAGTAGTCCTCGTTGACTTCGTCGATGACGTAGGCGGGACCCGATTCTCCGACGACTTCGAGGGCGTCATCGCGAATGTGAACCATGGCGCCGGTGAGGTTTTCGCGACTCGCGGTGGTGAAGTCCCAGGCGAGTTGCAGGTCACCACGACCCACGCCAGCGGCTTCGAGCTGCGCGAAGATATCGGCGTACAGCGGCCGGCGCACTTCGACCGTGTCATCGTCGCTCGGCTGAAGGTCGCGCAGCGCAGCGAAGGCGGGAGAGGCGGGCAGGGGATCGCCCGCGTCGTCCACCACGTTGCGGATGGCGGCAATGTAGCGGGTGCCCTCGTGCAGCGGCACCACGGGTCGGATGTAGAAGACCCGACGCGCGTCGTCGTCGTGCGTCATGTCAAGCTCGGAGAAGTGTGGCACCCGCTCGCCGGTCTCGGCGTTGAGCAGGACGGTGGGCGAATCGGCCTCGATCGAGCGCTCGATGCTCAGTGGCGAGGGCAGGCCGGTCACCGTCGCGCCGGGCATGTGGGTCATCAACGCAGCGCTGGTGGAGAAGCCATCGGCGCGCTCGAGTACCGAGAGGTCCACCCGAAGGCCGGCGTTGGTTTCGGGCCCTGCGTCGTCGGCGAAGGAGAGCCGGCGTCCCGTCGGCGTGCCGTCGTCCGCAACGCTGTACACGTTGCTGGGGAACGGAAAGAGACAGTAGTTGGGATCCAGAGAGTCGCAGGCTAGTTCCGGCCAATCGACCTCGGGTTCGGGCTCGGGCACGGTCGAGACGTCGCCGCTGCTGCTGCTGTCGGCAGCGTCACCGGTGGAGCTCGACGGGGCTGCAGTGGTCGGGGCCTCGTTATCCGACGTTTCTGCCCCTGAACTGCTCTCGCTCCCTGACGACTGCGTGTCGTCGCCACACGCCAGCGCCAACGCAAACACGATTCCAAAAACCTCTGCCGACCTCATCCCACCGGGATTGTGCGGGCGTTCGCGCAGACATCGCAACGGTCGGTGATGTGCGGGTTCTCGACTCGCATGCGGGAACCGGCTACCGCGACGCTCGATCGCACGGCACGATGCAGCCGCGATGACGCGATTTTCAGGGCACGTTGTGGTGATTACTGGCGCCGGGTCCGGCATTGGGCGGGCGGCTGCCAAGGCGTTCGCGTCGCTGGGCGCCATCGTGCACGCCGTCGACCTCGACGACGCGCGGGCGCAGGAAACGGCCGGAGCGCTGCGTCTGCAGGGGAACGAAGCCTGGTCACATCAGGCTGACGTGCGCGACCCCGATGCCCTCGAACGGCTTGCGGCGTCCGTGTTCGAGCGCCACGGCCGCTGCGACGTCCTCGTGAACAACGCCGGGGTCGGTCACAGCGGCTTCGTGCACGAGCTGTCCCTCGAAGATTGGCGCTGGGTGCTCGACACCAACCTCTACGGCGTCATCCACGGCGTGCACGCCTTCGTGCCCCGGATGATCGAGCAAGGCGGAGGTGGGCACATCCTCAACACCGCCTCGATGGCGGGTCTCGTCGCGCTGCCTTCGATGGCGCCGTACTCCACCAGTAAGTTCGCCGTGGTCGGGCTCTCCGAGAGCTTGGGTGCCGAACTTGCGCCGCACGGCATCGGCGTCACGGCCATATGCCCCGGCATCATCGACACCAACATCGTCGACGCCGGCCGGCTCGCGGGTTCGAATGCCCTGCGTGATCGCATTGCAGCGCACTATCGCTCGCGCGGCATCCCGCCGGAGCGGGTCGCTGCGGACATGGTGGCGGCCGTGCGCAGCCGAAAGCCCGTGGCCATGACCGCGGGCGCCTCATACCCGGTGCTGCTGCTCAAGCGACTCTCTCCGAGGCTGTTCCGCGGGGCCGCTTCGTTCGCGGTCTCCAAAATCTACGGCCGCTGAAAGGTCAGGCGCTTCGACGAGCCAAGTCGAGCAACGCGACGGCGAGAAGATTGGGCTTGCGACCGGGCGTTCCACCGCCCGCCCGCCGGACTCCAGGAAGGGGTCGCGTCCGTACGCGGCCGCGGGTGTCGTGTTGCGAGGAAGGCCCTCGCCCAACGCGGCCGCGCGCTACCCTGTACTTGGTGACAGGCGAGTTCACACGGTCGTCCGAGCTGGCTCGGACCGAACCAACGAACGTCGCGGGCGAGGGCGAGGTGCTTCGACGTGGTGAACAGATCGGCCACTTCACCATCGTCGACCGGCTCGGTGCCGGCGGGATGGGCATCGTCTACGCGGCGTATGACGTCGAGCTGAACCGCAAGGTTGCGATCAAACTGCTACACGTCGCGCCGGGGCAGGATCAGAGTATCGGGCGTGCCCGCCTCATGCGGGAAGCCCAGGCGATGGCGCAGGTCGACCACCCGAATGTCGTGAGGGTCTTCGAGGTCGGTCGGCATCGCGGTGATGTCTACATCGCGATGGAGTTCATCGACGGGGAGACCTTTGGCCAGTGGCGCAAACGAACCGGTGCTGGCTGGCAAGACGTTCTCGACGTCCTCGAGCGTGCGGGCCGTGGGCTGGCGGCGGCGCACGCCGAGGGACTGGTGCACCGCGATTTCAAGCCCGACAACGTCATGGTCGGTCGCGACGGACGGGTGCGGGTGATGGACTTTGGCCTCGTTCGCAGCGATGGCGAGACCGAGGCCGGCGACGGCGACTTGGAACTCGAGGCCCCGGGCGGCGATGCTGGGTCCGACCGTGATGCGATCGCTGCGACCTCGCGCGTGAACTTGACCGAAGTCGGGAGCGTGGTGGGCACGCCGGCCTACATGGCGCCCGAGCAGTTCGAACGCAAAGCCACCGATGCGCGCACCGATCAGTTCAGCTTCTGCGTGACGCTGTGGGAGGCCCTCTTCGGCGCAAGGCCGTTCAAGGGCGACTCCTTCCTCGCCCTGGGGATGCACGTTACCGAGGGCATTCGTACGCCACCACCGAAAGGGGCGCGCGTCCCGGGGTGGCTGTTGCGTGCCTGTGAACGCGGCCTCTCCACGGATCGTGCGGCGCGGTTCGACTCCATGCGAGGACTTCTCGAGGCCATCGAGTCCGGTCGCCGTCGGTCGAAGCGGCGCCGGTTCGCGCTGGGAGCCGCCGCGCTACTCTTGGGGGCAACAGGGTTGTGGGTGGCGAACGGGGTGGCGCAGCGACGCCACGCGCGAGCCTGTGAGGCCGCCGGCCGGGCGATCGACCAGGTCTGGAACGACGACGCTGCGGCACGACTCCGCGATGCGTTCGAGCCGTTGGGCCCGGAGTCCTCGACCCGGACCCTGGCGTCCGCCACCGCCTTGCTCGGCCACATGGCGGCGGATTGGTCCGCGGCGCGTACGCAGAGCTGTCTTTCAACCCCCGCGAGGACGTCCGATGGCTCGGCGGATCTGCAGGAGCGCGCGACGTGGTGTCTCCAGGACCAAAAACAAACCCTGGCCGCCACCCTCGACGCGGTGGTGCACACGAGCGAACGCGCGGTGCTCTTGCAGTTCGTCCCCGCCCTGTCCGAACTCGCGAGCGTCGACGAGTGTCTCGATGAAGACGCGCTGCGTTTGCGCGGGCTGCCACCGTCGAGCGAGCGACCCATGGTTGCCGGGCTGCGGACGGAGCTGGCGAGTGTGGATGCCCTGCTCCTCACCGCCCAGTTCGAGGCGGCCGCCGACGCCGCGCTGACGATGGATGCACGACCGGACGCGGCCAGCTGGGCGCCGTTCCACGCGGAGCTGAGCCTGCGCCTCGGCCGGGCGCTCAGCGGTCGAGGCGAGCTCGAGCCGGCGGAAGCTCGATTGGTCGACGGCTATCTCGAAGCTGTTGACAGCCAGCGCGCCGACGTGGCCGCCGCCATCGCACTCGAGCTTGCCTACCTACTGGGTGTGCAGCGGCAGGAGCCTGCCCGGGGCATGCTGTGGATGCGCCTTGCCGAGGTCCACGAGCGTGCTCGGGGCGAAACGCCGCTCCGTCGCGCCGGCCAACTGCATCGGCGGGCGAGTCTCCTTCGGCAGCTGACGCGGTTCGAAGAAGCCGAGGCCGGCTATCTCGAGGCCGTGACGCTGCTCGAGGCGGAGCTCGGACCCCAGCACCTGCTCGTGGCGCGGACCCGCAACAACCTCGGAAACCTCTATCAGGAACTCTCGCGCTTCGACGAGGCCATGGCGCAGTTCGACGCGGCCATCTCCATTCGGCGAGAAATCCTCGGTGATACGCACCCCGACGTGGCCCAGACGTTGGTGGGGATGGCCAATACGCTGGCTGCCAATGGACAGCATGAGGCAGCCCTGCCCGCGCATCAGAGAGCGCTGGCGACCTACCGCGCTGCCCTTGGAGACGAACATGTACTCGTCGCGTTGGCGCGCCAGAATCTCGCCAACACGCACCTCGACCTGCGCCAGCTCGGGCCCGCCCTCGAACACGCCACGCAGGCCGCGGAGATCTACGAGGCGCAGTTCGGTCCGCTGCACGCCAAGACGGCAAATGCGTTGAACTCCATCGGCACCATTCATCATTCGGCGGGCCGACTTCCCGAAGCCGCGGCGCACTACGAGCGCGCCCGGGTCGGCTTCGAAGCGGCGTTCGGTCCTGGGCACCCAAGAGTTGCCCTCGTCCTTTTCAACCTCGCGTTGATCGAACGGAGCGCGAACCGAACGCGGCAGGCCCGTGGTTTGTTTCAGCGTGCCCTCAGCATCCGCGAGACGGTCTACGGCAGCAGCCACGTCCTGGTCGCGAACACGCTCGAGGAGTTCGCCATTCTCGAGGCCACCGACGGTCGCCCGGACGAAGCGCGGCCCATGTTCGACCGGACGCTCGCCATCCGACGCGAGCTCCTCGGGGCGGGCCATGTATCGATCTGGAGCGCCGTCACGAATCTCGCGTTGCTCAACTCGATGACTCGCGAGCCGGAGCGCACGCGCGCGTTGTACTCGAGCATCGTGCAGGATTGGACGCGAGCCCTCGGCGAGGACGACCCCGCTCTCGCCCGACCGCTGCTGGCAACCGCGGAACTCGAACTCCGCGAAGGGACACCCGCCGCAGCGATTGTCCCGGCGCGGCGTGCCGTGGAGCTACGCACCGCCTCGGGACAGGACGCGGTCGAGCGCGCGAACGCGAAGTTCACCCTCGCTCAGGTGCTCGCACCCGACCCCGGTCCGGATGCGCCTGCGGAGAGCGTCGCGCTCGCGCGGGCTGCCCTCACCGACTACGGCGAATCGCCGAAACACGCGGAAGCGAGAGCTTCGGTCCAGGCCTGGCTCGCCGAGCGCGGGGTTGAAGGCGCGGGTTGATGCGTCAACTGCCGTCGATGCTGTCGCGTGATGGACGCCCTCGTCAGTCGTGAGCGGGCCCGAGCAGGAGGGGCAGAGCGTCACCACCGCCTCCGTACCCGTTGCGTTGCAGCGACGTCCCGGTCTCGCAGCCTTTCAGACGCCGGCTCGATTGGTACGGTGTGTCGATGGCGGATGAGGACACCCCGCTCGGGCCCGCCGGGTCGCGCGCCACGTTCGCGGACGACTCACTGTTCGGGGCCGCGCACCATCAGGTCGACTCGGTCGAAGCCGCGCGAGTGCGTAGCGCGGTGGAGGCGGCCATGTTTGGCGCGACACCGGAGTCGAGTCTCACCGCGCTGGGTCGGTTTTCACTTCTGGGGCGGGTCGGATCCGGAGGGATGGGCATGGTGTATTCCGCGTGGGATCCAGAACTCGATCGGAAAGTCGCGATCAAGGTCGTGCGGTCGGACCAAGCCGGTCCCGACGCGATGTCGCGACTGATCGATGAGGCGCGGAGTCTGGCCAAGCTCCGGCACCCCAACGTCGTGACGATTTACGACGTCGGGGAGTCGGGCGGGCGGGTGTGGCTGGCGATGGAGTTCGTCTCCAACACGGTGCAGC
>CAYSPB010000048.1:0-29276 GCA_964432695.1 uncultured Nannocystaceae bacterium
CGAGTTGGGCAACGTGGACTTCCCAACTCGGGAACGTGCGCCCGTGTACATGTCGTAGGACCAGAAGGGGGCCACCAGCGAGGTTCGGAACGAGACTTGCTCCGTATATCCTGGTGTCGATGCCGCTGCTGTCCAAGCACACTCTGGGGTTCACCCTGCTGGCCGCCTCTGCTGCGGGTTGCTTCGCGGACCCGGATGCGGCCCCGGCGGCGGACGGAAGCTCCGGAGGGGAGGGGTCCACCATGGCGAGCCAGGCGAGCTCGTTTGGGACCGAAACGACCTCGGGGTCGGCTGATGGGTCGAACTCGGGCACGACGGGCACCGAGGACGAGACGACGGACGTGCCGCTTCGCCGATCTACTCTCGCCGGAGCTTCAGGACCGCGGGCTCTGGCTCCCCGCTGGAGTAGAGCGCTCTGAGGACGTACGTCCCCGGATCCAGCTGGAGATTGAAGAGAGGTCCTTCGGAGAGGTCGTGCTCGAGCACGAACTCGTCGTCGCAGGCACCACACTTGGTCAGCCGAACCTTCGGATATTGCTCTGCAACGGCCGTATCGAGCTGGATGGAGACCGTCGCTGGCTCGGGGAAGTCCAAGCTGAAGCGCTCGAACGTTGGCCCGTCCGAAGAGCCCAGACTGGCCAGGTCGCTACACTCGTGGCCGATATCGAGGCGAAGCGTTCCTGAGAAGTGCCACGCTTCGGGCGAGGCCTCGCAGTCGTAGCCGCGCTGCCATCCTGCGCTCGCGCAAGCAGCGGACTCTCCGTCGTAGAGGTCGACGAGCTCAGCCGTCGATGTGCCGAGTGTGTCGAGGAACGTCGAGTCGAGTTCATCTCCATCTCGTACGCCGGCGGAGTTGAGTACGAGTTGGCTCGCTACCGCAGGGCCGAACTCGTCGACCACGAAGTTCATGAAGTGCGCAGCCCGAGGGTAGTGGGCGATGGGAAGGGACCGCGCGAAGGAGAGCCCGTCTGCGAGCTGCGTCGTTGGCTGCGATAGGTCGCCGTCTCTTCCGTAGACTGAAGCGAATCCCTCCTCGAGAAAGGCGTGGCGGCGGCCTGGTGTCCGTTGCTTCAAAGACAGGTACGAGTGCACGAGTTCGTGTTCCGTCGGTAGGTAGCTCGACACGACCAGCGGATTCGGTTCTTCGACGAACGAGCACGCAAAGACACCTTCGAAGTCAAGGTCGCACGCGTCGGACACCTGGTCCTCAGACAGCAAGTACACGTCGATAGGTTGGTCCAGTTCCCCGAGTTCAGTCTCTCGTCCCAGGAACGACAGCATCGCCTCCATCGCGGGGCCAGTCCCTCCACAGACGCTTCGTTCAGTCGTCGTGTGCAAGCGGACGTGAGCGCCCGAGTAGACCTCCTCCGTCTCCGGGAGTCTCACGCCGCCATCGGGCGCGCATCCGACTGCGGCCAGAAGGAACATGCTGAAAGAGGCCCGGCAAGGCATGCGTTCTAGATCCTCAGGTGCTCCTGGTCGTGTCAAGGCGGACCGAGACTTGAACCACGAACAAGCGCGGCACCCCGTGGAGCACCGCGCTTCGTTCGCGAGGGGTCGACCTACCAGCGGTAGGTGAACAGCAGCCGGGCCTCTTGGGTGTCGGCGAACGTGCCCGAGTCGAAGGCGGTTTCTTCGCGGCGGTCGCTGAAGACGGCCGAGGCGAAGAAGACGTCGCGCCAGAGGTAGGCGTGGGCAGCGATCCGGTACTGTCGAGACTGCAGCTGGCGACGCAGGTCGACCTGGATGTCTTCGGCCGCCGGGGCGTTGTCGAAGTCGGTCGCGAGGTACTGACCAAAGTCGGCGGCGAGCAGCAGGCGCTTCTCCCAGGGCAGGAAGCCGAGCTGGATGTTGTAGGCGTTCTGGAAGTTGCCGAACTCCAGCTCGCGTTTACCGTAGTACTCGCCCTGCAGGTGCATTCGCCAGTAGCGCAGGATGAGCTGCGTGTTCCAGGCGGGGTACCGCTCGGCGGCGCGCTGGTCGTACTTGGCACCGGCCGCGAACGCGACCGTCATCGGCGCCTTCGTGTACAGGAACGGCGTGTCCCAGCGGTTGTAGTAGCCGACGATGTTCGACCAGACCTGGCCACCGACCGACCAGGTGTACCGGGTGTTGTCCCCGGGGAAGAACGTGCCGCCCAGGTTGCCCGCGAAGCGACCCGAGCCGCCGGCCGCGAACGCGCGGTAGAGGAAGCGGCTCTTCTTGTCGATGGGGCCACCGAACTCGAGCGCGGCGCCGTTGCCCTGCTCGAACGCGTTGTACACGTAGAAGGCGGGGTCGACGAGCATGCGCTTGTGGACCGAGCGGACCAGCTCGAGCGAGAGGCCGCCACCGCCGCTGTTGATGTTCATGTAGTGGCCCTTCTTCCCGAGGGGAATCTGGAAGAGGGCGAAGGTGACGCGGGGCGTCTTCTCGACGCGCGAGCTGATCAGGAAGAACGAGTTCTGGATGAAGGGCATCTGGCCCAGCACCCGCAGCTGGAGGCTCTCGAACTCGGTCGTGAGCTGCTCGTCCTGCACGTTGTAGCCGAGCGCTTCGATCCGGCCGACCAGCGAGAGGCGGAAGTCACCCGAGGGCTGGCAGACGGTAACCTGCGTGTCGAGACGGCAGCCGATGTCTTCACAGTCGGTGCGGCCGTCGTTGTCGTTGTCGATGCCGTCCGAGCACAGGACGTTGCTGTTCTCGCCGAAGTTGTCGTCTTCGGCGACGACGGTCTGCACGGGCGGTGCGGACGTTCCGCCCGTGCCGGCGCCGGTACCGACGACCGTGCCGGAGTCGGGCACGGTGCCGCCGGCAAGCTCGACGTCCCAGGAGCCGTAGCAGGCGGTGCTGCCGTTGCAGTCGTCATCGTCGCAGTCGACGTAGCCGTCGGCGTCGTTGTCGATCCAGTCGCCGCAGCGCTCGGGCGTGTTCTCCGGGTTGCCGTCGGAGGCGCAGGCCGGGTCCTTCTTGCAGTCGGCATCACCGCAGTCGTAGACGAGGTCGCCGTCGTTGTCCTGGCCGTCGTCGCAGACGGTTTCCTTGGTGGCGCCGTCGGGGGCTGCCAGCGCGGTGCCGGTCCCAAAGAACGCGAACGCGGCCGCGAGCAGGCTCAAGATGTTGGTGAGGATGCGGGGCGTCATCGCGATTACTCGGTGTGGGAATCAGAATCGGAGTCGGGCTCGGGAATGGTCGGGCCCATCCACTCGCACACGCGGCCCGTCTGGGGGCACACGGTCACGAGAGGGTCGTAGGCGCAGTCGAAGTCGGCGCAGTCGATGAAGCCGTCGAGGTCTTCGTCCATGCCGTTGCTGCAGAACTCGTTGGCGTTCCTCCGCTGCGTGTCGAATCCGAAGTCTTCATCGTCGAGCATGCCGTTGAAGTTGGAATCGAACAGTGCCGTTCCACTTTCGCGGCACGCGACGACGACGGCCGGGTCGTCTGCGCGGGAGCAGCTGAAATCGGCGCAGTCAGTGAAGCCGTTGTCGTCGTTGTCGACCCCGTCGGTGCAGCGTTCGAAGGTGTTCTCGACGTTCTGCGTACAGAACTCGATCGCCTCTTCGCTCGCGCCATCGGCGGCCCGGGTACAGCTAAAGTCCTCGCAGTCGGTGAAGCCGTTGCTGTCGTTGTCGAGCCCGTCGGAGCACTGCTCGAGCGACGACTCTTGGATGGCGGCACAGGCGTCGAGCACGGCCTGGTCATCGCTCATCGAGCAGCTGAAGTCACCGCAGTCGGTGAAGCCGTTGCCATCGTTGTCGATGCCGTCCGTGCATTTCTCGGGTGTGTCTTCGGCCAGGCTTTGGCAGAACTCGAATACGGCCGGGTTCATCGACATGCTGCAGCTGAAGTCGGCGCAGTCGGTGAACCCGTTGTCGTCGTTGTCCGCACCGTCGCTACACTTTTCGACGGTGTCCTCCGGGCCGGGCTCTCCTACCGGGGCGCACTGGCCGATGCCCGCGCAGTCTTCATCGGCGCAGTCGATGCCCTCGCCGAAGCGGTCGTCGTTGTCATTGTCGATCCCATCCGAGCAGCGCTCGGGCGTGTTCTCGGCGCAGACGTCGACGAACTTGCCGTTGCGGCAGCCGAAGTCTTCGCAGTCGGCAAAGCCGTTCTGATCGTTGTCGATGCCGTCGCTGCACAGCGCGTTGGTGAACTCGAGCGCGCAGCAGGTCTCTTCGATGTCGCGGCACTTGGGATCGCCGCAGTCGAACTGACCGTTGTTGTCGTTGTCGATGCGGTCGATGCAGCGGTCGAGCGTGTTCTCGGGCTCGTTGACCGGCGGGATGGGGACGATCTCGCCGCAGAGCACCGAGAACACGAAGCACTCGGGGTCGCGGCAGTCGACGAGGCCGTCGAGGTCGTTGTCGTCGCCGTCTTGGCAGGCGGCTTCGTCCCCTTCGTATCCGTAGATGGGCAGGATGGGTCCCTGGCCACAGCTGGCGAGCCCGAGGGCGGCCAGCGCAGCGAGGGCTGCGGCTCGGATTACTTGAGGCACGAGGCGCGCCCCTCTCCGAAGCGACGCTTGAAGCCGACGTGAACCATGCACGCGCCGTCGTAGCGCTGCTGCTCACCGAACTTGCCCTGCTGTACGTAGTTGGACAGCAGGTGCTGCTTGAACGCCTCGCGGTCGTCCTTCTTGATCGACCGGTTGATGTGCCGGAACTCGGCGAACTCCAGGACCATGGCCCGCAGGTCTTCGTCGGAGAGCCCGGCGATCCAGCCTGCGGCGGTGCCGTCCGCCTTGAGTGCGGCGATCACCGGGTCGATGGCGGCTTCGTCGATCGAGTAGGTCGAGTGGCAGACCTTGTCGCACTCGGAGTACTTCGTGGTGTGCTTCCACTTCACCGAGTGGGCGTCGGCGCTGGAGACGAGGCGGTTGTAGGTGCCGTGGCCATCGACATCTTCTTCGACGCTGTGCAGCGAGGTCAGGACGAAGTCGGGCACGCCGTGCGCCCACAGGCCGCGCTTGTTCTCGATCGCCTCCTGCTGCGCATTGACCAGCACCTCGCGACCGGGGTCGTCGTTGATGCTCATCGCGTGGGCGTAGCCCAGACGCACGAGCTCGGTTGCGAGGTCCTCACACCACAAAAGAAGGCGACCGTAGGTGTCGAGCTTGCCGTCGGTTTCGCAGTGCCACACGCCCTTGCGCGCGTGCAGGGTCGCCATCTTTGCGATGACGTACATCTCCTTGGCGGTCCAATCGCCCCAGCTGTGCACGGCGCCGTACGACTCGAGCGTGTTGTAGCCGGCGAGCCGAGCCTTGGTGCTCTTGTACTGACCTCCGAGCACGCGGAAGCTGTCACCGTCGTTGAAGAAGACGGGCGCTGGCTTGCCGTTGATGAAGACCTTCGTCTGCGGGTCCTTCGCGTCGACGCTTTGACTCGCGAACGCGCCGGCAGTGACGGCGACCAACAGAGGGACGAGTTTCCAAGTGCGGTGCGGCATGACGACCAAAACCCCGGGCCACGGGGCCGCGCGCATCATGGAGGAGGGTATGGCGGGAAACAACACAATCCGTTGCCGCTCCACCCGCGCCGCGGTGCGTAGGCATGCTTACGACTCATTTGGGCGAGAGGCCGAGACGCCGACGCAGGGGCTGCCGGGGTTCGACCTTGCGAGCGCAGCGCCCAGAGACCTGTCGCGAGGTCACGGAAACGTTGCGCGGCCGTTGTACGGCGTCGAGATCGACCGGCTCGCCGTTCCAATACAGGCCAACTGGGTCAGGGGGCGCCTCTTGCGGCAGCTGCGCGAGCGGAAGCGCGCAAGCGGTTGGTGGACCAAGAGTCTCGTGGTTTCAGAGGCTTACGAGGAAGCTCGTGGAGGGCCTCGCAAGCCCGCACACGATGGGAATCAGAGGTGTCTGGTTCGTCTCAACGAGCGCCGCGCGTGCCTCCAGGTCCCCCCGCGTGCCGCGGTGCGGAGCGCTTTCAAGCGCTGGTCCGCAATCCACTCGCCTCGTTTCTCGAGGGTGCAGAGCGCTTTGGCGACGTCGTCCGCTACCAGTACGGTCCGTTCGTCAGCATCGTGCTCAGTGGCCCCGAGCCCATCGTGGAGGCGTTCGTTCGCAACCACGCGCGCTACAAGAAGAGCCGCAGCTACGACCGCTTGCGGTTCATTCTCGGAGAGGGTCTCGTCGCTTCCGAGGGGGACTTCTGGAAGCGACAACGTCGACTGAGCCAGCCTGCGTTTCACCGCAAGCGCGTCGCTGCGCTGGCGGACACGATGGCGCGGTGCACCGGCAACCTCGTCGCTCGATGGTCGAAGGCTTCGGGGGACGCGTGGCGTTCGGTCGACCTGCTCGAGGAGATGACGCGGCTGACCTTGCGCATCGTCGGTCACACGATGTTCTCCACCGAGCTGTCCGAAGACGCGGGGGCGCTCGGCCCAGCGATCTCGGTCGCGCTGAGCGTCGCAACGCAGACGGTCGAAGGGGCCGCGCGCATGGAGTCGGAGAACGACGCCCGACGCCTGAGCATGGCGGCGGCCCAAGCCGAGCTTCATGGCGCCATCGACCGCATCATCGCCGAGCGGCGTGCCGATCCTCGAGACCGTGGCGACTTGCTGAGTATGTTGATGGCGGCCGAGGACGTCGATACGCACGAGCGGATGAGCGATGTGCAGTTACGGAACGAGGTCCTCACCACGTTCCTCGCGGGCCACGAGACGATCGCGAACGCGATGTGCTGGACGTTCAAGCTCCTGACGGAGCACCCCGACGCGGCCGAGCGCGTCGTCGAGGAGGTGGTGGCGCACCTGGGGGAGCGGGCGCCGTCGTTCGAGGATGCCGCTGCGCTGACGTTTACCGACATGGTGCTACGGGAGAGCATGCGCCTGTTTCCACCGGTGTGGTGCATCGAGCGAGAAGCGCTGGTCGACGACACGATCGCCGGGTTTCATGTGCCCGCCGGAGCCACGGTCGCGGCGTGTCCATGGACGCTGCATCGCAATCCGGATCTGTGGGATGCGCCCGAGATGTTCGACCCGTCGCGCTTCACCCCCGCGCGGAGTGAAGGACGACATCGGTACGCGTACATTCCGTTCGGTGTCGGCCCGCGTACCTGTATCGGCACGCAGTTCGCCATGCTGGAGGCAAAGGTGATCTTGTCGATGGTGCTTCGGGCGTTCGAGGTGGACGTAGAGTCGCCTGCGTCGATCGGCACCGACCCAGGAATCTCGCTGCGCCCGCTGGGCGGCATGCGAGCGCGCGTGCGTCGTCGCGGTTGAGATACGTAGTTGCGATACACTGCGCGCCATGGACGGACTCGAAGGCAAGGTTGCGGTCATCACCGGAGCCGGCAGCGGCCTGGGACGCGCAATGGCGCATCGCTTCGGCCAGGCGGGCATGCGCTTGGTCCTCGCCGACGTCGATGAAAGTCGGCTCAATCAGATCGGCGGACAGCTCGATGAGCGCGGCGTGCAGGTGCAGACGCTGGCTACGGACGTGTCCAAGCTCAGCCAAGTCGAAGGACTGGCCGACCTTGCCTACGAACGTTTCGGCGCCGTGAACGTGTTGTGCAACAACGCCGGCGTGGCCGCGGTCGGGCCTGCATGGGAGTGCACCAACGCCGACTGGGAGTGGGCGATCGGCGTGAACCTGTGGGGCGTCGTGCACGGCCTGCGCGCCTTCTTGCCACGCATGCTCGAGTCGGGTGAACCGGGCCACGTTGTCAACACGGGGTCGGTCGCCGGCATCCTGTCGCCGCCGCTGAGCAGCCCGTACGTGGCGACCAAGCACGCTGTGGTCGGCATGACGGAGAGCCTTTACCACGACCTCAACCTGCGTCAGGCGAACATCTCTTGCTCGGTGCTCGCGCCGGGATTCGTCCGGACGCGGATCGCGGCGTCGGAGCAGGCTCGTCCCGACGAACTCAAGAACCCCGTGCCGTCCGATGACCCGCTGAGCAACGACGTCGGGGAATTCTACGCAAAGGCGGTCGCTGGAGGGATTTCGCCCCGGCTCGTCGCGGATGCGGTGCACGACGCGATTCTCGAGAAGCGCTTCTATATTTTCACGCATCCGGAGATGACGCCGGCGTTCGAGGACCGCTTCGCTCGCCTCGTTGCGGGCAAGAATCCCAAGACGCGACCGTTGGCGACGTCGATGAACGACGACTGAGCCGGGCGGTCAGCCGCCGAGCTTCGCGTCGACCTTGTCGATGCGTCGCTTGGCCGACGCGACGCCGAGTTCGTCCGCTTCGACGTACTGCTTACGGGCCTTCGAGAAGCGGCCCTGCTTGAAATAGATGTCGCCGAGCAAGAGCCGGTATTTCGCATTGCCGGGCGCCTTCTTGACCGCCTTCTCGAGATAGCCGGCGGCCTTCTTGTACTGGCCTTTGTTGAACGCCTCGTCGCCACGGCGTGCGAGTTCGGAGGCCGAGGCTCCACCGCCGCCGGAGGGGACCGGATTGCTGCTGCTGCGAGGCTTCTTGGGCTTGGAGGCGGGCTTTGGCTTTGGTGCCGCCTTGGGCTTGCTCGACCCGCGGGGTCGCGCCTTCGCGGGCTCCGGCTCGACTTCGACGGTCTCAGGGTCCGGCTCGGGTTCTGGCTCCGGCTCGGGTTCCGGCTCCGGTTGCGAGGGGGTCGCAGGTGCCGGGTCGGGCGCGGGCGCCTCGGGAGGCGTGGCGCTGGCCGTCGTACTGGGCTTCGCGGCTTCATCGCGACCCCCGGCGAGCATCGCGGTGCCACCACCGACCACGAGCACGCCGGCTGCGATGCCGAGCCACAGCCCCCACGGCTTCTTCGGTGGCAGCAGGTCGTCGACGTCGTCGTCCCATGCGGCGTCGGCATGGGACGCGGGCGCGGGTGCCGGAAGCGGCGCGATCGGTGCGGGGACCGGCTCGGGTTCCGCGGGGGCTGGCTCCGGCTCGAGCGGCGCGTCGAGGGCCGGTGTGACCTCAGGTTCGGGGTCCCAGTCTGGTTCTGGCTCGACGGGCGCAGGTTCGGGCTCGGGCTCGGGCTCGACGGGTGCGGGCTCAACTGCAAGGGGCTCGGCTGTGGCCAGCGGAGGCGCAGGTGCAGCTTCGGGGCGCGGCGCGGTCGAGGTGGGTTCTGACCGCGGAAAAACCTCGGGTGCAGGTACAGGTTCGGCGTCCACCTGCGACGGCGCAGCCGGCTTGGACAGTGGAGGTGCGATCGGTGGGGCCGGGATGGAAGGTGCAGCGGGCTTGGCGACCGGTGGGGCCGGAATGGGAGGCGCGGTTGGCCGAGCCGGAGTTTGCGTCTTCAGCGATGCTGGGCTCGGTGCGGGGACCGACGGCGTCGAGGCAGGGGGCTGCGGCGATGGGGTCGATGCCCCGGGGGCGTAGCGAACTGGGGGCTTGGCGGGCTCGGGACGGGAGAACCCGCCACGACCCACGACCGCACGCTTGACCACGGGGGCGGTGGTATCTGGGGTGACCGGCCTGGGCACGCCGGGGCTGCGTTCCGCCTTCTCAGGCGCCTGCATGTGCGCAGGTCGAGGGAACGCTCGTGCCGAAGGCAGCGTGACCTGATCATCGAAGCCACCTGGAGACGCTGGGGCGCGCATCGGTCTCGCGTCGTCGCCGGCCTCTGGAACCGGAGAGCTCGGGCCGGGGGGGGACACCGGCTTCACGTTCAGTGGCGCCGTGTTCTGCTTTGGCGTGGCGGTGGGTCTTGCTGCAGGCTTCGGCGGTGCCGGGCGTGGAATCTGAAGGGGGCGTGTCCCCTGCGAGCCTCCGATCGGCTGCGGCACGCCCGGTGGCGGCAAGGGAGGGCGCGGTTGCTGTGGCGGCGTGGGCCCAGACTTGGCCCGCTTGGCGGCTGCGAGCTGTTTGGCTTCCTCGAGCGTGATGGGGCGGGACTCCGCGATGTCGACGACGGCGGGCGCACCCAACGGCCGTGCCGCGGTGCGACTGCTCTGCATGCCGCGCAGGATGGCTTGACGGCGTGCTTCGTCGACGCGGGGGATCGGCAGGTCGTCCCACGGCGTTTGAATGCCCGCATCGATCTGCGCCAGGCACAGCTCGGCTTCGAGATCGTTGGCGTCCTCGAAGCGATCTTCGGCTTCTTTGGCGAGGCAGCGATGCACCACCTCGATCAGGGCCGCCGGCGGCAGACGCTTCGACCGCAGCCGCTCCGGAATCGGCATGGGGTCTTCGATCGCGTGGCGGCGCTGGACCGCAAGCGCGTTGCCCGTGCGGAACGGTGGTGAACCGGTCAGCATCGTGTAGCCGAGACAGCCCACGAGGTAGAGGTCTTCTCGTTCGGTCCGCGTCAGGCCGAGGATGCGCTCAGGCGTGACGGGATGGTAGCCGGCGTCGGAATCGGGGACGGCCAGGTCGGCGCCCATCAACCCCTGCATCGCAAAGTCGGTGAGGACGACGGTGTCCGGCTTGCCCTGCGCTCCGGTCAGCAGGACGCTCCCGACACAGAGCGCGCCGTGTGCCACGCCAGCCCGGTGCGCCAGGCCGAGCGCTCGCGTGACCTGCCGCAGGACCGCGAACACGCGGGCCGGCGGGAGTGCTTTGCGCCCGAGCTGTTCGGAGAGCGCGGTCGCATTGAGGAACTCGGTGATGACGGCGATGCGGCCGTCGGGGTACGGCACGATGTCGACGACCCCGTTGATCGCCGCATCGATGACGCCCGAGAGGACGTTGGCGGTTGCTCGGGCCGCATCGACGTGCCCGGTCGCGAGCTTGCGCGCCGGATGCAGCAGCGTGAGCACGACGCGGTCGCCGGTTTGACCATCGACGGCGTCGAAGACCTCGCCGAGCGGATGTCGCCACCGAATGCCCTTGGTTCGATATCGAGGGGCGTTCGGCGTGGGGGGGGCCTGAGCCGCCAGCAGCGGGTTGGGGCGGCGCACGGTCCGGTCCTCGTCGCCCATCGGTGGAGCTTTGGTGACCGTCCGCTGATCCTCCGCGAACCCCGCCGCCCGAATTGGAGGCGCCGGTGGCCGAGCGCCACGAGTCCTTCGTCCGCCCGGCGGAGGCGGGGGCGGGGGCGGTGGTGGCTTGCGGCCGCGTCGGTCCGACGACAAAGCCGCTCTAGGGTCTCACGAGTCGGCGGTCCTCGCCGCAGCAATTTCGCGAGTTTCCCCGATGTTGCTACGCTCCGAGACGATCATGGTGCGCACGGGAAAGGGAAGGGCGTTGAGCGGCCTGATGGTGGCGGCCACCGTCGCGATGGCACCGTCGTGGGCGCATGCCAAACCGAAGAAGACCCGCGTTGCGGTGATGCCGTTGGTCGTCGAAGGGGACGTGCCGAGCGAAGTCCGCGCGCAAGCCCGTGACGAAATCCGCGCGGCACTGAAGAGCAACCAGTACGACTTGGTCGATGGACGACCGCCGGGCGCCAACTGTACGAACTATGAGTGCATTCATACGGTCGCCGAATCGGCAGATGCTCAATGGGTGGTCCAGCCTGCACTGTCGACGATCGACCGGGACTACGGCATTGCGCTGCGGCTGTACGACTTCGCCGGAAACCTGAAGACCAGCGAAGAGACCACCTGTGAGATCTGCAGCTATGACGACGTCGTGGCTTCCCTGGTCACCGAGACCGAACAGATTCAGGAGCCACTGCTCGAGTTCGTCGCAAACCCCTACGGAGATCGCGAGGCCGCATCCTCGGAAACGTCCGGTCCGGCCACGCTGTCGATCCGTACCGATCCCGAGGGGGCTTCGGTCAAGCTCGATGGAGAGCGACTGGGCAAGACGCCCCTCGAAGTCGAGGTCGAGCCCGGCCTTCGCGACCTCGAGATCACGATGCGTAACCATAACGACGTCGTACAGACCGTTCGGGCTCCGCGCGGCGGCACGAAGGTGCTCAACTTCGACCTCATCGAGAACGATGAGCGTCAGACGAAGGCCCTGCGGGCGACCGGCTGGACCTTCTCGATGCTGGGCATCGGGTTGGTGGGTGCGGGCGTCCCGCTGCTCGTGCTCGAAGAGCGACCGGTCCGGAACAAATGCAGCGGAGACAATGTCGACTTCGCGGGGAACTGTCGCTTCCGCTACGACACGCTGCTGCCCGGCGCGTTGCTGACCGGCTTCGGCATCGCTTCGCTGCTGACCGGCATCACGACCGGCGTCATCGCGTACAGCCGGCGCACGAAGAACGAAAAGAAAGGCGTGCTGGACACCATGGACGAGGACACCATTTCGGTGCAGCCGATCATCGGCCCGACGAGCGCTGGCGTGAAGGTGAGGTTCTAATGCGCCGACGTCTGGTTGCGTTGAGTTTGGTGGCGGTGACCGGGTGCACCGAGGAAAACCCGTTCTTCATGGACACCGAGGCACCGACCTCGACGGGGTTCATGTTCCCCACCACGGCCGATCCCGACACGATGGGGGACGCCAGTGGGACGACGACCGGAGGCGAGTCGACCACGTCGGTAACGGCCGCTTCGGGGAGCGCGGGCTCGAGCAGCGGTTCGTCCACGTCCGGCACCGAGTCGGACACCACGACGACCGAATCCCCCACCGGGACGGCGGGGGATTCGAGTAGCTCGAGTGGCTCGAGCAGCAGCAGCAGCAGCAGCAGCAGTGGTTCGGACTCCGGAAGCGGCTCGAGCAGCTCGAGCAGCACCGGCGCCGCTACATGAGGCCGAGTCGCCGGCCGCGGTCGCGGATCTCCGCGTCCGCGCCGAAGACCGTCGCGAAGACGGCGGCACGGATCCACATGCCGTTGCGAACCTGACGCCAGACCACGAATCCGGGGTGGTCTTCCCACTCGTCGGGAAGCTCGTTGACGCGGGGTAGTGGGTGCATCAACACGCAGTCGGGCCGGATGTACTTTCGGTACTCGGTCTTGAGCACGAAGTCGTCGGCCGTGCCCAGCTTCTTGCCCTTCTCGGGCGATCCTGTGCCGCCGTCCCACTCCTGCTGGAGGCGGGTCATGTACATCGCATCGATGCCCTCGCCGTGCTCGCGCAGCAGCGGCTCGATCGCATCGTGCACGTGCACCTCTATGTCGTGGCCCTTGATGTACTCGAGCAGCGCATCGTCGGGCTGGTACGCGGGCGGCGATACGAAGTGGATCTTGGGATTCTTGAACTTGGTCAGCAGGTACGCGAGCGAGCGACCGGCTCGGTTGCGGGCGATGTCGCCGACGATCATCACCGTTTTGCCATCGACGCCGCCGGTGTCCTGGAAGGAGTAGCGCAGCGTGTAGAAGTCGAGCAGCGACTGGGTGACGTGCTGGCTCTTGCCGCTGCCCGCGGAGATGACAGGGATGGTTCGCGCCGTGCGGCTGAGCGCCCACGCGGCACGAATGCCGAAATCGTCGTCGGGGTGACGCGCAACGATGGCATCGAAGAAGCTCGACAGCGTGCGAACGCTATCCTCGACCGACTCACCCTTCGAGAAGGACGAGGTCCGAATGTCGGAAACGAGGCGGCTGGTCGCCCCGAGCTTGTCAGCCGCAGCCATGAACGACTCGGCCGTTCGCGTGCTGGGCTGAGCGAACAGGTTCATCACCCGTACGCCACGAAGCAGACTCCGCAGATACTCTCGACCCTCGACGTGGCGGTCGAGGCGGCGAATTGCGGTGGCCGTGTCACAGAGCATTTCGAGCTCTTCGGCGCTGAACTGCTGGGAGATCAGCACGAAAAAGTGCCGATCGTTGCGTTTGAGAACCCTGGCCCGCCGGCTGCGGCTGGCGAGGCTGTCACGAAACTCTTCGAACGTCAGATCCATGGGCGCCTGCGCAAATCTTCGGGAGACTACATCAAGGGGCGCGGGCGGATCATCGGGTCGCACCGCACGAAATTGAAACGCCCCGCCCGAGAACCGACCGTGAGTGGCCGTGCTCGGAGCGGGGCGAAAAAACCGCCGAGGCGATCTCGCTTACTCGATCTTGATCAGCTCGACGTCGAAGACGAGCATGCCGGCGGGTTTACCGGGACGGTCGTTGTAGGCGAGCTCCTTGGGGATCCAAAAGCGCGTTTTCTCGCCGACGACCATCAGCTGGAGGCCCTCGGTCCAGCCCTTGATGACCCGGCCCAGGGGGAAGGTGGCCGGTTTGCCGCGGGTGATGCTGCTGTCGAACATCTTGCCGTCGGTGGTCCATCCCGAGTAGTGGACCGTAACGGTGCTCGCTGCGGTGGGCTTGTCGGTTCCGGTGCCCTTCTCGAGGACCTTGTAGGCCAGGCCGCTGTCGGTCTTGGTGGCGTCCGCAGGCGCGGCCTTGACGTCCTTGGGCGTCTCCGGCGGCGGAGGCGGCTCGGGCAGCTCTTCGATTTCGAGCAGCTCGACATCGAAGACGAGCATGCCCTGCGGCCCGGGCTTGCCTTTGTAGGCCATGTCTTCGGGGATCCAAAAGCGCATCTTCTCGCCGACGACCATCTTTGGAATGCCGTCGGTCCAGCCTGGAATGACCCGGTTGAGCGCGAACTCAGCCGGCTTGCCGCGGGTGATGCTGCTGTCAAACATCTTGCCGTCGGTGGTCCAGCCCGAGTAGTGGACGCTGACCTTGTCCCATGGATCGGGGTTGGTCTTGCCGGTGCCCGCCGCGAGCGACTTGTAGGAAACGCCCTTCTCGGTCTTCTTGGCGTCGGCCGGCGGCGCGGCGACGTCTTCGGGGGTCTTGGGCGCTTCGATGATCTCGAGGATCTTGACGTCGAAGACGAGCATGCCCGCGGGGCGACCCTTGCGGCCCTTGTAGGCGATGTCCTCGGGGATCCACAGCCGGGTCTTTTCGCCGACTTTCATCAGCTGCAGGCCCTCGGTCCAGCCCGGAATGACCTGGCCGACCTTGAAGGTGCTGGCGTTGCGGCCTTCGGTCGTGTCGAAGGTGACGCCGTCGGTGGTCCAACCGGTGTACTCGACCTTGACGCTGTCGTTCTTGCCCGGCGATTTGCCATCGCCGGCGGGTGCCGGCTCGAGCACCTTGTAGGCAAGGCCGCTCTCGGTTTTCTTCGCGTCCGCGGGCGCAGCAGCGACGTCGGCGGGCGGCGGTACCTGCTTGCCACGCGGCTTGGGTGGCTTGGCAGCTTTGTCCTGTGGCGTGGTGGTGCCTGCAGCGGCTCCGGCCTTCTGCTCCGGCTCGCCGTCGTAGCTCCGGCCCGCACCATCGGCGGCGGCCGGGGGGGGCGGAGCTGCAGGCTTGTCGTCGCAGCCGAAGGCGACGAGGCACAGCGTTGCAAGGCTCAAGGTGCGCGATACGCTCAGCACGGCGCGCACTGTAGCAGGTGCCCGCACCTCGCGGGAGATGGCCTCAGGCGTCGGCGTCGGCGTCGGCTTGGAGCGTCTCCAGGGTCGCCGCGAGCTTCATCAGGCGTTCTGCGAGCTTGCGGGTCTGTTCCGCGTCGAGCTCGACCGGCATGCCCTGGCTCGTGACGGCCTTGAGCTGCACGCAGCGCGGCGCATCGACCCAGGCCATCGCCTCTTTCACGCGAACCATCTCCGCAGTCGTGTTCATGGGCGGCCGCACCATAGCAGAGTGCGCCGCCCTCGTGCGGGGCTGCTACCGTGGAGGCGTGACGGGGTGGAAGGCGTGGTCCGCGGTCGGCGTGATGTTCCTCGGTGGTTGTTCATCCGAGCCTGATTCGCTGCAGGCGGCGGCCACCGCGTGTCATGAGGACGCCGAGCTGTCCTGCCCGCGTCCAATCCTCAACGTGCGCGACCTGGACGCGAGCTTCCGCTACTACCGCGATACGCTCGGCTTCGAGGTCGACTGGGACCATGGCGATCCGCCGGACTTCGGTTCGGTGACGCGAGGGCACGCGACGATCTTCTTGTGCGAGGGCTGCCAGGGCACGCCCGGCGCGTGGATGATGGTGTTCGCACGAGACGTCGATGCGCTGCACGAGGAGTTTTCGGACAAGGGCGCGATCATCCGCATGCCTCCCAAGGACATGCCGTGGAAGACTCGCGAGATGCATGTGTCCGATCCCGACGGCAACGTCTTGCGGTTTGGGACCGGTCAGTAGCTCGTACGCTGCGTACGGGGCAGGTGCAAAACCTGGCCCGTTTCCCTACATGGCGTGCTCGTCGCCGCGAACGGGTCGGATCTGGGGTTCGGGGGAAGGCATCGCGCCTCCCGAGGTTCGGCGGCGTCGCGCGTTGCCCTGCTCGCGGTGCGTGGCTGCGCGGACCCTGGACATGCGGGACAGTCTCATTCAATGGCGAATGTGAGCAGAGCACCAACGTCGCTCATCCCAACCCTGGCCCCTTCGGATGGTATTCTCCATCCGGGTCATGCGCGTGGGCTGGGCGATCGCTGCGACGCTCTGCGTCGGTGTGGGGGGATGTACTTCGTCTGAGGTCTTCCAGTGCCAAACCGATGGTCAATGCGTCAATGGTGACGCGGCTGGTGCATGCCAACCAAATGGCTTCTGCAGCTTTGTGGACCGCAACTGCGCGTCGGGCTTTCGGTACGCCAGCAGTGCGCCGCCCGGACTGGCCGGGGCGTGCGTCGAAGTGGAGCCAGACGCCTCGTCTTCGACCGGGTGCATGACCGCGTCCTGCGCCGACTCGACGGCCGAGACCGGAGCGAACCCTCCGGCAAGCACGTCCGCGCCGGGAACGACCCAAGCGGCTACGGCCACCGCGACGACGGGCATCGACGACGCGAGCAGCACCACGAGCACGAGCGAGGACGCATCGGAGACGTCGACCGGACCCGCGATCGAGTGCCCGCAGTTCGTCGAGGAGTTCGATGATGGCATCGTCGAAACGCCGCCTTGGATCTGGCAGTCTGCCATGCCGTCGATCATGAGCGAGTCGGAGGGGCGCCTGCGCTACGCCATCGATACCGGGTTCTCCGGATTCGCGTCGATCGTGTACCCCGACGTGGACCTCAGCGGTGACGGCTACGTGGTCGCGCACCTCGTTCAGCCGACCGAGGATGGTTTTGGGCAGTTCTTGCTGCGGGTGCTCGACGCGGACGGGCCTGCGTCGGCTACGCTGGTGTTGACCGGTGACACGGAGTTGTCGGTCCGGCTGAACGGGATCGCGGTGGAGTTTCTCAACCTGCCCCCGTTCGAAGAACTCTGGCTCGAGATCTTCGTCCTGGGCGGCGAGGTCAACTTCGCGTACAGCACCGACGGTGACGCATTCTTGCCGGTGCACGCGGCGGCCATTCCGTTCGACTTCGTCGCGAGCGAGGTTCAGCTCATGGCCGGCGCGTATGCAGTCACGACGGCGCAGCCGCACTTCATCGAGCTCGAGGATTTCGAGTTCTGCGAAGCCCCGTTCCGCAGAGACGGCTAGCCCAACGTCACGACGACCTTGCCTCGCTGACGCCCCTGCTTCATCGCGGCCAGCGTCCGGCCGACGTCCTCGAGTTCGATGGTGGTCTCGACGCGGGGAGCGATGGCACCCGCTGCGACGAGGGCCATCACCTCGGCCAGCGCGGCGCCGTTGGGGCGGGTGACGATGGGCTCGATGCGGACTCCTCGCTTTTGCTGCGGCGCTGCGAGTAGACCGAAGACCGGGCCGAGCAGCCACGGGACCTTGAACCCCGCGCTTCGAAGAACCCGTGGATGCGGGATCGCCTTGAGGGACGCGAGCGTCCCGCCGGGGCGTAGGACGGCTAGCGAACGCTTGAACGTGTCCCCGCCGACGGTGTCGACGACCCCGTCGACCGAAGACACGACGTCCTCGAATCGCGTCTGGTCGTAGGCAACGACCTGCGTCGCGCCCCACCTGCGCACCCGCTCGGCATCGCGGCCATGCACGTTGGTGATGACCTCGTGCCCGCGATCGATGGCGAGCTGGGTTGCCACGCTGCCGACGCCGCCCGCCGCACCGTGAACCAGGACGCGGGCGCCGCGGTCCAAGCGCAGCGCGTCGAGTGACTGCCACCCCGCAAGCCCTGCGAGAGACACCGCTGCTGCGTGCTCGAGCGACACCGCGTCGGGTACGGGTGCGAGCGCGTGGGCGGGGAGTACCGCGTGGGTTGTGAAGGCCCCCGGGGACGGAACCCCCGTGTAGCCGACGACGCGGTCGCCTTCGGCCAGGTTCGAGACGCCTTCGCCCAGCCTGTGCACCACGCCAGCCACGTCGACACCGGGGACGAACGGCAGGCGCTTGGGCAGGAGCATCTTGTTGTCTCCTGCGACGGTCTCGAGGTCGACGGGGTTCAAGGAGGTCCGGTGCGTTCGAACGACAACTTCGCCCGGCCCGGGGGTGGGGTCGTCCAGCTCTTCGATTGCGAGGCCTTCGAAACCGTAGCTGTGCAGCATTGCAGCGCGCATGCGTTGGGCGTAGCGCGCCGCACCTGCTCCGACGATGGCGCTGCATACATGCTCGTCATGCACGCAGCGCATGCGTCATGCCAGTCGTTCGGCTTCCGCGACGAGCTGCGTTCGCAGCCAGGCGTGCGCGGGGTCCCCGTGACGTGTCGCGTGCCAAAGCATCGAGAGGTTCAGCGGCTCCAGCTCGAGCGGGCAGGGGAGGACGCGCAGGCGAGGGTCCAGGGCGGCGTAGCGATGCGCAATGCGGGTTGGGGCGGTGAGCAGAAGGTCGTTCTCCGCCGCGAAGTGCATGCCGACGAGAAAACTGCCGACGCGTGCCGCAACGTGTCGGGTTCCACCGATGGCGGCGAGTGCTTCGTCGACCTGGCCATCGCCGCGTCCGCTGGGAGAAACGAGCACGTGGGGATGGGCTTGCAGCGCCTCCACGGTGAGGGGTCCATCCGTGGCTGCGGGGTGCTTGGCTCGGGCTACGCAGGAAAACGTGTCGGTGAACAGCCGGCGGCCTTTGATGCTCGCACGCGCCCCCGACATCACCCCCAACGCGAGGTCGAGCTCGCCACGCGAGAGACCGCCGCGAAAGGCCTCCTGCGCTCCGGTCAGGTTCAGCGTGATGCCCGGCGCCTCGGCGCGGAGCCGCTGCAGGAGCGGGCCGCACAGCAGGACCTCTGCAAAGTCGACGGCGGCGATGCGGAACTCGACCTCGGCGGTCGTGGGATCGAACGCCCGCGGCGAGAGGATCTGCTGGTCGATGTCGCGGAGCACCGCGCGAACGGGCCCGACGAGCTGTTCGGCCACGCGGGTACGCTCCATGCCGCGACCGACCTGGACCAGCAGCTCGTCGTCGAACGCGTCGCGGAGCCGGCCGAGCGCGCGGCTCATCGCCGACTGGGTGATGCCTGCTCGCGCCGCCGCCCCCGAAACCGAACTCTCCTCGAGCAGGAGGTCGAGCTGGAGGAGCAGGTTGAGGTCGAACGACGAAAGTGCCCGTGACGCCATGTCAGCTTCCGGAGCGACGGTACTAGAAGTGCGGGTGCGCCGTCGCAGCTTCGGCGTCGGGGACGAAGTCCTGCGTCACCATCCACACCTCTTCAATGCGGTTGGCGTGCAGGCGGAACCAGGCGTAGACGACCTTGCGCTGCGTGCCAACACGCGTGTCGAGCTGCGCCAAGACGCTGTCGCCCGATGCGATGGTGCGGCGGATCTCGACGGTGTGCTCAGACTGCCACGCCTGCAGGGCCTCGGCCGAGCCACCGCCTGGTCGGTGCCAGACCACGTCGCCGGCGAGCATGTCCGTGGCGGTGCCCTCGAGAAAGCCTCGAACGCGGGCTGCGTTGCCGGCTACCACCTGCGGAGAGACCGCTGCACCTCCGTCCCCGTCGCCGTCGAGGAACGCACCGACGGCTTCGGCCGGAATCGGCTGCAGGGCGTCCCAGTGCTCGACGATCTGCTCGCCCTGCACTCGCCAGACGTCGACGCAGTGCAGTGGCTGGTCGCCGAGTGGGTTGGGAGCCGTGTAGATGCCGTGATAGGCGACGAGATCGCCTTGGACGACGTACCGCTGCACGTGGACGCCGAACTCGAAGGCGCACATCTCCTTGACGTGCGTCGCACCGTCTTTGGCCCACGGGTTGTGCTGGACGAAGTCTGGATGGAAGTCGCGTTCGACGGCGGCCTCGTCGTGGGCCACGAGGATGCCGTCCATCGCAGAGAGCACGCGCTGGACGCGGGAATCGGTGACGGCGCTGCGGTCGATCGGAGTCGGGTCTGCCATGTGCTGGGCAGCATGGCGCCCGCGCTGGACCGCACCCAGAGCACGCGGTGCACATCCGACATGCGCCGCATGCATGTTTCATGATGCTGTGCGTTCAGGCCGGCAGCAACAGCTCGTCGATGGGCCCGTTCGGGCTCTGCATGAGGCCGCCGTCGATGCCGGTTTGGTCCAGCCCCATCGCCTCCATGATGGTGACGAGGACCTTGGCTGTGTTCCGGTCGGCCTCCTCGGTGGGTCGATGGTGCACGTCGGTCTTCAGTCGTCCCCCCGCCTTGCCGAGCAGCAAGATGGGCGTGCCGTCGTTGTTGCTGTGACGACGACCGTCCATCATCTCGGAGGCGACCATGATGCACGCGTGGTCCATCAGGTTCCCGCCACCGACCTGCACCGAACGAAGCTCCGAGACGAGGTCTGCGAGGCGCTGGATGATGAACGTGGCGACCGCGTGCACCATCTCGGGCTGGGATGCTTGGGAGCCGCTGAGGTCGTTGTGCGTGAGGAGGTGTAGGCCATCGGTCGCGCCCACGTCACCGATGACAGGGTCGGCCTGCATGCCGCAAAACATGTAGTTGACCGAGCGGGTCATGCCACAGGCGACCGCCTGCGAGATCAGCTTGCTGAAGACGAAGTTCTTCTCGACGAGCGGTTCGACAGACGCGGCATCGGGCCCGTAGTCCCCCGCGGGCGACTTGGGGACCTCGCACGTGAGCGTGCCGAGCTCCTCCAGGACGCGCTCCGTCTCGAAGAGGCCCTCGAGATGTTGATCGATCCTTTGCTGGTCGTAGCTGCTCACGCGTGCACGGAGACGATCCGCGCTCGCCTTGATCGCGTCGAGGGCCTTGAGTTCGACCATCGACTCGGGCGGCGGTCCATCGCCCGGCTCGGGGCTGAATCCGGCGAACAGGCGCTCGTACAGCGCGTGCGGCGAGGTCTCCGGCGTCTCCAGGATGAACCCTTCCTTCCAGGAGAAGGAATGTCCTCGGCCTAGGGAGTTGTAGTGGCGTCCCACGTCGGAGAGCGCGAGCACGAGCGAGTGGAAGGGCGAGCCTTGGCCCATCGCTTCGAGCCGGTCCGCGACGAACTGGTCGATCGATGCACGGTCGGCGCCGAGGCCTTGGTATGCTCCATTCGCGTTGTAGGCATCGTTCTGATAGTGCTGACCGCAGAACACGCCCGCGCGCATCTCGTGGTGGCTCCCGGGCCCGAACAGCCGCATGTTGGAAAACGCGGTGAGGTAGTCCTTGTGCTCCGCCAGCGGAGCGAGCTCTTCGGACAATGTCCAGGCGTCCCCATCGCCGACGCCGCTGGGTGTCCAGTAGTCGGGGCCTCCGTCGCCACTGAAGTTGCCGACGCCCGAGCCCCAGTTGTAGCCGATGAAGAACGGTTCGATCGGGGAGCCGTCGGCGTAGGCCTCGCCGTGGGCGTCGAGCATGGCTTCGAGGATTGGCAGGCCCACCGAGAAGGTGGTGCCCGCGGCGATGCCCTTGAGCAGGGTGCGACGATGAAGTTTCAGCGTGGGCATGGATCCTACTCCGCGGCGGCGATGGTGGTGAAGTTGGGATGGAGCGCGATGGAGCGCATGAGGGACAAAAAGTCGTAGTCGGCGTCGGCGAACTCAGCGGCAACCGCCTCGATGACCGCCTCCTCGGGGCCTTCGATTTCTCGACCGAAGGTGTGTCGCATCATCTGGCGCGTGATGCAGGTCGAGAAGTTGGGCGAGTCGGCCAAGATCACGCCCATGCCTTTGTTGTCGGCAAAGTCCTGCCCGAGCAGGTTGCCGGAGGGGTCGATGGTCAACTCATGTTCCTCGCCTTCGAAGAAGACGGTCTCGGTGAGGCGGTAGCGACCGATCGCGTCGAAGGTCTCGAGTGCCATGCCCGAGGGATCCATCAGCTTGTGGCAGCCCGCACAGACCGGGTCGGTGTTGTGTCGGGTGAAGCGCTCGCGCTTGGTCTCCGGCTTGGTCGGAGGCGGGATCGTCGTATCCACGTCGCCGGGCGGCGGCGGGATTTCGACGCACAGTAGGCGCTCGCTGATGAACTTGCCGCGCGCGGCGGGTGAGGTCAGCGATGGGTGCGCCATCACGGAGAGGAACGCCCCCGTGGTCAGCAGGCCCATGCGGGGGCTGTCCTCGGGCAGGTCCACCGCCACGAAGTCGGGCCCAAACTCTCCTTCGATGCCGTACAGCGCCGCGAGCTCAGCGTTCACGAAGGCCTTGTTCGAGTTGACGATGCTGCGGAAGTCGCCGCGCTGCGTGAACACGAGGTCGGCGATCCAAAGCTCGACCTCTTGCTTCATCGCCTGACGAAGCTCGTCGGTGAACTCGGGGTAGGCTTCGGGGTCCTTGCCGGTCGACTCGACGACGTTCATCGACCACCATTCGTCGAAGAAGCGATGCGCGGCGCCGCGGTGCTCGGGGTCGTCGACCATCTGCGCGATGAGGCGGTCGACCTGTGCTGCACGAACGGTGGGGTCGCTCAGTGCACCTTCCGCTGCGAGGTCGAGCAGCTGCGCGTCGGGCACGGAGTCGCGGAAGGTGAGCGCAAGTTGGCGTGCGACCGAGAAGTCGTCCATCTCGGTGGGGTCGTCGATACGGCCGACGGGGTAGACGTACAGGAACTCGGGGCTCTGCAGGATGGAGCTGACCGCCCAGCGCAGGCCGTCACGCGCGGTGCCCAGGCGAGCTTCTCCGTCTTCGGCGGCCGAGAGCAGGACGGTGAAGACCGGATCGCTGGCGTCGACGGGACGACTCCAGGCTCGCGCGCACAGCTCGAGCAGCCACGTCTGCGCGCACGCGTCGGTGGCCGTCGCGGGCTGACAGCCGAGCCGGCTGGTGATGTCGTCGTCACTCCCCAGCGCGGCCTCGGCTGCCTCCTTTGCGATCTCGCGGTAGCGGTTGTAGTCGACCAGCGTCGTGCTCACGCCGGAGGCGAGCATGTTGGAGAGCTGGAACTCTTCCTCGTTGAATCCGTCGTTGGGAAGGTCGGTGGCCGGTGCCCAGTCGGGCAGCTCGAGAAGGTCACGGACCGAGGTGAGGAACTGCGCTCCGGTCAGTCGGCGCATCGGCGTGTCGCCCGAGCCGATGGCCCCGCCTCCGTCCGGGTCATCGCTCGAGTCGGTTCCGTCGTCTTCGTCATCGCCATCGTCTGCGCCACCTGCCGTGGCAGAACCCGACGCGGTTGCATCGCTGGGCCCGCCCGATGCCGCATCGGCGTCGAATCCGCTGTAGCAGCCGGATAGGAGCACCAGTCCCATGCCGACCCAACATCCACGCATCCCTCCAGCCTTCACGACACCAGCGTAACCGCCGATCGGCGAGCTGTGCTTGGGGGTCCGTTCGGTTTGCACAAGTTGTGCAAATCCGTTCGTCGGCCGCGTAAGCGGACCTACGGCTACGTCTTGGCTCGCTTGCGAGGACGGGAGATCCCGTAGCGATCCAGCCGAGAGACGAGCGTGCGACGGGAAATCTTGAGCAACTTGGCGGCCTGGGTCTGGTTACCGCCGCACGCCGCGAGCGCGTCCACGATGCGTTGTTTTTCGACCGTCTCCGGGTCGCCGACGTCGGCGGCCTCGCTGGGCAATCGCAGGTCGCTGGCGCGGAGGGTTGGGCTACGTAACCCGACGACGCTCGCTTCGAGCGTGTCGGCCAACTCCCGAAGCTCGCCGGGCCACCGCCGTGCCTGGAGCACCTTGAGGGCGTCGGACGCGAGTCGAGGCGTGCCGTCCAGGCCCACGCGGTTGGCGTAGGCACGAAGCACGTGCTGAGCGATCGCGTCGAACTCCTCGATGCAGTGCTCCAGCGACGGGATGCGCAGGACGACCCCAGCCAGGGCGCGATGCAAGGGGAGGTAGAAGCCCAAGCTGGCCGCGAGCACGCCGGGATCGCGCGTTGCCGTGGCCACCGTGCGTGCGGTGCGGTCGGGGATGACGCGGGCGAGCGGCGCCTGCAGTGCGGTGGGGATCTCGTCGCAGTGCAGGAGCAACATCGGGAGCGCCACCGCACCCAGCTGGGTGATCGCGTCCGTATCGAGCGCGCGGCCATCAACGACCTGCGCACCGGGCCCGAGAATCTCGAGTCCGAGCGTGCGTCGCCCTGAGTTGGCGGGCCCGAGCACCATCACGTTGAGGTTCGTTTTCTGGACGCGGCGGGCGAGTGCGCGGGCCTGGGACCACGCACCGTCGGTGCTTTGCGTCGTGCCGCGCGCCTCGTCGCGAAACACGAACGTGGTCGTTCCGGCTTCGATGACGTCGCCCGAGACGAGCTCGATCGGGGCCCCAGGGGCCAGTCTTTGGCCGCGCAGGTGGGTTCCGTTGTGGCTGTCGAGATCGGTGACGCGGACGGTTCGGCCGACCGAGAGCTGCAGGTGGCGTCGACTCAGCGTGGGATCGTCGATGACCACGTCGGCGTCGCGCGTTCGGCCCAAGACGATGTCGGTGTCGTCTTCGAGCGCAATCATGCGCGTGGACGATTCTCGAATCGCCACGAGGTGCCTGCGCTCGTGTTTGCGCCGGATGTCCCCGACGGTGAGCGTCTGCGACGGTGTCTGCTGGGTCATCGGCGAGCGAGGCTCGAGTGCACGGGCCTCGTCTTCCATACCATGCGGACCCGATCGCCTCCGATGCGCAGGCCCCAGACGACTCCGCCGGTCACGATTGCCGCCGCGCCGAGGCCGAGCGCAGACCATCCCGAGGCGGCGAGACCGGGTACGATCCGCCGCCGTCGTTCGTAGTCTCCCTGCGTTGCGGAGTCAGGCGCGCGGCGGGCGGTGGAAAAAGACGCGGCGAGGAGACCCGCTCCCGCAGCCGCCAGGATGATGCCGGTCCCAACGAGGAGAGGACCTGCGGGGTGGGGCCGTGGGCGGCCCGGTTTCGAAGGCGGCGGCTGGGTGGGCTCGCTCCCCGCGGGTGCCTCGACGATGGGCGGGGGCGGTTCGGGGGGTTCGGGGACGCACTGGGCCCGTTTCTCGCGCGCTGCCTCGGCCTGCGAGGGCGTCGGGCTGGCCGCGAGAAACGCGTCGTACAGCTCGATCGCGCGGGGGCAATTGTCGAGAAAGCGCTCCGCCTGCGCGAGGCCGAACAGCAGCGGCGGGTTGTTCGGCTCCAGCGCGAGCGCTTCGAGCAGGGCGTTTCGCGCAGCTTCGAAGTCTCCGCGCGAAAAGGCGTCATCGGCAGTCGCAGCCAAGGCGTTGACGTCGTCTCGCGAAGAGACCGGAGAGCTGGTCGCGCTCAGGCTCGTCGCCAGCACGATCGACAGCAGCGACTGCACCCTTGACCCTTCTCATAAATCGTCCTCGACGTCGCGGGTGGTGTGGACCTGCGCAGGCCGGCGCCGCATTCGTGCCGGTGACGTGAATCAGTCGGGGAAGAGCGCTTCGCCGGGAGGCGGCCGCGATGGGGACGCTTCGGGCGCGGTTCGTGCGGACTTGCGGCGGCGTCGCTGCTTTCGCTTGCCCGCGGTGCTTCGTCGGCGCGGCGGGTTCTTTGCGTCCTCATCTTCGCTCGGGCTCGCCTCGACCGGTGGAGGTGCGGGTGCATCCAGGACGGCAGCGGGCGAGGGCAGGGGCGGTACGTTGCCGAGCGGGCCGACCACGGCGGTTTGCACCCCGTCGGCCGGTGCGAAGGCACGCCACGAGAGAAGTCCGGCGACCGCGGCCGCAATGGCGCCGAGCGCCGCGACTGCTCGACGCTTGGGCAGCTCGGCGGCGACGCTGGAGGGGAGCGCAACCGTCCGTGGGACCAGGGTCTCGGTTTCCCCTGCGGATAGAGCCGGGGCCGGCACGTCGGCGAGCGCCGTGGTGGCGCCCCCTCGGGGCTTTACGTTCTCGACGCGAACGTGCGTGGTGGGCTCGTCGTCGTGATAGGCACCGACGTAGCCCGCGAGCTCCGTGGCGTCGAGAAGGGGCACGGCCGCCTTGAGCCCGTCAGAAAACGCCGCCGCGGAGGGGAACCGTTCCTGGGGATCGGCGGCGAGGGCTCGCGCAATGGCGTCGACGAGCGCGGGGGGGCAATCCTTGCGGGTCACGCGGCCGTCGCCGTAGCCGCCAAACACCAGTTCGTGCAGGAGTTCGACCTCGCCCTCGGCTTGGAGCAGCCGGCGTCCTTCGAGGAGTTCGAACAGGACGTTACCGATTGCGAACACGTCGGCGCGACGATCGACGGCTTGTCCGCGGGCCTGCTCGGGCGCCATGTAGGCGACTTTTCCGCGGATCGAGCCGGTCCGGGAACGCAGGGCGGTCCACTCGGCCGTCGCCGTTGCAACGCCGAAGTCCCCGAGCTTCACGCTCCCATCGATGGATAAGAAGATGTTGCCCGGAGATACGTCGCGATGAACGATGCCCAGCGGCTCGTCCGACTCGCCGCGGCGCTCGTGCGCGTGGTGCAGGCCCGCGCAGACGTGCGCGACGATCGTTGCCGCAGCGGAGACGTCGAACGGCTCTTCGGAGGCCTGGACCGCCTTGATGAGGCGGCGCAGGCTGAGGCCTTCGACCAGCTCCATCGCCAAGAAGTAGACGTCGCCGTCTTGCCCGGACTCGAGCAGATTCACCACGTTCGGGTGGTTGAGCGACGAGGCGACCTGTGCCTCCCGGAAAAAAAGCTGTACGAACTCCGGGTCTTCCGCGAGATGGGCGTGCATCCGTTTGAGGGCCACGTCTTGCATGGCGCGTCCGAGTCCCGGCGCGCGGGCCCGGAACACTTCGGCCATCCCCCCGGAGCCGATGCGCTCTCCGAGTTCGTAGCGGCCGACCCGCGACGTGGCTCCCACCGATGGCAATGATGACGCAACCGCGCGCGGAGGACTAGCAGCCCGACGTGCAGCCTACGACGCCTCGCTCGTCCTTGTGCTCGTGGCAGCGTCGCCAGAACGTGCCGTACACCCGAGCCTTCGGCGTTTCAGCGCCGATCCTGCATCCCGCGAGTCTTTGCAAACCGCTGCGATGGAGTGCACACAAGGTGCACGGTGAGGTCCCGTGTGCTGCGTAGGCGCGCACGCAAGCGCTCAGCCTCCGACATGTGTGCACGGTGCCTGCGTCGCGGGCGGAAGCCGGGGTACGAACTGATCTTCGCTGGCCTCGAACTCGACGTAGTCGCCGTCGCAGCACGAGGTTTGGGCGACGTCGTAGTAGCGACCCCCGAGCACCCGCATCGGTCCTTCGATGTCGAAGCTCCCCTTCCAGCCGATGTCTGGTTGGTTGCGGCATCCGGTGTTTTCGAAGGTGACGTCGCGGCCCACCAGCGTGTCGAAGCATGCATGGCGACCTCCGACGACGTCGAAGTCGCGGACGGTGATCGAGCCGCTCTCTCGCGTCGTGGTGTGGATACGGATGCCAGCCGCCGACTGCTGCGTGATCTCATCGGCGATGCCGCCCTCGACGAGCACGTCGAAGCAGCGATCGATGAAGATGCCCGCGTGCGCCTGGAACGCGTCGGGCGTGTTCGTGCATCCGAAGTCTCGAATCGTGGCAGCGGTGCAGGACTGCAGGAGAATGCCGTCGCCTCCGTCGTCTTCACCGCGGCCGTCGGTATTGACGTCTCCGCGCGCATTGACCACCCACACGCGCTCGATCGTCACGCCGTCGGTGTCGAGAACGGCGACGCCCGTGCGCGCGTCTTCGACGTAGACGTCTTCGATGACGACGTCGTTGGAACGTTCGACCCGGATCGCGAACTCGCTGGCCGCCGCAGGCCCGGGCCCTTGGATGCCCACGTTGCGGATGCGAAGGCGCTCGATGTGGGTTCTGGGGCTGTCGAGCACGACGACCGCGGTCGTGCCCGAATAGGTCAGCTCGAGGTCGTGGAGGCGGGCGTCGGGGCTGTTCTCGATGCGTACGGCGGGGACGTCCGTGGCGTCGATGACGTGGGCACCAACGTCGATGCCCGGCGCGTCGGCGTGGGCGATCGGAGCGCTCACTTCGAGGGTGCAGGTCGGCGCTCCGGTCGTGGTCTCGTCCGACGTCGTGTCGGCCTCGCTGGCACTGGTGCTCGATGTCGAGGATGCGAGTGGGTCCGTCGTGTCGATCGGGTCGGGCGTGCCCGTGGACGGGGAGCCGGTCGTCGCGGCCGATGACGCGTCGACGCAGGTGCCGGCCAGACCCAGGTCCGTGCTTTCGGGGTAGCGGAAGCCCGTTGCGCACCGTGGATCTTCGTAGGCGCATCGGGCGGTGTCGGGCTGGCAGACGCCGACCGTTCCTTCACGGACGCACTGGCCCGAAGACCCGCACACGAACGGAGATACGGACGGGCATCCGAGTGCTCCGACCGCTCCCCCGAGTACGAAGACGCCGACCCGCAGGCCCTGCATGCACGCCATCGTATCACCCCGAGGGGCGTCGACTCAGGCGTCGAGTTCGGGGTAGTGCCGGAAGATGCCGTGCGCATTGAAAGGAAGCGCGCGGTCCGAGGAGAGGTAGGCCGCGAGGCGGGGCCGGGCTTCCACGGTGTCGGCGAGCGCGAGCAGGCCGGGGAGCTCTGGGCGCAGGCGGTCGAACGCGCGGGGAAACGCGTGCTGAAGTCCGCGCAGCACGAAGCGCGCGACGAGGTCGGCTTCGCAGATTCGGCCCCCGACGTGCACGCCACCTCCAGCTTGCACGACGCCTTCGAAATGCGTGACCCAGGGTCCGAGCCGGCTCTCGCGGAAGTGCCGCGCGCGCTCCTTGGCGGGTTCGGCTTGTTCTTCGTAGGTCAGGCCCAGCGCGATGGGGTGATGCGTGTCGTGGCACTCGAGCATCAGGTCGCACCAGCCCAGCACGTGCTGCTGCGCGAGCAGGCGGTCAGCCTCGTCGTCCGGGGCGAGGCCGTGACGTTCGGCGAGCATGCGTACGATCGCTGGCGTTTGCGACAGGACGAGGTCGCCGTACTTGAGGACTGGCGGTGCGAACGGCTTCGTGCCGCCAAGCACGCCTCGACGCGCCTCAACAACCCTGGGAACCCCCTCCTCGCGACCGACGTCGCGATACGGCGCGCCGACGTCTTCGAGCACCAAACGAACGATCTCCCCGCGACCGGGCAGGATTGGCCAGTAGTACAGCTCGTACGCGTCGCTCACCGCCGAACCGTCGCAGCCCGCGTTCCCCGGAGCAACCCCGCTCGAAGTTCCCGCGTCCAGCGTCCCGCCCCGCGTCCCGCCCGGTCCCCCCGTCCCGCCCCCCCCGTCCCGCCCGGTCCCCCCGTCCCGCCCGGTCCCAGAGTTGTTTGAGCGGGTCCGTCCCGCCCGGTCCCAGAGTTGTTTGAGCGTGCTCAGCGCGAGCTCCGCTGACGTCCTTCCCCGGTCCCCGCGCTTCCCGGTCCCGCCCGGTCCTCCCCCCGGCCCGCCCGGCCCCAGAGATCTTTGGCCCCCTCCCTCCCCCCCCGCCCCCCCGCCCACTCCCC
>CAYSPB010000049.1:0-29231 GCA_964432695.1 uncultured Nannocystaceae bacterium
ACGAGGCGGGCTCGCTGGGCGCCCGAAGCTGGAACGACGCGGCCGTACGCTTCGACGACTACGCCACGCAGTGGGCGACCGCCCGGACCGATGCCTGCGAAGCGACGCGCGTCCGCGGAGACCAATCCGAGGAGCTGCTCGACCGACGCATCGCCTGCTACGACCGCCAGCTGCGGCAGTTCGACGCGACCCTGCACGCGCTCGAACGGGCAGACAAGACGGCGGTGCTCAATGCGATCGACGCCGCCGCTGCTCTGCCCTCGCTGGACGGGTGCGCCGATGGCCCTCGGCTGCTCGAGGCCGTGCCCGCGCCGACCGACCCCGCCATCGTCGCGCGCGTCGAGGCGCTCGAGGCCCGACTCGCTGCAGCGGCTGCCGAATACAACCTCGGGCACTACGAGGCGGTGCTCGACGACGTACGCGCCGCCGCCACGGAGGCCGACGACCTCGCCTACCCGCCGCTGCGCGGGCGCGCGCATCGGCTGCTGGGCAACCTGCAGATCGAGGGCGGAGAGGACCAACCCGGCGCGGCGTCCTACGAGACCGGGCTGCACAGCTATCTGCTCGCGCACGACGACATCGAAGCGGCCCGCCTGGCCACCGACCTGGCGCTCATTCGCGGCAACGTGCTCGCGGAAACCGACGAAGGGCTACGGCTGGTCACGCTCGCGCGCACCCTGCTCGAGCGCGGAGGAGGTGACGACAGACTCGAGACGACCACGCTCTCGAACGAAGCTGCCATCTACGTCACAAAGGGCGAGATGCAGACGGCGCTCGAGCTGTACGAGCAGGTTCGAGCGCGACACGAAGCGGTGGACACGGAAGGTGACCAACTCGCGAGCACGCTGATGGACATCGGCTCGGTGCTCTCGTTCATCGGGAAAGCCACCGAATCGATCGAGATGCTCGAGCGCGCAGTCGAGCTCCGCGAGGCCATCTACGGCGAGGACCATCCACTCACGGCAAACGGGCTGCGCGAGCTGGGCAAGTCGCTGTCGATCGTCGAACGCTTCGATGATGCCGAGGTCGTGCTGGAGCGGGCGCTGAAGATCCAGGAAACCGCCCGCGGACGCACGAACCGGCAGGTCGCGATCGTCCTCGACGACCTCGGCCGGGTGCTTCGCAACAAGAACGACCTCGACGCAGCAGCCGAACGCCACAAAGAGGCCTACGCCGTTTGGGACGCGCTGTACGACGGTCCCAACCCGGCGCTCGTCGTCTCGGGCATGAACATCGGGTACACGCTCAACGCTGCGGGCAAGTTCGACGAGGCCTTCGAGACGTTCAAGGAGGCGCTCGCAATGGCCGAGGCAGCCTCCGGCCCGGAACACCCGCACATCGCGTACGCCGCCAATGCGGCCGCTTCCAGCCTCATCGACCAGGAGCGCTACGACGAGGCCTACGTGTACGCCAAGCGAGCACTCGACCTCGACGGCAAGGCCGAGGTGCCGCCCACGCTGTTCGCGGAGACGCGCTTCTTGGCGACCCACGCGCTGTGGAAAGACGGCAACGTGCCGGCCGCCACCAAGGATCGCGCGCGTGCCCTCGCACGCCGAGCCAAGGAGATCTATCTGGACGGGCCGCCGCAGTGGGGCCCGTACATCGAGAAGATCGACGCGTGGCTCGAAAAGAACGGGTGAGCGCGTCACAACCGACGGACGCGGCATCCACCCGATACCGTGAACCCCGCAGCCGTTGCCCTCGTCGCCCTCGCCCTCACCGCCGCACCCGCCACGCGCTCGGCGGCGCCTGTGAAGCGGTCGCGGACTGCGGGGCGCGTCCCGACGACGCGCACACCCAAGATCCCCAACGCCGCCCAGCGCAGGACGCTCGTCCGACGTTCCAAGGATCGCGCGGCCGTCGACGCGCTTTCGGCCGTGCTCGCGCGCGCAAGCCGAGGTGGCGGCAACGGGTTCGACCGACGCGTGGCACAGAGCCTGCACGGACACGGCATCTCGCCGAAGGCTGCCGATGCCTTGCTCGATGCTCGAGCCGGTGGCGCGAAGCAGGGAAAGCAGCGCCTCTCGGCGGCCGTGGCCACGTCGGCTCGCGCACCGATGATCTTGCTGCGACCCGTGATCACGCTCCCACCCCAGAACGTTCCCCTCCCCACGCGCTATGCGTTAAAGGCCCGCGGCCTCGTCACCGCGGGCAGCAGCACGGCCTCTCGAACCGCGATCGCAATTACGGCGACCCCGACGGGCACCGACTACACGCTGTCGACCACGGAGCTGGGCCGTTTCGATGCTGGCGCCAAGGCCACCGACCACACCGTGTTCGACCAGGCGGGTCAGGACGCGCTCATCATCACCGCCGTCGTGGCCGGAGACGGAGCCCGAGCCGCAGCCGCCACGTCGGAGGTGGAGACGCTGGTCGCCATCGCTGCATCGGTCGCCGCGACCCTGCCCGGCGAGGATCGCCTGCAGGTGCTCAAGGCGATGGTCGACTACACCGTAGCGCTCGACGACCTCTCCAACGACAACGCACCCGCGCGTTCCGTCGTCGCGACACACGTCGCCGAGCAGGAGTGGGCAAACCTGTGGGCGGTGGATGCGACGAACGCCGGAGGGCTGTCCTGGAAGGTGGCGGTCCCCCACGTCGTCGACGGTGTTCAGCATGAGGTGCTCTTCGACGTCCCCTCTTCGCTGCCCGCGATGTCCACGGTCCGTCTCTCCTTCTCGGACTTCGCCATGGCGGGGCTTCCTGCGAACGCGGACATCGAATGGGCGAGCTTCACGGCGTCGATCGGTGGAGCGACCCACACCTTCACCGCGGTGCAGTACGACGAAGACACGCTCCGTCTGCGACCGCTCGAGCGTCGAGTCGTCGACGGATCCACCGCGCTCGGGATCCGAGGAACCGTGCGCTGGAGTCGCCGCGTGAGCGAAGAAGAAATCCGAACGGAGTGCCGGAAGCGAAGCGGGCGTCGAGCTCGTCCGACCGCGCGCTGCCGCGACCTCCGCGATGGACGCGACGGGCCACACGACGTCAGCCTCGACTTTGCAAACGGGGAATCGACCGAGTTCTCCGCGTCGTACGCCACGAAAGCCGAGGGCCCAGTCAGGCCGGCCTCCCCCAACGCACGTCCGAGGAAGCGCGCGAGCACGACGCTCCACGCCCGAGGCGACCTGTCGCCTCGGGGCTCACTCACCCTGCGTGTCTCGGCGCGGTGAAGCTCAGACGCCCGGCAGAAGCGTGGCGACGAAGTTCGCCACGCCCCCTCGCGCCTCGATGGCCTCGGCGTACTCCCCCTGCCCGCGGCAATCCGAGCCGGTCTCGGCATCGGCTTCATGCCGTGCCAATACGCCGATGACGCGCTGGTCTGTCTGCGCCCCAACGAGCCGGGCCTCAACTACGACGTGTGGCTGCTCGTGCACCCTCAGGCGCGACACGCCGCCCGCGTGCGCGCCTTCTAGGACCACGCCGTCGCGTACTACGGCGCCGACCGCTCGACCGGCTCCAGCTGATCGGCCGGCCACCGAGTGCGGCATTTCGTCGCGCCGACCGCTATCGCAATCGCATTGCATCACGAATGAAACCATGAGCACCCTCCCGGGGTCTCACGCACCGCACCGGTCCGCCCGGTGCACGAGGTACCTCCGTGACCGATTTCCTCCGACGTTCTTTCCTTCAGAGTGCCGCCGCAGGTGGGGCCATTCTGACGGCCCCGACCTTTCTCGCTGGCTGCGCCACGTCCTCGAAAGACAGCGCCTCTCTCAGCCCGAGCCCGCTGGCCAAGGGCCCGGCCCCCGAGAACCCGTTCGAGACGTGGTTCGGAATCGACCAGGCGGCCGTGCGCAAGGCCATGGCGACGCTCTCCTCGCGCGGAGCCGACCACGCGGACATCTACTTCCAGCACGCACGAAGCAACAGCGTCGTCTACCAAGACGGCATCATCGCGAGCGCCAGCACGAACGTGATGCAGGGCGTCGGCATGCGAGTCGTCGTCGGCGGCAAGGTTGGCTACGCGTACACCGAGGAGCTCACCCCTGAGGCGCTCGAGCGCACCGCCAAGAGCGCCGCCCTGTTCGCAACGGGTTCGCCGGTCGCCCCGCCGGAGTCCTTCGCTGCAATTGGACGCCCCGACCGCTACCAACTCGTGGTCCCGTGGTCCGAGGTCGGCGTCGACGACAAGCTGCCCCTCATCCAAAAGGTCGCCAAGATGGCCAAGGCGTCCGATCCGTCGATCGACAAAGTCACGGTCCGCTGGAGCGACGGAGACGAGCGTGTGCTCGTGGCAACGCTCGACGGCAAGTACGTCACCGACGTCCGGCCAATGACGCGACTCAACGTGTCGCTCACGGCGAAAAAGAACGGCCAAACCCAGTCGGGCGGTTCGAACCTCGCGGCGCGCGACGGCATCGATTTCTACACCGACGCTCGCCTGCAGACCGTCGTGGAAGAGGCCCGGGACCGCACCCTCGTCTTGTTCGACGCCCGTCGGCCTCAGGCTGGCGAGCTGCCGGTCGTGCTGGCCGCGGGTGCCAGCGGCATCCTGCTCCACGAGGCGATCGGCCACGGCATGGAGGCCGACTTCAACCGCAAGGACGTCTCGATCTACGCCGACATGCTCGGCAAGAAGATCGCCCCCGACTTCGTGACCATCGTCGACGACGGCACGATCGACAATACCCGTGGCGCACTCAACGTCGACGATGAGGGCAACGAGGCCAAGCGCACCACGCTGGTCGAGAACGGCGTTTTGGTCAGCTACCTGCACGACCGGATCAGCGCAAAGCACTACGGCGTAGCGCCGACCGGTTCGGGACGGCGGGAGTCCTACAAGCACGCGCCGCTGCCCCGAATGCGCGCCACGTACATGGAGAATGGCCCCCACAGCCGCGAGGAGATCATCGCGTCAGTGAAGAACGGCATCATCGCCGAGACCTTCACCAACGGCCAGGTTCAAATCGGCGCCGGCGACTTCACGTTCTACATCAAGAACGGCTGGCTCATCGAAGACGGAAAAGTCACCGCTCCGATCAAGGACACCAACATCATCGGTAACGGTCCCGAGTCGCTGCGCAAGGTCACGATGGCCGCGAATGACTCCAAGCTCGACACCGGCGGCTGGACGTGTGGCAAGGACGGCCAAGGCGTGCCGGTCTCGCAGGGGCTGCCGACCGTGCTGGTCTCCGGCATGAACGTGGGAGGTGAGAACCGTGCCTGATGCACTTCTGGACGGAGCCGAACTCGCCGTCGCAATGGCCCAAGAGGCCGGCGCGGACGGGTCGTTTGCCTCGATGAGCCGCTTTCGCAGCGTTTCGCTCGAGGTCCGCGATCAGGAACTGGAAAAGGTGCAGGAGAGCACCGACACCTCGCTCGCGCTGCAGGTGTTCGTCGAGGGCCGCTACTCGACCCACAGCACCAACGACCTCACCTCCGAGTCGCTTCAGGCGTTCGTGAAGCAGGCCGTGGACCTGACCCGCGCGCTCGAGGTCGACCGGTACCGCGAGCTTCCCGATCCGACGCGGTTCGCCGACAGTCAGCCCGCGCTGAACCTGCATGACCCGGCGGTCGAAGCCCAAAGCCTCGAAGCTCGCCTCGAGCGTGCCATGGCGCTGGGCGAGCGCCTGGCCGGCAAGGACAAGGTCATCTCGGCCAGCGCGTCCGCGTACGACGGCTACGGCGAACGCGGCGCGGTGAGCTCGAACGGCTTCTCGGGCATCTACAGCAGTACGTCGACCGGCATGTACGGCAACGTCACGCTCCGCGGCGAAGGCGACAAGCGGCCCGAGGGCGGCTGGGGCATGAGCGCCCGACACCTCGCGTCGCTGAAATCGCCCGCCGATGTCGGAGACGAGGCGATGTTCCGGGCGCGCCGTCGCTTGGGCAGCAAGAAGGGCCCGACCACCAAGACCACGATGGTCGTCGACCGCGACGCCGCGGCCTCGCTCATCGTACGGCTCATCGCCCCGGCCAGCGGCGGCGCCGTCCAGCAAGGCCGCTCGATGTGGGCGGACAAGCTCGGCAAGACGCTGGTCAGCAACAAGCTGAGCATCTCCAGCAACCCGCTGATCCCCGGCGCCGTCGGCTCCCGGCCGTTCGACGACGAAGGCGCAGCGGCATTCGAAATGCCGATCCTCGAAAAAGGCGCGCTGAAGAACTACTTCCTCAACTCGTACTACGCGCGCAAGCTCGGTACCAAGCCCACCACGGGAAGCTGGGGCAACATCATCGTCGAGCCCGGCAAGCGCGACCTCGACACGATCGTCAAGGACGCAGGCACCGGCGTGTACGTCACGTCTTGGCTGGGTGGCAACGCAGACTCCACCACCGGCGACTTCTCGTTCGGCCTTCGCGGGCACCTGATCGAAGGCGGTCGCATCGGCGCTCCAGTCGGCGAGATGAACGTGACGGGCAACCTGCTCGCCTTGTTCAACGACCTCGAAGAGATCGGTAACGACCCCTTCGAGCACTCGATGCTCCGCGTTCCGACGCTGGTCTTCCGCGACGTCCAGTTCAGCGGAACCTGACGGTTCCGTCCCTCACCACGGGTCGGCGAGTCTCGGGTCTTCGAGGAACGCCGAGTCGGTGAGGGACTCCAAGAAGGCGACGAGGTCGGCAACCTCGTCGGCGTTCAGATCCAGCGGGCGGATCAGAGCATCCTTGTAGGGGTTCTCTGCTCCGTCTCCGCTTTGGGTCTGCGTACCGCCGCGCACGTAGTGCTGTAGAACGTCTTCGAGGGTCTGCAGCGCACCGTCGTGCATGTAGGGGCCCGAGACGGCGACGTTGCGCAGCGTGGGTACGCGAAAGCGTCCTCGGTCGGCGGCCTCGCCCGTGAACTCGACGAGGCCCACGTTCGGCGGGGGATAGTTGCCCTGGCCATCGACGTCGTAGAGCCCAGTGTTGTGAAACGCTGGCGTTCCAACCTCCATGTCCGCCGTCCGCGTGGCGTTCGTGAAGTCGAAGCCGCCGTGGCAGTGGTAGCACTCCGCCTTCTCCGAGAAGAAGAGCGACGCACCACGCTTTGCCGCTTCGGACAGCGCACCGTCATCGCCGGCGACCCAACGGTCGTAGGGACTGTCGTACGACAGTAGCGTGCGTTGAAAGGCCGCCAGCGCAGAGACGATGCTGGAGACGTCGAACGTCCCGCCGAAGGCCTCGTCGAAGAGCCGCTGATAGGTCGGATCCGACTCCAGGCGTCCCAAGACGACGTCTTCGAAGCCCGTGACCCCGAGTTCGACGGGGAACTCGCCGAACAGCGGAACGAGGGCGTGATCTTCGAGCCGCACCAACGCGGGGTTCGCCCATCCAAGGCTCGAGCGGTACGCGACGTTGGTCAGGCCCATCGAGTTCTTCGGCACTTCGTCCCCGAGCGACCCTTCGGGCAGCGCGCGGCCGTCGGCGAAGGCGAGCGCCTGCTCGTGGCACGTGCCACACGCCTGCGTTCCGTTGCCCGAGAGGCGCTCGTCGTAGAACAGGTGCCGACCCAGCTCGACCTTGGCCGCCGACATGGGGTTGTCGTCCGGCACCGCCGGGTGCGGCTGGCCCTCGGGCAAGGCCCACACCCACGGCTCGACGGATGTCTCGGAACACCCGCACACGAGCACGAGCCCGAGCCCGAGCAGCAGCCGCCTACTCACCGTCCGCGCCCATGCCGTGGTCGTCTTCGGCCTCCGCGAGCGTCACCGCAAATCCACCGGCGTGACAGTGGTTGCACGAGCCCGACGAAATCGGGAACGGCATCGCGGCCGCAAGCGTGCCGTCGGACGAGCTGACCGACACGAACAGCCGCTGTTCGGGCAGCGGAAGCGGCTCGGTGGAGAACACGTTGCCGTACGCGTCGGCCTCGACCACTGCGACGCGCTCACCTTGTCCATTCGGCGCCGTCCAAAGCTCCAAGATGGCGTCGTCGGTCGGGGCGCCATCGGGCCCATAGATCGTGCCCGCAACGGTGAACTGACCCAGGCCAGGACCGCGGGACTGGTGGCACTGCATGCAGTTGAGACCAGCATTGTGGCTCTTCTGTGCGCCGGCCTCGCTGACGTTCTCCACGTCCAGCGCCGGGTCTCGCTCGAACGCCGGGTCGCCGGGCTCGACCGATACGACCGCTTCGGTCGACTCGGCGGTGTCGTCACAGGCGCCAGCGACGAGGGGAAGAAGGAGGACCATGATTCGAAGACGTCGTGCGTACATGTCTTCGCTCCTCACCCTGCGACGAAGGCCCGCTGCTCGAACGCGCCCCCACCCTCGAACTCCACGCCGAGTCGCTCGAAGATCGGCCTGCACTCCGGGTCGCCGGAGAACGCCATGCAGCCGTTGATGAAGTCGGTCTCGAAGTCGATCGGCGCCGCCAGATCCGACGCCTCGTAGAGCGCCCCGATGTCGAGGACGACAGCATCGGTATCCAGGTCCATCGCGTCGAGCTCGATGCGCGGAAGGTTGTCCCAGGCGCACGAGATCCCTTGCGCCGGCGAGCCTTCGCAAGACGTCGCGCCGAGGTGAAGGAACCACACCGGATTCGTGTCGGTGGCCACGTCGATGCGTGCGTACTTGAAGCCACCGGTCCAGCTCCACCACATGCCGGGTGCGTTGAAGGGAGCCGGGCTACGGACGGCGTCGATGTGATTCTCGTCCGCTGGCAGCCCGAGGGTGAATGCAACCCCGACGATCTCCTCGTCGGTGTCGGCCGTACCCACCACCTCGGTCCGGGTTTGCGGGCTCCCGGTCTGGCAGCGCCCGGTGTCGTCCGCGAAGTCGAGCAGGGCCACCGCGCCGCGCTGCCACGCTTGGTCCTGCTCGAGCTCGAGCGGCACCTCTTCACCCGCCGCCGTCTTGAGCGCGACGTCGTGAATGTAGAATCGGGCGTCCAGCGGTTCGACCGTGGACGCGGAAAGACCGACACCCTCGAAGGTCTCTCCACACCGGAAGGGTCTACCATCGAGCTGAATGTCGAAGGCGACGCGATGGGTCGTCGGCTCCTCGGCCTCATCACAGCCGGAACCGACCATGACGAGCGCCAGCATCAGGATGCGTGGGTTCCTCATGGCGGCGGAGAATAAAGAAGTAGGACCTCGCACCGTGCGACGCACTGCCGCTGCGTCCGTTTGCCGTGCGGCGCCCCGACGCGCGTCAAACCGACGCGCGGCGAGACGACCTATCGAGCCGCGCGCAACCCAGTCGTCCGGCGCTCAGGCCTGTAACCACGCTCGCGCTTCGTCCTCGTCGCGGAACACCCGGTACTGCACGGGACTAGGCTCGAACCTGAAGACCACGCGCAGCGCCCCCCGCAACAGCGCCGACGGGAGCACGAATGCAACCTTGCTCGTCGCCTGCATCTGCCCGCTGTGCCGCTTCATCCATTCGGCTTGGCGCCGCAGGTGGCGATGCGAAGGAAGTCGTGCGCTCTGCTCGGTGACGTACAGACCGCACTCGTTGAGTCCACGCGCCATCATGCCTTCGAGCGCATGCAGATACGCCGCGAACTCCTCGTCGTTGTAGTCCCCGAGAAAGCGAACGATGAACATTCGCGCCTCGTTCGAGACCTCGATCGCCCCAGCCATCGCCCGAATCCTACGCCCCTCGTCCGGACCAAAACCTCGGAGCCCACCCGACCACAAGCCCGACGTTCAACAATCCACCCTGCGAGACCGAGCGAGCACGCGCTAACCAAGCCCCACTGCAACGAGCGAGCAATCCGAGCACGAGGCCAGCAGGCCGACCCCGGCAAGCGACCCGAGCGCCACCGCACATCCGAGCACGAGACCGAAGGCCGACCGCTGGGAGGGGGCTCCGAAGCCGGCTTTTCCGGCTTGGTGGGAGGGCCGCGAGGACCCTCCCGAAAGGAAGACTCCTAATGCGCGTAAACGCCTTCTTTGGCGCGACCGGTCTTCCGCAAGAACTCTTCATACCCGCCGGGGAAGAAGTCGAACCCTCCGTCGCCCTTGAGCTCGAGCACGCAGGTCGCAACCTCTTCGAGCATGCACTGGTCGTGGGTCACGAAGATGAGCGTGCCCTCGTACTTCTGCATCGCCTCGGTGAGCGAGCGAATCGACTCGAGATCGAGGTGGTTCCTCGGCTCGTCCAGGACGACTATGTTGCTGCCCAGAAGCGTCAGCTTTGACATCAGCAGTCGGGCCGTCTCACCACCCGAGAGAGCCTTGACCGGCTTGTCGGCGTCTTGCGACGGGAACAGCATCCGGCCGAGCAATCCACGGATCTCCTGGACCGTGGCCTTGTCGTCCCACTGGTACAGCCAATCGTAGGCCGTACGGTCGTCGTCCTTGTGGACGCCCTCTTCGTGCTGCTGCGGCATCATGCTCACGCTGACCTCGTGGCCGAGCTTGACCTTGCCGCGGTCGGCCTCGTAGTCGCCGCCCTCGCCCGCGATGATCTTTGCAAGCGTGGTCTTGCCGATGCCGTTGGGGCCGACGATCGCGAGCTTGTCGCCGCGTGTGAGCGTGAACTTGATGTCCTTGAGGACCGTCTCCTCCTCGAAGGACTTGTGCACGCCGTCGACCTCGAGCACCAGCTTGCCGCCGGCTGTCTTGGGCTCGAAGCGGATGAACGGCCGTTCGATGTTGGAGCGCTTGAGGTCGGTGACCTTGATCTTCTCCATCTGACGGCGACGCGACTGGGCCTGAGAGGCCTTCTTCGCGTTCGCGCCGAAGCGGCGGATGAAGTCCTGAAGGTCGGTGATCTTCTTCTTCTTGGCCGCGTTCGACTTCTCTTCGCGGATCCGGAAGTCGACCTTTTGGCGAAGCATCATGTCGTAGCCCCCGGGGTAGACGATGATGTTCTCGTAGTCGACGTCGGCGGTGTGCGTGCAGACCTGGTTGAGAAAGTGCCGATCGTGGCTGATGACCACGAGCACGCCTCGGAACTCGTGCAGGAAGTCCTCGAGCCAGCGGATCGAGTCCACGTCGAGGTGGTTCGTAGGCTCGTCGAGCAGCAAGATGTCGGGCTCTCCGAAGAGCGCCTGGGCCAGCAGCACGCGCAGGCGAATGCCGCTGTCGAGGGTGGAGAGCGGGTTTTCGTGCTCGTCCTTGGGAATACCCAAGCCGATGAGGATCTGCTCGGCCTCGCCTTCGGCGTTGTAGCCGTCTTCTTCGGCAATGATGACTTCGAGGTCACCGAGCTTCATGCCGATCTCGTCGGTGAAGTCGCCCGCTTCGAGCAGTGTGTCCTTTTCGGACATCGCGGCCCACAGACGTTTGTTGCCCATCACCACCACGTCGCGGATGCGGTCGTTCTCGTGCCGGTAGTGGTCCTGGTGCAGCATGCTCATCCGCGAGTTGGGCGGAATGCTGATCAGGCCCTCGTCCGGCTCGATCATGCCGGCGATGATCTTCATGAACGTGGACTTACCCGCGCCGTTGGCCCCCGTCAGGCCGTAGCGCTTGCCCGGGTCGAACGTCGTGGTGACATCGTCGAAGAGGACTTTTCCACCGTAGGCTTTGCGAACTTCCGAGACCGTGAGCATGTGCAGGAACCCCTGTGCGGGAGGGTGTAGGCCAAGCGCGCGCCGAAGGCAAAGGGTCCTCTCACGCCACGAAAACGCAGAGATCTCGGGGCCTGCTATCGTGACCGCATGCGCCCGCTCGGACTCGCCGCCGCAGCGCTGGTCGGCCTGTGTGCCTCCGTCGCGCCAAGCGCCGTCCGCGCGTGTTCGTGCATGCGGCCGCCACCCCCGATGGCTGCGGCCAACGACGCCGCGTTGGTGTTCGAAGGCCGCGCCCAGGAGCCCCGGGCCGAGGGTGTCCGCCTTCGCTACACCTTCGAGGTCCTGCGCACCTTCAAAGGCAACGCCGGGGCGTTCGTCGACGTCCTGACGATGGACAGCGGGGCGGCCTGCGGCCGGCGCTACACGCCGGGCGAAACCTATCTCGTCTATGCGTTCGAGGCCCGCGGCGAGATCGGCGACAACCTCTGCAGCCGCACCCGGCACACCAGCGATGCGAGCGAGGACTTCGCGGCCCTCGGCGCGGGGGTTCGGCCCACCAACGCCGCCTCTCCTGCGGACGACCCCGTAACGATCGAGCCACCACGCATCGAGCCAGAGACGGTCGCCGTGCCTCCGGTGCAACCCGGCAGGCGTGGGTGCGCAGCCTCCATCGCGGGGTTGTCTCACGCGCCTTCGGACGGCGGTCTCGCGCTGCTCCTCCTGCTCGGCGTTGCCAGTCTGAGGCGGCGGCCCTACCGTGGCGGGTGACTCTCGCTCACGGAGGACGCATGTCGCTCGGATTGTTCACGCCACCACCCCCCGTCAACGAACCCGTCTTCGCCTACGAGCCCGGCTCCCCTGCTCGCGCCGCCCTGCAGGCCGAGTACAAGCGGCAGCGCGCCGAGACCTTCGAGCTCGCACCGATCATCGACGGCAAGTCCGTCCACACGGGTGAGTTCGAAACGCTCCTCTCGCCGCACGACCTGGCCACGCCCATCGGCAAGGTTCACCAGGCAGGTCCCGAACACGCCAAGCAGGCGATCGAAGCGGCCCTGAAGGCCAAGCCCGCCTGGGCCGCCCTGCCCTGGGAAGAGCGCGCGTCCGTGTTCCTGCGCGCCGCCGCGCTGCTTCGGACGAAGTACCGCGCGACGCTCAACGCCGCCACCATGCTCGGTCAGAGCAAGACGGCCCACCAGGCCGAAATCGACGCGGCCTGCGAGCTGATCGACTTTCTCGCCTTCAACGCGCACTACCTCAGCCAGATCATGCGCGACCAGCCACAGTCCCCTACCGGGTTGTGGAACCGCGTCGAGTCCCGCCCCCTCGACGGCTTCTTGTTCGCGATCACGCCGTTCAACTTCACGGCGATCGCGGGCAACCTGCCCAGCGCACCGGCGATGTGCGGCAACACGGTGGTCTGGAAACCCGCCGCGACCGCAATGCTCTCGGCCCACTTCGTGATGAAGCTGTTCGAAGAGGCGGGGCTGCCTCCGGGCGTCATCAACCTGATCCCCGGCGACGGCCCGGCGATCGGCGGCGAAGTGTTCAACAACCCCGAGTTCGGCGGACTGCACTTCACCGGCAGCACCGGTGTGTTCCAGCACCTGTGGGGCCAGGTCGGTCAAAACATCGCCAAGTACCGCCAGTACCCCCGCCTCGTCGGCGAGACCGGCGGCAAAGACTTCGTGCTGGTCCATCAGAGCGCCGACCTCGAAACCGTCGCGGTCGGCCTGCTTCGCGGCGCCTACGAGTTCCAGGGCCAGAAGTGCTCGGCTGCCTCGCGTGCGTACGTGCCCAAGAGCATGTGGCCTCAGCTGCGAGAGCGGCTCGGCGCATTCATGGCCGACGTCAAAGTCGGCGACGTCTCGGACTTCCGCAACTTCATGGGCGCGGTCATCGATGCCAAGTCGTACGGCAAGCTCACCGGCGCCATCGATGAAGCGCGAGGCAACGTGGGCTCGGGCGTTGCCGAAGTCATCGGCGGCGAGTACGACGACAGCAAGGGCTACTTCATCCGTCCGACGATGATCGTCGCGGACGATCCGAAATACCGAACGATGCGCGAAGAGTTGTTCGGCCCCGTGCTCTCGGTCTTCGTCTACGACGACGAAAAGTGGGACGACGTCCTCAGCCTGGTCGACACCACCACCGACTACGCGCTCACCGGCGCCGTGTTTGCGAACGATCGTCACGTGGTGCACGAAGCACTCAACGCCCTACGGTTCTCGGCCGGCAATTTTTACGTCAACGACAAGCCGACCGGCGCTGTCGTCGGGCAGCAGCCCTTCGGCGGCTCGCGTGCCTCGGGCACCAACGACAAAGCCGGCTCCGCCCTCAACTTGATGCGCTGGATCAGCACGCGCACGATCAAAGAAAACTTCGACCCGCCGCGCGACTGGCGGTACGCCTTCATGGCCGGCGAATAGCCCGCCTGATGGTCTGCCTCGAAGGCCGGCCCGAGCCCCTGCTCGCGTCGGCCTTCGCCGTTCCCGGGTTTGCGCGTCCGCCGTTCTTCGCCCATACCCAAGCCCACGATGTTGGCCATCGATGGAGGGACCCCCGTACGCACCGAGCCCTGGCCGGCCTGGCCACAGTTCGAGGCGGATGAGGTCGACGCCGCCTCCGCGGTGCTTCGCAGCGGCAAAGTCAACTACTGGACCGGCACGATCGGGCGCGACTTCGAGGCCGCCTTCGCCCGCTTCATCGGAGTCCCCCACGCCATCGCGGTCTCCAACGGTACGATCGCCATCGAGCTCGGCCTCGCGGCGCTGGGCATCGGACCCGGCGACGAAGTCGTCGTGCCGAGCAGTACGTTCGTCGCCACCGCCAGCGCCGTGCTCAGCCTCGGGGCTACGCCCGTGTTCGCTGACCTGTGCGAGCGCAGCGGCAATTTGACGCCCGAGACCGTCGCAGCGGTCGCCACAGCGCGAACCCGGGCCGTCATCGCCGTCCACCTTGGTGGATGGCCCGCGCGGGTCGTCGAACTGGGCGCGCTGTGCCGTAAGCGAGGCTGGTGGTTTCTCGAAGACTGCGCCCAGGCGCACGGGGCTCGCGTCGATGGGCGGAGCATCGGCTCGTTCGGCGACGTGGCCGCGTTTTCTTTCTGTCAGGACAAGATCATGACCACCGCCGGCGAGGGCGGCATGGTCGTCACGTCCGACACCACCCTCGCGCGCCGGATCTGGAGCGCAAAGGACCATGGCAAGAGCTGGCACGCGGTCTACGAGCGCAAGCATCCTCCCGGATTCCGCTGGCTTCACGAGACCTTGGGGACCAACGCCCGCATGACGGAGATGCAAGCCGCCGTCGGCCTCACGCAGCTGAACAAGCTCGAGACGTGGGTCGGTCGCCGGCGCGAGCACGCCTCCATCGTACGGACCGCACTCGAGCGCTATGACGCGATGTGGGTGCCGCGTCCTCCCGAAGGCGTGCGCGGGGCTTTTTATCGCTTGTATGCGCGGGTGCGCCCCGAGGCCCTGAAGCCGGGCTGGACGCGCGACCGGATCATGGTGGCCCTCGACGCCGAGGGGTTGCCGTGTCGGGTGGGCAGCTGCGCCGAAGTCTACAAGGAAGGCGTGTTCTCGGACCTTCCCACGCCATCGTGCCCCGTCGCTTCGACGCTCACCGAGACGGCGCTGGCGTTCACCACCCATCCCACGCTCACGCTCGAGGCGCTCGACGACGCGCAGCGGGCCATCGACAAAGTCCTCACCATCGCGAGTCGCTGAGATTTCCTGCACGGAAATCCTCGGGCCGCGCGACCAACCGAGGACGTGCACCGAGATTGGTATCGACGCGTCGGCAAGCGCGTCTTCGACGTCGCCTTGTCGGCGAGCGTGCTCGTGGTGTCGTGGCCCATACTCGTCGGTGCCGCGGTAGCCGTGCGGACGCGCCTCGGGTCACCCGTGCTGTTTCGACAGCAGCGTCCGGGTCGACACGGCCGGCCGTTCACGCTGGTGAAGCTGCGTACGATGACCGACGCGCGCGACGCCCGGGGCCACCTGCTCGACGACGGAGCCCGACTCACGCCCCTGGGCCGATGGCTTCGGCGCACCAGCATCGACGAGCTGCCCGAGTTGTTCAACGTTCTCCGCGGGGACATGAGCCTCGTGGGGCCCCGCCCCCTTCTCATGCGGTACCAAGCCTTCTACACGGCCCGCGAGCGGACGCGTGAAGACGTGCGTCCGGGCATCACTGGACTCGCACAGGTTCGCGGTCGCAACCATCTTCGGTGGGACGACCGTCTCGAGGCCGACGCCCGGTACGTCGAGTCATTGAGCTTTGCCAACGATCTTCGCATCCTCGCCGAGACCGTCCTCGCCGTCTCGACCGCACGCGGGGTCGAAGAAGACAGCCGGACGGCCATGCCCGACTTCGACGTGCAGCGTCGCGCCCAACCGGTCGCGCCGCCGGAAGCCTGAGCTCGCCACGTCGCTATTTTTTCCCGAACAAAAGCTCACGGAACGCCTGTCCCTTCCAGACAGAAAGATGTTCGACGGTGACAAGGACGCTTCATGGCGCTCTCGGCTGGAGGCAAGCACTGGATGGAAGCATCGTGCTGGTCGGAGCAGCGTTTGCCTACTTTGCTCGGTTCGAGGCAACCCCGCCGGGGGTTTACGCAAACCAGGCGCTGCTGGTCGTCCCCCTGCTCGCGGTCTTGCGCGTGTTGGTACTGCACGGCGCAGGCGCGTACCGACGCAACTGGCACTACACCGGACTCGACGACGCAATTCAGCTCGGCCTGTTCCACGGCATCGTATCCGCCGCGCTCATCGTGCTGCGCTTCACCGCTCCACATCTGCTCGTGGACATCACGCCCGTGCCGCTGTCGGTGATCGGCATCGAAGGACTGTTCGCCCTCGGCGGCGGCGCAGCCGTGCGTGCCTGGAGTCGCAGCGCCCACGAGCGCAGCCCCAAGTCCGCCGAGGTGGGTGGGCGAAAAACGCTGCTCGTCGGCGCTGGACGCGAAGGCTGCTACACGGCCCGCGGCCTGCGAGCCCACGGCGAACTGGGCTACGACGTGGTCGGCTTCCTCGATGACGACGCGCGACCCGGCGAGGTCGTCGGCGGCGTCGAGGTGCTCGGCTCTCGCGACCAACTCGCCGACGTCGCGGCCCGAACCGGCGCAGACTTGGCCGTGCTCACCGACGCCGGCTCGAGCACCCGCGCGCTGCAAACCTTCATCACCAGCTGCACGCAAGCGGGCATCTCGGCCCACACCGTGCCCGCGCTGCCCGACCTGCTCTCGCGACGCGCCTCGCTCGCCCAGATCCGTCCGCTCGACCTCTGTGAGCTGCTCGGGCGGGCCGAGGTAGACTACTGCGCGAAGAGCTGGAGCCGCGTGGTTCGTTCCTGCAAAGGTCGTCGCATCCTCGTAACGGGTGCCGGCGGGACGATCGGCTCAGAACTCTGTCGACAGCTCGCGCAGCTCCAACCCGAGCGCATCGTGCTGGTCGACAACAACGAGAACAATCTCTTCGACATCGACAACGAGATCCGCCGACTCGGCCGCGACATCGGCCGCCCTTGCTTGGCCGACATTCGCCGCGTAGAAGATCTTGAGCGGGTCTTCGCCGAGCACGAGCCGCACGACGTCTACCACGCGGCAGCGTTCAAGCACGTTCCGATGATGGAGTTCCACCCCTGTGCCGGCGTACTCAACAACGTCATGGGCACGCGCCTGCTCAGCGAGGTCGCGCAACGCCACGGGGCACAGCGGGTCGTGATGGTCTCCACCGACAAGGCGGTTCGCCCAACCAACGTCATGGGGGCGACGAAGCAGGTCGCCGAGAAGATCGTCCAAAACGGCAGCGGCAGCACCACCCGCAGCTGCGTGGTTCGGTTCGGCAACGTCCTCGGCTCGCGCGGTTCGGTCTTCCATACGTTTGCGGCGCAGATCGACCGCGGCGGTCCGATCACCGTCACACACCCGGAGATCACCCGGTTCTTCATGACCATTCCCGAGGCGGTGCGGCTGGTGATTCAAGCCGCTGCCGTCACCCGCGGCGGCGAGGTCTTCCTCCTGGAAATGGGCGAGCCGGTGCAGATCCTCGATCTCGCCAAGCAGATGATCGAGCTCTCCGGCGAGTCTGCACAGAGCATCCCGATCGTCTTCACGGGCCTGCGCCCCGGCGAGAAGCTCCACGAAGAACTCCTCTACGAGCACGAAGCGCCCCTGCCCTGCGAGGTCGACGGGCTTCAGGTCGCCCGCGGCACGGCCATCGATGCGATACAGCTTCGCCGCGACGTCCAAGGCCTCGAGGCTGCCGCGGAATCCGGAGACGACTTCGACGTGCGGGAGCGGCTCGCCGCCTTCACGGGCTGCGAGGTGATCTCGCATCGCCCCGCCCTGAAGAAGGCGGAGTGATGCACATCCTCTATCTGCATCAGTACTTCGTGCCGCCCGAGGGCAGCGGCGGTACGCGCTCCTTCGAAATGGCGCGCCGTTGGGTTCAGTGGGGGCACCGCGTCACCATCGTCACCTCCACCGCGCACCTACAGATCGGCGACGGTTCCCGCGTCGAGCGAACCTCGTACGAGGGCGTGGACGTGGTCGTACTGCCCGTGCCCTACGGCATCGAGATGTCGAACGCCCAGCGCGTGCGCGCCTTCGCTGCGTTTGCGGGGCAAGCCTGCCGCTGGGCGGTTCGCCTGCGCGCCGACGTGGTGTTTGCAACGAGCACACCGCTGACGATCGCCCTGCCCGCCATGCTCGGCGCGTCGGTCCAGCGTGTCCCCATGGTCTTCGAAGTCCGCGACTTGTGGCCCGAGCTTCCCGTCGCAATCGGTGCGCTGCGCAACCGCGCCGCGATCTGGGGCGCACGCCTGCTCGAGCGCACGGCGTACGCACGTTCCGCCGACGTGATCGCACTGTCCCCGGGCATGGCCGAAGGCGTGACCCGCTGCGGCATCGACCCCCGGCGTGTGCACGTGGTGCCCAACGCCTGCGACGTGCAGAGCTTCGACGTCGACCCCGACGACGCGCGAGCCTACGTCCGCACGCTCGTCCCGGGCGACGGCCCACTGGTGACCTACGCCGGCAGCTTCGGACAGATCAACGACGCCGCGTGGCTGGTCGACGTCGCGGCCGCCACCGAGGGCATCCGCGTCGCGTTCGTCGGCATGGGCCCCGGCCAGGGCGCGATCGAAGCGCGTGCGCGTGCTGCGGGGTTGCTGAACCGCCGCGTCTTCATCCGCCAACCGGTCGAAAAATCCAAGATCCCGTACCTGCTTCGCGGGTCGACGATCGCGACGTCGCTGTTCCTGCCCCTGCCGGCGATGCAGCACAACAGCGCGAACAAGTTCTTCGACGCACTCGCTGCCGCCACGCCCGTGGCGATCAACTACGGCGGGTGGCAAGCCGCCCTGCTGCACGGAACCGGTGCCGGGCTGGTTCTTCCGCAGGGCGACGTACGGACGGCTGCGACTGCGCTCCAACGCGCCGCGTTCGACGGAGCCTGGCAGGCCACGGCATCACGGGCCGCGGCCACGCTCGCCCGTACGCGCTTCGATCGAGACATGCTCGCCCGCACCGCCCTCGACGTGGTCGAGCGCGCCGTCGCCTGAGCGACCGCCAGGCTACTCAGCGGCGGTACGGACCACCAGGCATCGGCTTGGGTGGACGCGAACGAACCGCCCCCGGCCGAGCGGTGAACTGGAGCGCGAGCAGCATGCCGAACAGAAACACGCCGCGAGAGTCGTAGAAGTCGCCCGAGACCTGGGCGCATGCGAGGTGCAGCATGAACACCGCCCCGGTCACGGGGTCGACGTGTCGGCTGCGCATGGCGAGGGCAAGCAACGGCACCGCGAGGGCGAGCAAGAGTACGAACAGGCCAACCATGCCGCCGTCGGTCAGCGCCTCGAGCTCGAGGTTGTGCGGATACACGCCGTAGCCACGCGCGCGGAAACCGTTGAGTCCGTCGCCAAGCCAGGGCTTGCGGGCGATGAGGTCGAAGGCCGCCTCACGCAGCGGACCCCGACCCGAATCATAGCCCTGCTGCAGGGTGAGCACGATGACGCGATGCTCGAACGACTCGATCGCCGCGCGGCCGACCTCGGTCCAGCGCGCGAACGCGGCAAGGCCCAGCGCGCTGAAGCCCAACGCCAACGCGGTGCGTCCCACCTGGACGCGCCGAAGAAACAGCAGCGTCGCCACACCGACCATCGTGCCGCCCAGCGCCCCGCGGGATCCGGTGAGCACCACGAGCAGCCCCGCCACGACCACGCCCGCCAGCGGCCATCCGCGCGAGCGGCCCTCTCGTAGCATCGCGGCAAGGCACACCACCAACAGCACGCCCATGTTGCGGCCGTACACGTTGGGGCCTCCGCCGAGGACCGAGAGACGGCCACCGCTGCCTAGCACGCTGCTGGCGAGACCGATCACCGCGAACGCCCCAAACGTGACCGCGAAGACCCGCCATAGGCTCGCGGTCGTCGCGCGCACCCCCACGTGCACGATGAGCCGACGCAGTCCGAGGATCCCCAGCGTCATCACGAGCAGGTCCACCGCCTTGTCGGAGGCAAGCTGGGCGCTGGGGGCCCACAGCGTGGTGAGCAAGAAGTAGCCCACGAACGTCACCAGGCCCGCCGGCGGCAGCACGTCGCGACGCGAGCGAAGCGGAACCAACGAGACGAGCAGTACGCCGGTGACCAACCACATGCGCGGCGCCGTGAGGACCGAGCCGTCGATCGCGACCACGCGCTGCAGATTCCAGCGACCGCTGAGCAAGAACAGCGCCATCGCCCAACCGAGCAGCGTGGCGGTGCTCAACCGGGGGCGCAGGCCGTTCACGCGGGCGCTCCTCGTCGCACGGCGTGGACGAGCAGTATCGCGGCGACGACCACCGCGGCGGCCCATCCGGCCGATGCCGCGGCCGCTGCCCCCGTTAGACCGTGCGCGGGGATCCACGACCACCCCGACACAACCGTCGCGCCCAAGGCGACCCAATACACCACCGGCTGTGCGCGACGCTGCCCGGTGGCGTTGACGGCATGCATCAACGCATTGAGCACGAAGTGGAGCGCAGCCGCCCCCATCACCGTGCCAAAGACGTCCGCATGGGTTTCGAACTCAACGCCGAACACCGCACCGAGGAACGGCCGCCCCAGCGTGACAGCGAAAGCCACGCCACCGAGCCCCAGCGTAGCGCACAGGCCCACCAGGCGCAGCACGATCCGAACGAACGCGCGCCGGCGCCCTGCACCAAAATGCTCCGCCATCGGTCGCAACAGCGGCGTGCCCAGCGAGAACACCACCGCCCCCCCAGCCACGCCCACGTAGCTCATCACCGCGTAGTGCCCCAGCGCCGACGCGCCGAGCATGCCATCGACCTGCAGGCGCACTGCCTGCTGCGTGAGCGAATCGACGAGCATCACCAGACCCAGAGGCGCCGCCGTCTGCAGCAGCGCAACCCAGTCCCCACCGCCGGCGGGCGGGCCACGAAGTGCAACCGACGTCGGTCCATCGTGCAGCACCGCCACGGCCCACGAGACCGCCGCCATCGCCAGCAACCCCAGCGACAGCTCGCGGGTGACCGCGGTGAAGACCGCCATCGCGACCAGGCCCATGCCGGCGCGCAACCACAGCGAACGCGCGTACAGCCGCATCGCGCGACGCACTTGATAAGTGGCGTGATGCAGGTCGCCGCGGAGGTCTCCGGCCTTGGCGAGCGACAGCGCGGCCACGGTGGCCAACGGCGCCGAAATCCACGGCGTACTCGCCAGCAGCAGCGCCGCCACGATGCCCACCGCCGATGCAACCCGGCGCAGCTGCACGTGCGTGCGCCAGCCGAAACGCCGGCCCACGTCGGTCACGAAGACGACGCGCTGCTGAAGTCCGACGACGACCATGACCGGGGAGCAGATCGCGAGCGCAAGCGCGAGCTCCCCGACCATCTCGGCCCCACCGATGCGGGCCGCGACCACCAAGAGACCCGCCTGCGCCAGCGCCTGGGCAACCCGGCCCAAGAGCGTCCACGCCATGCTCTGACGCACCGAGCCGTCCGGCGGGGGCCCGCTCGTGCCAACCTTGGGACTCGCCGCCTCGCCGCGCGGGGTCGATACTGAGGGCGCGTGCTCGGACGACGCACATTCTGGCTGTCGCTGCTCGCCATCGCGTGCGGGCCTGTGCCGGTCGCGAGCACAGCGGCGCCGCTCGACGCTCCGCCACCAACGTGCCGAGCTTCCGATGGGGTCGATGCCCCCGCAACGCTGCCCGTCAGTCTGTACTCGGTACCGGTCGACCGCTTTGCCGCACTCGCCGAGGCGGGCGTGACGACGGTCGGCCCGTACTACGGCACGCCGCCTGATCGTGCGCTGCTCGACGCCGCCCTCGAAGTGGGCCTGGGCGTGCTGTATCCGATCGGCTTCGAGCAGTCGACGCTCGACGGCCGCGGGCGCGATGCGCTGCGGGCTCAGGTGCGCGCCGTGGCCGAGCACCCCGCCATTGCCGGTTGGTACGTGCTGCCCGAGGAGACGCGACCGTGGGTCGACGCCGACGTGGCCTACCTCGCCGAGGTCCGCACCCTGGTGCACGAGGCCGACCCGCGGCAGCGGCCTCTGCTGAGCTACCAGCCCAACCACCGGCGCCGCGACGAACTCGCCCGCGCCTCGGCTTCGTTCGACGTGGTCACGCGTGGTCTGTACGCGAACTTCGTCGGCCTGCAGACCCAGCGCGTCTGGGTGCGGGAGGGTGCCCGTACGATCGCCGCGGCGGCCGACCCGACGCAGCAGCCGTGGGCCGTGCTCGAGATGTTCGCCGAACCCGACGACGCACGACCGGGCACCATCGAGGCCTGGGTCCGCCACGACGTCTACGCCAGCCTTCTGGGTGGAGCCCGTGGTCTGCTCGTGTTCTCGGGATGGCCGCGCGGCGGTTTTCCCAGCTACGCGACGTACCTCGCGGCGTATCTCGACGTCGTCTCCGAGCTCAACGGGTCCAAAGCCCTCGCGACCCCCGTGCTGCGCGGGACCGCATCGGGACACGCACCGCTGCATCTGGTCGACGGGCCCGCCAGCGTGGCGCTCGGCTCCCGCCGGGTCGCCGCCGTGCAGTCGCGCCGATTTGTCCTCGGCGGCACGGTGTGGACCTACGTCGTGAACTCGGCCGAGCGCGCGGTGACGGTAGAGCTCGAGTCGCGCTGCGCTGCCACCGTCGTGAGCGGGCCCTCGCTGCAGGGCAGCATGCTGCGCCTGCCGCCGCTGGGCGTCGCGGTGCTCCGCGCTCCAACACTGTGACGGCGACTCCATGGCGCGAGACGCAGGGGTCTCTGCCGTTGGTCCGCGACTGCCGTCGATTCCGTGAAAGAAAACGCGAGCGAATCAGGGGCGCGCGGGCGTCGCATCGGCAGGGCTCCGGCGCAGCACCGTGACCACGCCTGGCTCGGCCATGTAGGCCACCCACGCAGGGGTCGCCTCGGCCATGGCTCGGCCGGCGACCTCGCGGACGTACGGCGCGTACTCGCGGCGGAGATGGCCCAGCATCGCTCGGTGAACGTCGGTGAAGCAGCGACCGTTGCCCTCGCACCCGATCAGCATGCACGTTCCGCCCGCCTCCACGCAGGCCTGCATCAGCGTTGCGACTGGCAGGTAGGCACCATCGACCTCCAGCGTTTCGCCTCGCGCCCGACCGATGAACGGTTTGGGCGTGCACGCGATCCCGAGCCCGTCGAGGTAGGCCGCCCAGGCACCGGGCTCGAGCGTGAGGTCGGTGACCGAAGGGCACCGCACCTGCGAGGGCACCGACGCGGCCGACGGCGCGTCGTCGGGCCCCTGGATCTTCAGAAGTTCGAGCGACACGTCCACGCCGCCGTCGACGAGTGCGTCGACCAGGCCGTCATCGCCGACGAAGGTCTTGGGTGCCGCCCCGGCCTCGACCGGGCCCCACGAAATCCGGGCAGCGGCGTCGGCTGCGTCATCCCCGAGCCGTGCGCCCGGCCCCAACACCGCGTCGCCCGTCCGCGCCCCCACCGAGACCACGTCGTCGCCCACGGCTCGGGCCCCCCGCGCGCCCAGCCGCGCGCAGTCGTCTGCCGCCCGCAGGCCGAACAAACCCGCGATGGCGGCGACTCCGAGAACGCCTTTCTTGGCTCCCTCAGCCATGCATCAGCCGGGAGGTCGAAGGGCTTGGGTGAACGCCCGCCCGACCTTGAGCCAGGCGTAGTGCGTGTCGATCTTCTTCGCGCGGATCAGGTTTCGAGCTCCAACCGCGCAACCGAGCGCGACGACGAACGAGACCACGCTCGCAACCAACAGCCCACCGGCTTCCATCGACAGCCCAGCGCCGCACGAGCCCACGCCGGCCAGCAGCATCAGCCCCACCCCGGCACGCATGATGTTGCGCTGCTTGTTGTGCTTGGGGCACAGGCCCACCTCCGCCGTGAACGTCTTGCGCTCGATCATCGCCACGATGGCGTAGATCAGCAGACCCGGAAGAATGAGCAGATACATCCACGCGGGGTGCCAATACACCGTCTGCTTGACGCGAATCCCCTCCGCGGGCGCGTTGCACTTCACGCAGCGGTCGGGCCATGGCGCGCCGTGGGGCGCCACGACCACGCCGCTTTCGTTGCGCAACCATTCCTGTTGCTGCGGTACGCCTCCGTGTCCGTGCATCGGAGGTCCGTGTCCATATCCATGGCCTTGCACGCGCCGACCGTAGCAGCAACGGCACCGCGTCGCGGTGCGCGAATCGATGGACGGCCAGGTCCTGGAGACAACGCTACGACGATGAGCCGGCGTCGGGGTTGAAGCCGACCACGCGCTTGACGATGCGTCCGGCCGGCAGCGTCTCGTCGGGTTCGGCATGGTTGAGGCGGCCGAGTTCGACCACCGAAACCGACGAGGGGGCCGACTCGTTGAGCGCCGCGAGCGTGGTCGGAGCCTTCAACGTGGTGAGCTCGATCCGCATGGGCTTCACGGAGCGAAGCGCAGGGTCCCCGAGCGCGCGAAAGCTCGACACCATCGTCGCAACCGCGTCGGCGTAGCCGGCCCACGCTTCGCTCTGCGCCGCGGCAACCACCGCGACCACCTGACCTTTGAAGTCGAAGAACGCGACCAGCCCGGTCAAGCTGCTGCCCGAGCCGGCGATGGAAAACGCCGCCGTGATGACCGGCGTTCCGTCGATCTTGCCCTCCCAGACCTCTCCCTGGGCGGTCTGCGTCTCGGCAAAGAACGAGGCGAGCGCCGTCTTGCCATCGGCCTCCTCGCTGGGACCCAGCACGAACAACGCGTTCTCCTCGGGGGCGAGTCCCACGACGCCGCTCGCATCGACCTGGGTTTTCCAGTCTTCGGGCAGCGTGATGCGAAAGCCCGCCCGCGGCTGCACGTAGCGCCCCTCGAGCACGAACCCATCCCGCGCGTCGCGACCGTGCAGCACGCCATCGATGAGCTTCAGGTATCGGGGATCGACCGCATCGAGGCCTTCCTTGCCGATTTTGTTCGCGACGCGTCGCTGTCGCAGCTCGGGCTCGGGGTGCGTCGAAAGCCATGACGGCACGCGGCCACTTTGCTCGGCGACCGTCGAGAGCACCGAGAACACTTCCGGCACGCCGCCGGGGTCGTAGCCGGTCGCGTTCACGTAGCGCAGCGCGAGGTCGTCGGCCTGGTACTCGTCGTCACGGCTGTACTTGAGCAGCGCCAGCCCGGCCACGCCCGCCGCGATGCCGCCGATGTGCCGTAGTCCCGGGTCGACCACCCGGAACACCCCCACGCTTCGCCGCGCCACGTTCGTCTTGCGCAGCTGCACCGCGCCATGCCGCGCCGTGACGTGACCCGCCTCGTGGCCCAGCACCCCGGCAAGTTCGGCTTCGGAGTTCAGGTGCACCAGCAGCCCGCGCGTGATGTAGACGAAGCCGCCGGGCAGCGCGAACGCGTTGACCGAGGGATCATCGAGCACGCGAAACGTCCACGGAAGCTGAGGCCGCTCGGAGGCCTGCGCCACCGCTGCGCCGACGCGCTCGACCGTCTTCGTCAATGCCGGCGCCTCTTCGTAAGCGCGCATCGACCCCATGATCTCCGCGTCGTTCTTGCGGCCGAGCGCGACCTCCTCGTCCTCGCTGATGAGGAACGCCTGGACGCGCCCCGTCGCGGGATTGAGCGAGCACGCCGACGCAGCGAGCACCCCCGCGAGCAGCCAGCGCGTCGACCCGCTCATCCCCGTCAGCCTCGCTTGCGTCGCTTCTTGCCGAACCCGAAGAAGCCCGACGAGGGCTCGGCCAGCGCTTCAGCACGCTCGGCCCCAATCTGTCGAAGCATCGCCTCATGCTCTTCGCTGAGGTCGTCCGGCACGCGAACTTCTACGTGCACGATGTGGTCCCCGCGACCGCGCCCGCGGCCGAGCACCGGCATGCCTTTCCCCCCGAGGCGAATCGTTGCCCCCGGCTGCGTGCCCGGCTCGATCTCGAGGTCGATGTTGCCTTCGAGCGTTTCGGCCTGCACCTCGCAGCCGAGCGCCGCCTGGAACATGGACACCTTCACCGAGCTGTGAATGTCGAACTCGTCGCGAACGAACCGGGGATCGTCTTTGACCCGAACGACGACGTAGAGGTTGCCCGGCGGGCCGCCTTGCGTGCCCGGAAGGCCGCGGCTTTGGATGCGCAGCGTTTGCCCGTCGTCGATGCCGGCGGGCACCGTGATCGTCAGCGTCGACTCGCGCTCGACCGTCCCCGTGCCGCTGCAGTCGTCGCAGGGGCTCGCGATGATCGTTCCCTGTCCACGGCACATCGGGCACGTCGTCTGCAGGGTGAAGAACCCTTGCCGGTGGATGACCTGACCCTGCCCGTTGCACTGGGGGCACGTCTGAGGTTTCGTGCCCGGCTTGGCGCCCGTGCCGTCACACGTGTCGCAGGTTTCGGGCCGGACGACCGTGATGTCGTGCTCCCCGCCTTCGAACGCATCGCCGAGCCCGATCGCCAGCTCGACCTTCATGTCGCCGCCGCGCCGGGCACCGCCGCGACGCGAGTTGAACCCGAGGTTGCCGAACAGGTCGCCAAACAGGTCGCCGAAATGGGAGAACACCTCGTCGGTGCCCGAGAAGCCGGAGAAGCCCGCCCGCGACGGCCCTTCGTGGCCGTATTGGTTGTAGAGCTGACGCTTTTGATCGTCGCTGAGAACCTCGAAGGCCTCCGCGGCTTCTTTGAAGCGTTCTTCGGCCTCGTTGTCCCCCGGGTTGCGATCCGGATGGAACTTCATCGCGCACTTGCGATAGGCCTTCTTGATCTCGCTGGCTCCAGCGTCGCGAGAGACGCCCAAAACCTCGTAATAGTCTCGCTTTGCGGACACCGCGCGGCGCAAGCTAAGCATCGCGCCCGCCCCTGTCAACGGCTTGGAGGTCTCGACGTCCGAACTCGCGCCTGTGGTACGGTCCTCGCGGCCCGAAAACGGCCTCAGATCCCATGGTTGCCCCCACCGAACGCTCCCCCCTCGGCTTTCGTACCCTGCTCCGTGGCGCTCTCGTCGCGACCGCGCTCCTCACGGCGGCCTGCGGTGGCGACGACGGCCCCGGCAAGCTGTTCGACGAGGATGGCGTCTGGGAGCTCACCCAGTTCGCCCTCGAGGGCTCGGGCATCGAGTCCGTCTCCAACACCCGCAGCGCCAACTTCTTCCTCAAGTTCGACAACGCCAACCGCGTCGTCCAGACCGCCATGTGCGCCAACCGTGAGAACGCGGATCCCACCAACTCGGAGTGCCGCGGCTTCACCGATGCGCAGTGGAACTGCCAATGCTTCGGCTACGACTTTGAAGGCGATCAGATGGCTTGGCAGCAGTTCGACGCCGGCGGTGAGATTCCCGTCGTCCAGGTCGGCCGCGCCGCTGCCGACGACGAAGCCCCCGCCGAAACCGACGGCGAGACCGACGGTGCCGGTGCCGAAGACGACGGCGCAGCCGAGCCCGCCCCCGAAGGCAGCGTGCACGAGTTCACCGTCGCCGAAGTCAACGGTGTCGGCTCCACCTACGACCTCACGCCCCTCCCCGCGGGCGTCTTCGGCTCCGACGGCTCCGTCTCCCGATTCATCTTCCAGGCCAAGGCGCCCTCCCAGTTCGACCAGGTCCTCGAAAACGACGAGGTCCCCGTCTGCCAGCCCTGCATCTGAGCGTCCGGCCGCGCATCCCCGCTGGACAGCCGCCCGCAACTTCGGCTAGCTTCCGCCGCGGAGGCGCTTGACGTGCTGGTGCTGTCCGCGGACTTCAAATCCGTTGTGGGGCGCGAGGAGCGTCCCGGGCAGGTTCGATTCCTGTGCGCTTCCGTTTTCAAACGCTTCGTAGCAGCAGCTGCGGAGCGTTTTTCATGAGTGAGCCTCTCCTGGTCCCACCTGTGGTCCCACCGCGGGCTTTCCGCAGTCGAGCAGTGCAACCGCCCGTTTCCTAGCCCGCGGCGAGAGATGGGCGTAGCGCATGGTCATCGTGATCGACGCGTGGCCGAGCAGCGACTGAACCTCCGCGATGGAGGCCCCCCGCATGACGAGGTGAGACGCGTAGCTGTGGCGAAGCACATGCCACCCGACACGGCGGACCCCGGCCAACTCACACGCGTTCGTCAGCGGCCCCGGCCTGTTTTTCTCACTCGTCGACTCGCACTCCCATCGACGAAGCACACCTCCCTTCGCCCGAGGGAAGACGAAGGGCGAATCGGCCGTACCGTCGTTCCGTAGGAAGCGTACGGCTCGGCGCGGAAGGTCAACCACTCGCACACGGTAGCTCTTGGTTGGCGTCAGTTCGCCCGTGTCATCAGCAGCTCGCCGAACGACCAGCCGTGGACCGGAGAGCTCAACGTCTTCCCACTGGAGCCCGCGAAGCTCGCCAAGGCGAAGCCCGGAAAGCAAAGCAACCGGGATCATCCGGCGCCATGGCTCATCGAGCCGCTTGCAGACCGCCAAGAGCTTGTCGGCTTCATCGAAGTCGAGGAAGTCAAACGGTGGCGGCTGCGTCTTGAGCCGACGGATCTTCACAGGCATCTGCTCGAGCACGCCGATTTCGACTGCGAAGTCGAGCAACTTCGAGAGGATCGCGAGCTCCTCGTTGATCGACTTGTTCGAGAGCCCATCGCTCTTTCGCCTGGCCTTGAAGCGCTCGACATCAGCGGCTCCAACTTGGTCCAAGCGTTTTTCGCCAAGCATCTGAAGGAGGCCCCGACGAAGCGCGCGCTTCTTCTCGCGGACCGTGCTGGCCCGGTTGTTGGTAGTGGCGTAGGTCTCGATGAACACGCTTGAGAAGTCTTCAAGCGTTGGCACCTCTTCTTTCTCGACAACGGCGGGTTGGGCACCGTTGGCGCCGGTCAACTCCCGAAGCAGTTCGGCCTCAGCCAACACCGCTTCATCCTTGCGGGAGCGGAACGCCGTGCGCTCCACCCCATTCCTCTTCACACGCGCCCGCCACATCGTGCGGCCACGTCGCTTCACCTTCTGCACAGCCACGAAGGCTCCTTCTTGGTCAGTGCGAGGACTCAGCATCCGCCAGCCAGGCTAGCAGCGCACTCCGGCTGAAGCGAAGCGAGCGCCCAAGCCGTCGCGCTCCTGGTAGCCGTCCCCGCTGCACCATGCTGTAGATGGTCTTGCGATCCACTCTTAGAAGCTCGGCGACCTCGCTGACCTTCATGACCTCAGGGGGCTGGTGACTGACGCGCGTGGCACGCTCGGTTTCGGCTTCCATCGTGTCTCTTGCTCCGGCTCGCGGGTGGCGGGCCCCTCGAAGGCCCTCACCCAGCGTTCACGCTCCACCTGGGCCTGCAACCGAGACCCGCCGCGACCTCTTGCCGATGCGACGAGCCGTGCGCCGGGCTAACGCGATCACGGCTGCGCTCTCGACGACAGCGCATGGCCCAGGCGGCCCCTCTCCGCAGCCGAACCCC
>CAYSPB010000050.1:0-29126 GCA_964432695.1 uncultured Nannocystaceae bacterium
CCTGCACCTCGACGACCTCCGACTCATCGAAACAGGTTCCGGCCTCCGCACCCCCGAGGTGACATGCCGACTCGGGGCAGTGCGCGTGCTCAGTACAGGCGACACATCCAACAAGCGGATCGCAGACTGGAGTTGTATCCGAGCAAGTCTCGGGGAGACATGCGACACAGTTTCCTCCCTCACCGCAGAAGGGGCGCTCTGGATACTGGCTGGTGCATTCAGCGTCACCATCTTCGGCATCGCTGCAGTCTGCGCAGTTCCCACGCAGGCAGAGTTCTCCGCTCTCGCATTCCGTGCCCCTCAAACACTCGCTCGGGCCTCTGCCAGTCCCGGTACCTTGACTCCCGGTAGTCCGGCCCGAGCCAGAGCCTCCCGAGCCGTCGAGCGACGACGTTCCCATTTGCCCTGTGAGCGCCGACCCTGTCGATGAAGACGATGCCCCTGAAGACTGACCGCCGCTAGAATCCGAGGGCGACAGCGCTGAAGGTTCGCGCGGAGCGAAACACCCTACGACGAGCAAGCAGAGGGAGAACGCAAATATCCGGCACGGCATCTAGCTCGTGCTACCACACACTGTTAAACCTGCGCCCACACAAACCTCGAAACGGACACCCCTCTACCGACAGGGCCTTGCCTTCGAGGCCCACGCGATCGCCTCCACGGCGCTCAGCGGACAAACGCAAGCGCCGTAGCGGTGCAGCGGCTCAGCCGTACTTTTCCAGGATGCCCTGGAGGTACGGCGAGAGCGGCGGCAGGTGGGCAAGCGGATCGTTGCCGAGGTCCTTGCGGGGGAACTCGGGATAGACGCGCTGGACTTCATCCATGAAGTCGATGCCCATCTGTCCCATCAGCTTGAACTGCTGCGGGATGACGCGCGCAATGTCCTCGGAGATTTGCTCACCGTCGTCCCAGAGGCGACGCAGCATCGCGTAGACCTTCTCGTCGAGCTGCTCCTCGTCGACCTCGACGAACAGCTCCGGGTGACCGCGGTCGTTCATCAGGTTGCGGATGCGCTCGTCCATCGTGATGCCGCCCGAGGGCACCAGGCCCGGCATCGAGGTCACCACGGCGTGGAAGCGCGAGCTGATCATCGCCGAGCAGCAACGCAGCACCGACACCATGTCGAACATGTCGTAGTCGTCGCTGATGAACATTGGCGGCTTCACGTCGAGCCGCTCCGCCAGCGCCTCGGCGGACTGCCGGTCGACGCGCTCCATGCCGACGAGGATCGTGAACGCATCTTCTTCGGCCAAGAAGCGCTCAAGGCCGTCGGCGATGCCCTGCAGGTATGTGTCGTACTTGAGGTCCGCGTCTTCGGAGCTGTGGTGGTAGTAGAACGACCGGTAGTGCTCGCGCTTGTACTGGCCGACCAGGCCCTGCGCGACCGCCTTGCCGATGTCGGGCTTGACTGGCCACCAGAAGGGGTTGATCGGGCAGATGACGATGATCTTCTGCTTGCCATCCCAGCCCTGGGCGCGCAGCAGCTCTTCGCCACGCTCGCGAGGGGCGGGGTCGAAGGTCCAGGCGGTGTCGGTGCCGCCGGTCGTACGAACGCCGAGCCGACCGAGCACCTCACGCGAGGGGTTGTTGCGGCACTGCACCAACGCGGGCTTGCAGTGCTTCTTGACGAAGTCCCGAAGCGCGGGGGTCATCGCACCCGCCTCGGCGCCGTAGCCGACCGCGAGCTTGTCCTCGACGCCCGCGATGCCGAGGGCACCGGCCATCATCGTCGACAGCGCGTTGGCGAACTTCGACTTGAACATCGAGCCCTCGCACGCGATGACGCCGTGGTGCTTGGGGCACTCCTCATAGAGGAACTTGGGGAAGACCACCGGAAGCTCGACCTGGCGGACAGTCCGGAAGTAGCCGGCCGTGCGCGCCTTGTTGACCGACATGATCGTCAGTTCGAGGTCGTCATCGCCGACCACGTGGCGGAACTGGCGAATCATCTCCTCGACGCGAACGTCGGCGCCGGTGTTGCGCGTGCCGACGTACCCGGCCAGGCACAGCTTCAGCGGCTTGCCGGGCTCCCAGTTCTCCTGGTCCACACCCAGCGCGCGCTTCATGGCCACGCCCTCGATGAAGCCATTCATGACCTCCATCAGGACGTTGTCGGGGTCGAGCGCATCCTTGAACCGGCTCAGGAAGCCCATAGACCGCGGAGAATAAGGCAACGGTCCGGACCAGCGGTCTTGCGATCACTCACACGGCTGCCACTCATCTTTAGGCACTCAGTGTCGCAACGTTCCGCGCTCGAAATCGTCTCCTCGCCGATGATCGTCTTCAACCTGATCGCGCTCGCGGAAGCCATCGTCGCCGTTGCACTCCTGTTCGGCGCCCGTGAGGTCCTACCGGACACCGACTTCACCTTGCTGGTCATGATGGCGCTTCCATTCGCCGTAACCGCAGGCAGCGAGTGGATCGGTGCGCGCGGCCGAGTGTTCTGGCTGCCGACGGTTTGGTTTGCCGGTCTCATCTTCGGGCTCGGGCTGTCCGAGTTCCTCGGAGGCTTCGGCGCATTCCTCGGACTTGCTGCGGGCATCGCGGTCTACATCGCCGCACGAAAGCGTCGTCAGAACGAAGCGCTGAGCCCGCAGGATGCACTCCTCATCGCCAGGAACGCGATCGACGCTGGCAACGTCGACGATGCATGGGCGGCGCTGGAGCACGCATTCATCGAAGGTGATGCGCCGCTGCCCTCGCAGGCCTCGCACAACCGACACGTACTCGCGCAGCTGTTCCGGCTCATCCCACCGCAGCACCACACCGTCATGCGCTTGCACTTCGGTCGCCTCGACGCTGCCTACGCGACCGTGGAAGCCGGCGGAACCGACCGGGAGACACTTTCGATGAGCAGCTCCATCACCTCGATCATCGAGGCCCGCGGCAACATGAAGACGAGCGTCGAGGTTCGCGACGTGCCGGCCGTCTGACCGCACGAATCACGGGCGGAATTAAGGCATGTGATCCGCAACGCCTACATGAGCGGCGCGTCTGGAAGACCGTGGTGGTCTTCAACCTCGTGGCGGTCGCGGAGCTTCTCCTCAGCTGGGGCTTGTACTACGGGGTCGCACTCGTGGTGCCGGGCGTGGAGTACTCGGAGAACGCCCGGTTGCTGGACACCAGCGGCGACAACCTCGTGCTCTGGCTGATCATGTTCGCGGTGACCGGCGCCAGCGAATGGTTCGGCGGACGCGGACGCCTGTTCTGGCTGCCGACCCACGCCTTTGCTGGCCTCGCGCTGGGCGCCCAGCTGGCGGCCAAACTCGGCCCAGTGGGCTGGATCCTCGGCTTCGGCCTCTCCCTCTTCATCGTAGGCGCGAGCTGGTGGAAACACCGCAGCGTCAGCGATGTCTCCGAGGCCGATGCACACCGGGCGCTCACCGATGCAGAGCAGGCAATCGCCACCGCCCGCGTCGACGACGCCTGGGACGCACTGGGGGACGCCTTCATCAGCGGTACCAGCCCCTCCGCGGCGGCGGCGATGCACAACCGCCGCGTGCTGCATCAGGTCTTCCGTCTCGTCGCTCCTCAGCATCAGCCGAGCCTCAGCCCGCTGTTCAGCCAGCTCGACGCGGCCTACGCGACCGTCGAAGCAGGCGGCGACGCGAGCGGCGAACTTCCGCTGGCCATCGTCGTGCCCGCACTCATTGAATCCAAAGGCGAGGTCGACGACCGCGTGAAGCGCTTGCTGCCTCAGCTCGCCGCCCCGGCACCCGGACCGCTCGCCTACCAGCCGAGCGTCTGAGGGCGCGTCGAGGCTCGAGCCGGGGGCAGGCAGACGGCATTGTTCTTCGGGTCGAGCTGCTCAAGCACGTCGGCACTGCACTTACCGAATGCCCCTGCGAGACAGGTCCCGGCGGCCGGACCGTCGCAGTACTCGCAGGACTGCACGGTCGCGTCGACGCAGTCGATGGTATCGAACGCGCCGCAGCCACAATCACAGTAGGCATCTCCGTACCAAGGCTCGGGACACGTCCAGCCCTTGGGGATGGACGGGTCCGTGCTGCCATCGGGACCCGTGGTCGAGCTGGAGGAGCCCGTCGACGCAGCCGACGTCTCTCCGACATCAACGCTGGGGACGGCATCTCCGACATCTTCGTCGTCAACGCCCGACGAAGAGCTCCCGGTCGATGTTGTGCTGGTCGACGACGGTTCCGGCTTCGTCGGATCGATCGGGTCGATCGGCTCTGACGGCGGCCCCTCGTCGTCGACGGCCGCCCCCGTGGTCAAGGTAGGGATCGGTCGTTGCGCGTCCTCTCCCGACGCACACGCGCATCCCCAACACCAGAGCATGATCAGCGATGCCCTCGAGCAACCTACGGCCCGGGACTTCCAGCGACCCCCACTTTCATACGACATGGCGCAGCCTCCCGTCGGCGACGGTTCACTCCGCCGACCAGCCTTTATGCCCGGGACAGCCAAGCCCCTTCGTCACCACCGAGCATTGGCGCCCTCGCGGTGAGCGTCACCACCTCGTGCACAGGCCGAGCGGCCGGGCGAACGCCTGCGGCGTCGACGCTGCTACTCGTCGTCGAGTGCGTCCCAGCTCTGCCGAATGGCGGCTGCGATCAAATCCGACGCTGCGCGAGTAGATTCGTCTTGCACGTCGACGAAGGCCGCTTGAGCGCCATGTCGATCGAAGTCGAAGCGAATCGTCTGGCCTGCCGGGGCACGGCGCTTCCGCTTGGCAGATGCCTTGCGCACGGGCTTCGACCCCGAGGAGGACGGGGCGGCGCGGCGCTTGGACTTCGTCGATGCGGCCATGAGCGGTCTGGTGCAGTGTAGGAGGCGCGACCTGCCCCGGCAAGTCAGGGGGTGAGGCCGTGGTGCACGACCAGCTCTTTGCACACCCGACGCATGAGCGTCTTGAGAACGGGGAGGTCGTTCCGCTCGTTCCCAAAGCGGCGCCAGAACGGCTTGGCCAGGTTCGAGGTCAACGTGATGGTGGCGTACGGCAGCCACGCCTCCCCGTCGAGCGCAGGCACGGCGAGAATCGAACGCCAGTCCCGCATGTTGTACAGCCGATCCCACTCGCGCACCTGCTTCGATGAGAAGTTGTAGTTGATGCTGGGATGGTTGTCGCAGGCATCATTGCTGTTCCCGTAGTGGAACGAGATGCCCGCCACGCCTTGAACGCTTCTCTCCGGACCCAGCTTCAATGCCCGCCGCTTCGCGTGCGCCCGCGCTTCGTCCCCCGTTCGAACGTGGCGCGACGTCGCGACGAGCTGCAAGACCTGACGCCCATCGTCGAGCTCGGGCAAGAACAAGCTCGTCGTGATCACCTCACCGGGCGCGAGCCCAAAGTAGGTTCGCACGTGCTCCACGAGCGTTTTGAGCGATCGGTTCGCACGGCGCTGCCAAGCGTCGGTAAACCGCAGCCCGCCCAGATACTGCTCGACCCAGGCGCGTGTCGTTTCGAACCAGGGCAGCGAGTCACCGGTCCAGCCCCACTGAATCTGGCGCAGCAGGTGCGGGATGTAGCCGAAGTTCGGCAACCACAGCGGGTTCACATTCCACGTGCCCGTCCAGTACTGGTTGATCTGGTCGTCTGCGGCTTCGTTCCCGCCGACCATCACCGCATAGATCGCGTTGTCACCTCCGCGCAGCGGCGTCAGACGTCGGCGGTCGAGCAGGCGCCGCAGGTTTGGGTCCGCGAGGCTCATGCCGAGCACGAGCACGGGCGCGTTGCCCATGAGCAACTTGTTGAGGTCCATGTTGGGCTTGGCACGCTTGTCCGCGAACAGCCCGAGGTAGCTCGTCTCTGTGAGCACCAGCGTGCCGCCCACGGTTCCGCGCTCGTCGAGCCAGCCATGCAGGTGGTGCACACGCGGCCTCGCGTTGCTACGGCTGCGGGCGCTGAGCGGGTAGCGGTGCTTCGACCACTCATCGGGGACCCCGCGAAGCTCGGCGATCGCCCGCTCGAGGATCGGGTCGTAGTTCGTGGTGAACAACAAGTCCCGGTCGTCGACCTGATGCGCCATCGCGGCGAGCTGGCGCTGGGTGCTGCGCAGTGGAAGCTGCTCGATGGGGCGCGGGTACAGCTGGCGTGCGAGATGCCGCTTGAAGTCAGTGTCACCAAGGCGTCGCCACGCAAAGTCGGCCGCCGCATCTCGACCGATCCGCTTGTAGACTTCGTCGGTGAGCTGCCCGATAGCGTCGGTCCCGACGAGCGAGCGAACGTAGGCGGCCCCCTCCGCGTTCTCGCAGCGTCCGCGCAGGTCGGTCTCGATGACCGCGCGCAGCAAGCCGAGGTTGAGCGCATCCCAGCCGGGCAAGCCCGAAGCCATCGATACGCCCGCTCCGACGAGAATGCGCAGGCTTCCGGCGTCGTAACAGCCGTGCAGGTCTTCGATCAGCTCTCGGCGGGCGTCGGCCACGGAGCGCGAATCCTACCGATCCCGGACGCGTTCGCGCCAAGAACCCCCGAAAGCCGCGCCCGTCCGCGCTGAACGGGGACTCAGGCCAGCGCGCTGATCATCAGCAGCTCTTTTTTCGCGGCCGCATTGTCCGGATCGCTGCGCAAGAGCGCCTCGTACAGCCGCTTCGCTGTCGCGAAGTCTCGCTTTGCCACGGCCTTGCGCGCGCGGACGAAGTGGAGCAGCAGCTGGGCCTTCTGGTGCTGCATGTCGAGCTGAAGCGCTTTGCAGAGCACCTCTTCGGCCGCGTCATACTCCCGGTTCGACAGAAACTCGTAGGCTTTGCCCAGCAGCTGGTTGCCGCGGGGCTGCGCAGGCTTGAGAAACCGGTTGGGCTTCGGCGGAGCTTTCTTCGGCGCGAGCCTGTTCAGAAAGCGGCGCGCATTCTTCACGGTCGCCTCGCCTGGACCGCGGTGCACGCCGGCATCGTCGGGGATTGGTGTGGGATCCCAGAGCCGCTGGACCGGAGCACCGGGTTCGGGCACCGGCGGCGGCGGCGTCGAGACCGGCACGGGCGTCGGGTCCGGCATCAGCGGACCGGGTACCGCGGGCGCAGGCCGAGGTGGCGGCGGAGGGCCACGACGAGGTTTCGGCGTGGCCCCCTGACGCGGCACGGGTGTCGCGCGAACCGGTGGAGCCGGAACGGGCGGTGGCGCTGCCTGAGCGATGAGCAGCAGTCGCTCGCGCGCATCCTCGAGGTGAGCTCGGATCTCGTCGGCGGCGGACCGAAGCTCCGCGGGCACGCGAGACCCGTCGGTCAGCGCGTTCCACTTTGCCTGCACGCGCTCGAAGGCCTCGCGAACCTCGGTCGGCACGGCATCTTCGGATACCCCCAGCAAGTCTGCATCGGAGCGGTCGCGCATCGCGGCGAGTTCAGCTCGGACCTTCTTGACCTTCCGCAGCTCGGTCTCCGTCAGCGTCAGGCGCAAGCCCACCCCGGATGCCGACGCATGCTGCAGCCCCAGCTCTTCGACCACGCGGTTCTCGATCGGCACAGCGGAGTCCTCCAGCGACCGAGCATGGGCCACGAGCTGGTCGAGCATGAAGCGACGCTCGGCCGTCATCTCGCCAAACTGCAGTCCGAACCCGGCTGCCCCATCGCCGCGAGCGTCGGGTGCCGTGACGTGCACGACTTCGGCGTCGAGCCGGAGCTTGCCCGCACCGTCCGGAAGCCGAACGCGAACGATCACCTGGCTTCGCAGCTCGGGCATCGCCTCGCTCTGCACGAACATGCCGCCCCGGCTGATGTCCTGCGTGACGAGCTCGATGAAGTCGGACCAGCTGCCGGTCCGGATCTCGACGGGATGCCGCAGCGTGTACCGAATCTCCCGGCGTCGCGGCAGCTTCGGCTTAGGGGCCGGTACCTGAGATGCGTCGGACGTTCTCGGGGATGTAGGTCCGGACTGGTCCTCGCCTTGGGGGTAGTCAGCCCCATCTCGAAGCAACTCAAGCAGCTCCTCGTCGTCCAGCTCCGCGAGCAGCTCAGCGACGCGGCCTCGGGCCCATTCTAGCGTCTCTTCGGCGCGTACCCCCACAGATCATGATCGTAGCGAACTCGCGGGCGCGATTGCGTTCCCGATTCGACGCCGCCTCGGACGACGGTGTCCGGGGGGCATTTGACCCTGGGTCCGTATCTTGTGGTCAAGGGTCGCACACAAAAGGGGCCTAGGAGCCCCACATGTAGGCCCGCCGGCCGCTCCAGGGGCCCGAGGTCGTCTCAGCCCAGCAGCTGAGGTAAGCGCTTTGCCAAGGGCGGCAGCTCGACGCGGGGATCGAGCAGACGCTGGTCGTACGCCCGACCGAACGAGGGCGTGATGCTCCAGTCGGCGTCGTGCCGCGTCCGCAGTGCCATCGCGAGGTCGTAGAAGCTCCAGCCCTCGTTCGCATCGACATGATAGAGACCACCGCGACGTGATGGCAGATCCGCAAGCGCAGCCGCGGTGTCGTCGAGCATCGAACACGCCGGGATCCAGCGGGTGCTCGCCTCCACCTGGCCCCGCTTCTGCAGCCACGCTGCCATCTGATTGCCAGAGAGGTCGTTCCCGATCTGCCAGCCGAGTCGAGCAACCCGAGCGTGCGGGTTCTGCTCGAAAATCCGGCGTTCGGTCTCTTTCTTGTCCCGACCGTAGTCATGCGCAGCGTCGGGGCGAACGGCGATCGAATACGGGCCCGGCACCGCCTCGGTGAACACCATCACCGTGCTGGTGAACACGAACGGGATCTCGAGCTGGCGCGCGATCCATGCGAGCTCGCTCGTCCACTCGTAGTTCACCGCCCAGGCGTCGGCTGCGGGCATGGGCACCTGCGTTGGCTGCGACGCCACGGCGAGATGGAACAGCGCGTCGGGCTCGAGGGTGGAGACGTAGGCCTCCATCGCCGCGTAGTCATGAATCGAAACCGCGTTCCGATTCCACCCCGTCACCGTCCAGCCTTTCGCCTCCAGGTGCCTGCGAAGCGCCTGGCCGATGGTTCCGCGACTGCCCGTGATCAACGCTCGCTTCGACACGGCATCAGCGTAGCCGGCGGCCCGCGGGCCATGACGACGAACGCCGACGCAGCATGAGGCGGCGTCGTCGTCGTCCGTGTCGGAACAACGACGCTCAGGCGACTTTGGCGACCTTCTCGTCGCCGTCGGCGGGCCAGTCTTTGTACGGGTACTTGAACCCGCCCTCAACCGCGAACTTGAGCAGCTCGTAGCCGTACACGCTGAACGGCTTGGGCTTATGGCCGAGCTCTTCAACGATGTGGCTGTTGCCGAAGACCGTGTTGAAGGTCAGGTACGGCAAGAACACCTTCATCAGGGAGGCGGCCGGTGCAACACCCCACTTGCGCGGCGTCGACATGAGCGCCTCGACGGCACCGCCGAAGGTGCCCTCGAGCTTGGGTACGAACATCATCTTGGGCTTGTGGCCCGCATCGCGTAGCGACTGCACGATCTGCTCGTAGGTCAGCGAATCCTCGCCCGAGCTCATGTGATAGGCCTCGTATTTCGGCTTGTCGGCCATGTGCACGTGCACGATGCCCTTCGAGACGTAGTCGGCGGGCACGATGTCGGCGCGCCAGGCGGGATCGAACGGCAGCACCCGCATGTACGCGAGGCCGGCAAAGGCTCGAACCATGTCGAACTGGGTCGTCTCCGGGTAGCGACTGTCACCCAGCACGATCGACGGGCGGAAGATCGACTTCTGCACGTCGGGCAGAAGCTCGTGCACCATGTGCTCGCAGAACTTCTTGGTGCGCGCGTAGGGGTCATAGTCGCTGCGGCTCCAGTCGATGCAGTCGTCCTCGTGCACCGTCTCGTTCTTCCGATGACCGGCCACGGCCACGGTGCTGACGTCGCTGAAGCGGCGCAAACCGTTGGTGTCGGCCATGGCGCGGGCCAGCTTGATGACGGACAGCGTGCCACGAAGGTTGACGTTGAAGCAGGTCTTGGACGACTTGCGGTTGAGCGATGCGGCGACGTGCAGCACCGAGCTGGCGCTCTTGACCAGCTTGCCCTTTGCATCGGCATCGAGGCCGAGGTCGGGGCTCGTCAGGTCACCGAGGTAGATGTCGAAGCGCGGCAGGAACGACACGAACTCGTCGAAGCTCATGTGCATCTGCAGCGACTTCCACAGCCGCTTGCGCGCCGCATCGACGTCTTTGGCGCGCACGAGTACCGCAAGGCGCTCGTCGGGGTAGTTGCGAAGGATCAGGTCCGCGACGTAGGACCCGATGTATCCGGTGGAGCCGGTCAGGAAGGTGGTGGACATGGCTCAGCGCGCTTCTTGGGCGGGGAGAGGTTCCGCGGTGCCGCCCTGCAGCATCACGAACGGCACCTCGGGAGTGTAGGTCTCGGTCTCTTTGTTTTCGTACTGCGACGGGAAGCACCAGCGGCGCAGGCCCGGCATGTGGCATTCGAGCCAGTACTTGCGCCAGTCGATGTCCTCGGGCTTGAACCGGAACTCCGCCTCGGCGATGGGGTGTTTGTCGAGCGCGCGCGCCTCGAACACCATGTAGTGGTCGTAGGTGAACGGCATGAACAGGTCGAGGACCTCCTCGATCTGCCGAAGCTTGCGCTGCGCCTTGTCGCCGGACTTGGCCATGTCCTCCGCCTCTTCCTTCCACTCCTTGGGAATCTTCTCCGGGCGGCCGTGGCGGAGATAGCGGGTGACCTGGAAGACCACCTCACGAATGTTGCTGACGTTCAGCACGTGCTCGGGGTCGGAGGCTCGGGCGTCCCAACGGGACAGGATGAGCTTCTCGACCCGGTTCGCGCCGGTCTTGCGCAGGTGCTGGCGGTGCCCAAGCGCCGACAGCTCCGTCAGTCGGTCGATCGGCAAGAAGGCGCGGTCCGACGAACCGGTCTGATAGACCTCGGCGTGCTCGCCCCGCATGACCGCGGCGCCAGCGATGAAGATGCCGTTGACGACCAGGTCGACCGGGATGATGTCGAGCGGGTTGCCTGCCTTGGCCGGGATGTGCCGCAGCCAGGTTCCTGCGAGGTAGATGAGCGGCCCGGACGTGTTGAAGCCCTCGTTCCAGCCGGGGAACGGAAACTCCACCGAACTCTCGACGATCGCGGGGCGTAGGACTGTGTGGCGAAGGTTCGGGTAGCGAACCTTCGTGATCATCTCGGCGAGCGCCTTGGTGTACGTGTACGTATTCGGCCAGCCCAGCTCCTTGGCGCGGTCGGTGCCGGCTTGCGACATCACCTCGCGCAAACGCTTGGACTTGAGCCGGCCAACCGTGCCCGACACCCGCTTTTCCGTGGGCTCGTAGCCGCGTTTCTCGAGGCGGGCAACGACCTCCTCGGTGAGCGTCTTGACGGTCTCTTCGGACTCGTTCTCCGCCTCGGTTTCCTCGATGATCTCCTTGAGCCGAATGTACTCGGCCTCGGGATCGAGCGGCGTGCCGTTGGGCGTGGTCTCGGCGATCTCTTCGGAGATGAACCCGTCTTTCGTACCCGCCACATAGCAGGTCGATACGTGAATCATCGCGGCCTTCTTGCAGGACGCCGCAAAGTCGGCGACGTGCAGTGAGCCATCGAGGTTCGACGACACCGCGACGCGCACGTCGGGGTTGAAGTCGACGAGACCGGCACAGTTGACGATGAGATCGACCTTTTCACGCAAGCGCTCCGCGACGCTGTCCTCGATCGACATTTGCGGCGAGTCGAGCGTGCCCTGGATGACCTCGACGCGCTCGGCGATGAACTTGCTCAGCTCGGCACCGTGGCGCTCGTGTAGGGGCCGGAACGCGGGGTTCTCGTTGACGATCTTCGTCCAGCGGTCCGCGACGCTGCGTCCCTTACCGCGCATCAGGACGTAGATGCGGCCGATGTCGGGCATGCGCGAGAGCGCCATGACCAACCAGACCTTACCGACGAAGCCGGTGCCGCCGGTCAACAGGATGTGCTTGCCGGCGTACTGCTCCTTGAGGGAGATCGTCACGCCGTGTACTCCATGATGGGCCAATCGGCTTCTTTCGCCGCCTTGCGCAGCGTGAAGTCGGGGTTCACGGCGCACGGTTCACCAACGGCAGAAAGCAGCAGTAGGTCTGGGCCATGGCCGGCGTACGCGACGGAGCGCTCGAGATCGATCTCGTGCTTGCGCGCGTAATCTTTGAGCCAGGTGCCACCGTCGTAGCCGCCCACGATCGGGTCGATGAGCTTGCCTGTGGCCTTGTGGTCTTTGTACTCGAGCCGGTTGCACACGAGGTCGTCCACGTAGCGCAGATGCGGCTCGATCCCGTTCATGATCTCGGAAATGCCCTCGGAGATGACGACGATGCGGCGGCCTTCCTTCTTGGCCTTCTTCATGAGCTCGAGGCCCGAATCGAGGATCTTCTCCTTGAGGATGTCCTCGACGTACTCCTCGGCGAGCACCGCAACGCGGTCTTCGCTGATGTCGCGGTAGCTCAGGTGCGCAACGCGGTTGCCGAGCGTGCGGTCGTTCTGGCCCAGCATCCCGTAGATCGGGGCTGCCAGCGCGGTCTGGCCGAAGCGGAGCAGACGCTCGCGCATGCCGGCCCGCTGGGAGGCCATGTAGGCGGCGGCCTGCAGGACGCCGCTGGAGATGAGGGTGCCTTCGGCCCGGAAAAAGGCCGCGGTGTTCGTCTCGCTCATGTGCTCGTTCCTTGGCCACCGAAAGCCGCGAAACACGCGGTCCGACGCAGACGGATGGCGCAGTCTACATGTCCGAGCCCCGGTGTCACCCCCCTGGGCGTCAAGGCCGCAATGCGGTTGCGCAGGCGTGTGCAGGGTCCTGCACGGTGGCCCGCAAACACGCCGAGATCGTTGCGCTTGCCCGCTTCAGGGGCGTTTCAAAGACAGCAGAGCTGGTGCACGCCTTCGAGCGTTGCTTCACCCCTCGGCACGGCCTGTTCCTTGCCGCTCGACGAACCACAGGCTCCGGCCACGGCCGCGTCGTAGCGCAAGGCCTGCGCGGCATCGACGAGCGGGTCCTCGATGGCCTCGCAGGTTGCCGTCACATTCGCCAGCCCTGCAAAACCATCCCCGCAGTCGAGCTCGACGAACGCCGAGACCGTGCCGACACACTCCGCGGCGATCGCCTCACACTCGCACGTACTGCAGTCGAGCGCGGAGCCGTCCACACCCGTCGCAAACGTACGCGCCTCGGGGAAGAGCGGCGGACACGGAGGCGCGTCGCTAGCATCCGTCCATTCAAGACAGATGTCGCCCTGCATGGCTGGACCTGTCGGAAAGCAGGAGCCCTTGCCGCAGTCTCCGGCGGGTGGCAGTTCGCACGCGATTCCCTCGGACGTGAGCATCGGTACCGGCGGGGGCGGGCTCGCGCAGACTCCCTCCGACGTCATCGCTTCGGCGAGGACACCGAGCGTGCCATCGCTAAGCCCCATGAACGGCACACACTCTCCATCCTCGATGGAGAACTCTCCAGCACCGCTGCAGGTCGCGTCGCTTCCGATGGAGATGAACGCCGAGCAAGGAGCATCGGGCGTGATGTCGCCGCAGGAACATTGGCAGTCCGGAATCTCGAGGTCCGTCTGTGCGCTCCAGGCGAGCGATTGACCCGGTGGGCATCCCGGAGGCGCATCCGGGCCCGCAAGCACGAGATAGGGTCCCACCCAACCGCGAAGCGGGTCGAGGCAGACCTCTCCCATCCCGCACGCCTCCGGCTTGATACCGGACTCCGAGGACGTGGTCTCCGTTCCGCCGTCCGCCGTGCCCGTCGTGCCGCTCGACGTCGCAGAGCCGTCCGCGGTCCCATCGGTGGCCCCACCGGAGGTCGGCGTTGCAGTCGAGCCACTCGTCGGCGTGTCACCGGTCGACGCACCACCGGAGCCGTCGTCATCGTCCCCCGCCGCAGACGGCGGATCGGTGAAGCAACCCGCGGTCATGCACAGAAGCACGGGCGCAACACATCGAATCCAAGTCATCACGCGTAGATCGTGCCACGTTTCTTGGCTTGGCGCGGCCGCCAAGTCGGGCCGCAGAAAACGCAGAAGCCCGCTGCGGAACTCGCAGCGGGCTTCGACTGAAGACGTCGCGGACGCTAGCGACGCGACATGAAGATCTGGAGGATGTACCAGAACAGCAGCGCGAGTGCGGAGAACAGCGCGAGCGATGCAGCCACGTGCTGGTTGACCCGGTAGTGATGCAAGACGTTGCTCGTGTAGTAGAGGATGTAGCCGCCTGCGAGCACCGCCATCCCGACCACGAAGACGAGGCCGAGGTTGAACGAGAAGATCATCGAGGCGACGATCAGGGCGAGCGCCCCCATCGAGAGGACCGCAAGTGCTCCACGCATGAAGGAGAAGTCCTTCTTCGTGATGAGCACGTAGCCGGTCAGGCCCGCGAAGATGGCGAGCGTTGCACCACCGGCCGTGGCAATGCCTTCCCAGCCGATCCCCTCCTGAGGGATGCCGAGCATCGCAGGTTCACGTGCCAGCATGATGAGCGGGACGAAGATCAACGCTTCGGCGACCGTGTAGAGGATCAAGCCGGCGTACTGCATGCCGACCGAGTGGTCTCCGCGCGCCCAGCGGTCGGCGATCCAGCCCACCCCGATGAACGCGGCAAGCACGATCCACCAGTTACCGAGCATCGCTGCGGCGAGATTCGAAACGCCGGGGACGTACTGGAGCACGCCGGTCAGCAGCACGAACACGGTGACGGCACCGGCGAGGTGCATGTACGTGCGCTCGATGAACTTCGAGCGCGCTTCGACCGACGCCTCGGAGGCGATCGTGTTGCCTTCGCCAGCACCGTAGGACGGGCCCGTCGGACCGGGCTGGGGGCCCGGCATGCCCATGCCTGGGTGCTGCATCTGCGGTGCCTGCTGGCCCCAGCCTTGCTGCTGCGGCTGACCCCAACCCTGCTGGCCTCCTGCCTGCGGCTGCTGGCCCCACTGCTGCGGCTGCTGCCCTCCATATGGATTTTGCTGGTTCATCGTCGACAAAGCCTCGACCCGTAGTGTACCCGCCCAGACCCACGTGCGCGGCACCCACATGCAACCCACGGCCCCTACGGCCAGGGATTGACGTCCGGGGCCGAGGCCGCTCGGCCGCCGGCGGGCCCCGCGAGACCTGAAACCGCAAAAAGATGTCCCCGCGGCTGCGTTGCCCTAGGTAGGACGGACGCTGCAGTCGCGGGGACGTGGCTTGCGTTTGGCTTTGGCTTGGTTCCCGCCTCGGGTCCGCGCGGACCCAGACGGAAGTCGATGAACGAATGAACGCGGAGAGGTACGGGCGCCCTTGGAGGACATGGGCGGTGCTTCCCCGCACCCTCACCGTGCATCTCGATAGTCGCAGCCCAAGCCGAACGGATGCATCGGCGCTGAAAAAAATCAGCGTTCGGCGTCGATGAACCCTAGGACCGCGTCGACGAAGCGCGGACCGACATCCTCGAGGTGTGCGGCGTGGTCTCCCCCGGCGATGACAACGTACGCGCGATCGTCGGTCCCAAGCCGATTGAACAGCTTCACCTGATTCGCCTTCGGCGCGTAGGGGTCCTTCGCCCCGTGCATGACCAGCGTGGGCACCGTCACCTTGCCCGGATCGAGTTCGTTCCATTCCGCCGTACCGCGCCAATCGGTCCGGACGGGGTCGGCGGCCAGCGCTTGCTCGACGAACGCATCGATGGCGGCCTGGGAAATGGTGCCCGGGATAATGAAGTCGGACGCGGCACCCTTTGCGGTCGTCGCCGCGCGCGCTGGAGGCCCGGAGTCCCGGTCCGGCTCGTAGCGACGGTCCGGCGAGCGCGGATATCCGTACAGGATCAGCGAAGATATGGATGCGGGTTCGCGCTGCGCCGCGAGCTGGGAGGTCAGCGAACCCAGCGACCAGCCCAGCAACGCCGGCGCCCCGCCGTGTCGACCGCTGACCCACGTCAAGACCGCGAGCAGATCCTTCGTCGCCCGGTCCGGCGTATTCCACCCGGTGTTGTCACGCGGCGTCTCACCGTAGCCGCGCAGATCGAGCGCGTACGTGGCCAAGCCGGCGGCTGCGAGCGCGTCCATGGTCGAGCGCTGCTCCCCGGGCACCTGCAGGTCGAAGTCGGGGCGCCCGCTCCACGTACGCCCGTGCAGCAGGACGATCGCACCGCGTGGCTCGGCAGGGATCTTCGCCCAGACCGCCAACGCGTGCCCGTCGTCGGCAACGACCTCGTGACGTTCCCGTTCCAACGATCCCACCGCGGCAGGCTCCGGATCAGGGCTCTCGACGACCGCGACCGGGGCCGAGGGCGCCGCGGATGGAGCGTCTTCGGCCGCGGGTGGAGGAGCGACTGGCGCTTCGGGGCATGCGCCCGGACGAGGGGCGCTACAGCCCGCCAGCGTGAACGTCAGGGCAATCAGAAGAACGCGCGTCACGGACGAGCACGATACCGCGCAAGTCGTCACGCGTCGCGTTTGCGCAAGTCAACCACTTCCGCGTACGAATGGGGTCTATGTTGCGTGATGGGGAACTTGGTCGACGCACCTTCTTGGGCATGACGAGCGGTGGTTTCGCCGCCTTGCTCGTCGCATGCGGCGACGATTCGATTGCAGCGCCCGACACCGAGGGCGGTACCGGCTCCGACGGTAGCGGCGAGACCGGCGTCGGTACCTCTGGCGTCGACTCCACGTCGACCGATCCGACGATCAGCGGAAGCGGCGTCACCACAAGCCCCGACGGAACGAGCTCGTCCACGACGGACGCCGACGACGAGAGCAGCAGCTCCGACACGGACACCCCTCCTGCCGAATGCGACGACGGCGAAGAGATCACGTGGCAACCCGAGTCCACGGGCCTCGACGAGGCGATCTTTCCGCTGGCCATGATGTCCGGCGAGATGAAGCCCGAGTCGGTGATGTTCACGATCTACGTTCCCGACGGCGGCGCAAAGACGTTCCGCTTATGGCGGCAGGGCCCGCGCGAAGGCATCGTCATTTTGGTCCACGAAGAAGTCGTCGAGCCGAACGAGGCGGGCTTCGTGAAGTTTACCGTCGAAGGCTTGTGTCCTGGCACCTGGTACGAGTACGGCTACTTCGTCGGGGAAGACGGCAACTTCACAGCGCGCAGCCGCATCGGCAACGTCCGCACCGCCATCGCCGAGGACGCGGTGGAGCCGCTGGTGCTCGCGCTTGCGTCATGCTGCGGGTCCTCGCTGGATTGGCCGGCACTCGGCCGGACCAACAACGAATACTACGACATGTTCCTGCACCTGGGGGACATGGCCTACAACGACGGAATGGAGACGCTCGACGAGTTCCGGGCGAACTGGCGAGACTGGCTGTCCACCCCGGACTACCGCGCTGCCTTTGCGGGCGCGGGCATGTACGCAACCTGGGACGATCACGAGATCGACGACAACTCGAACTTCGACCGGGAGACGATGGACCCGGGCGAGCTACTCAAGCGGCAGAACGCGATGGACGCGTTCTTCGAGCTCATGCCCATCGAAGGCGAAGGGCCCGACTACCGATTGTGGCGCAGCTTCCGGTGGGGCCTCACCGCGGAGATCATCGTACTCGACTGCCGGTACGAGCGGCGACCTTCGCAGGACATCTACATCAGCCACGAGCAGATGGCGTTCCTGCAGGACCGGCTGCTCAACAGCCCCTGCATGTTCAAGATCGTCATGAACTCCGTGCCGATCACGAACATGCCTCTTCAGTGGGACGTGGCCGCGAGTGACCGCTGGGATGGGTATCAAGACGCGCGAAACCAGGTGCGGGACTTCATCAACGCGAACGACATCGACAACGTGTGGTTCGTCAGCGGCGACTTCCACTGCACCTTCGTCTCTCGTCTCGAGCCTCAGGGCGACGACAACTTCTCCAACATCCGCGAGATTGCCTGCGCGACCGGCAATGAGAACCCGATTCCGGACTTCCTGCTCGGCTTCAACCCGCCGCAGTTCGACTATGGCCTGCCCGAGACTCGCGGAGCGCTCCTGACGATCGACCCCGACAACAACGCGGTCAGCGTCCGCTTCATCCACCCCGACACGGGCGAAGACGACTACTTCGCGACGATGGTCTACGGCGAGTAGTCCCCAACCGTCACTTTTTTTCCAGTTCGGTCGAAGGATTACAGACCCACCCCACATGCATGGGGTGGGTCTTTCGTGCCGCGTGCTCACCACGCAATGGCAGTCGCTGTGGTCGCATGTGCGGCCGGCGGCTGCACCGAGTTGAAGACTGCGCTCGACCAAGCGAGCCAGGGCGACGCCGACGTCGTCGATCCCGAAGGCACACCGGGGAAGGACCCAGGTTCCACCAGCCCCCCATCCCCGGCCCAGCCCTACCTAGCGCCGATGTCGAACGACGACGTCACCCGCGCGGTCCAAGCCACACGCCACCCGCATGGGCGAGCGGTTGGACGACAAGTTCCTACTCGTTGCGCACGTACCGAGGTCGAGCGTGGGGGCGCGACTCGACCTCGGTACGCTGAGCCTCGGGATGCGCCTCGCGGGGCCTACGCTGCGAAGATCACCATGTTCAGCGCGACAAACCCGAGGATGACGAGCGACTCGATGAGTGCGAGGCCGAGGATGAGTGGCGTGAACACCTTCTCGGCGGCCCCCGGGTTGCGACAAATTCCGTCGTAGGCGGCCGCGGCCGCCCGCCCCTGCGCCAGGGCGCCACCGAGGATTGCGACGCCGAGCGCCAGAAGAGCGGCCGTCAGCACCATCGGCTCTGGACCCTCTGTGGTCGGAGGTGTTGCAAGCCCAGGTTGAAAGAGAGCGATGTCCATCACGCTCAGGCTCTACCGCAGTCCCTGGTGGTGACACGCTCGTACATCCATCCGCACCGCGCAAAGACGGCGCCGCTTCATCGAGCGCGTATCGCCCAAAAAAATCGCCCGACCTCGGGGACCGAGGCCGGGCGAGCGGCTGCGTAGGAAGGGGGGATTACGCAGCCGACGACTCGAGGGTGCGCCGCAGGTTTTCCAGGGCGCGCTGCTGGAGCTGGCGGATTCGCTCCCGAGAGAGGTCGTACTGATGACCGATCTCGGTGAGCGTGCGGGGTGTCGCCCCGTCGAGGCCGAAGCGTTGGCGCAGGATGTCCTGCTCGATGCTGGCCAAGGACAGCAGCTTGCCGCGCAGCTTGGCCGCGTCGTTCTCGCTGCTGATCATTTCTTCGAGCGGACGCTGCTCATCGTCGACGAGCGTGTCGAGCACGGTCCGTGCGTCGTCGGCCCCGCCCACCGGAGCGTCGAGGCTGACCTGGCGCTGCGCCATGGCGTCGATCGTGATCTCGACCTTGTCCAGCGGCAGCTCGACCTTGGCCGCGATCTCGGCCGAGGTGGGCTCGCGCTCGAGCTCCTGACGAAGACCGATGCGGGCGCGGTTGACCTTTGCTGCCGTGGCCTGCAGGTGGGCAGGCAAGCGAACGGTGCGGCCTCGGTTGACGGCAGCACGACGAATCGCGTGCTTGATCCACCAACTGGCGTAGGTACTGAATCGGAAGCCGCGAGTTGGATCGAACCGGTCGATCGCCTTCATGAGGCCGAGGTTTCCTTCTTGAACGCGATCGTGCAGCGGCAGCAGGTTCTGTTGGAAACGGCTGGCGATGCGGACGACGAGGCGCAGGTTCGCTCGCGCAAAGCGATTGCGCGCCTGACGAAGCGCCGCGGCCGCTCGGCGAACGCGACCGACGTAGTCAGAGAACGGCTTGCTGCCTTTGCGTGGGGGCTTCACATCGAGCGTGATGTTGCGGCCCGAACTGCTGGCGAGCGTCTCGAGGTCAGCGAAAACGCGATCTGCACCGATGCACTCGGGGTCGGCCAAGCCGAGCTTGGACGAAATGTCGTCGAGCGCCGCGGTGAACGCCTCGGCCGGCGCACGACGGTTGCTGTCGCGAACGCCCCGTGCGGCCTTGGCAAGGCCGTCGAAGTCGCCCGTGAACTCCTCGGGCTTGTCGAGCGACTCCCGCAAGATCGCCGCCACCGCCGCGGTGTACGGGGCGTACGAGAGCACCTGACGGTAAAAGTGCCGTCGCAGCGCGATCAGGTCGGCGCCGAGCTGAGTCTCGTCCGCCTTCGTCATCACCGGATGACGCCCGACATCTCGCATGTATGCGGAGAACGCGGGGTTGGTTTCGCTGCTGGTTCGTTTGGGCTGGGACATCGCAACTGCTCCTGTCGACCGCCCTGAGGCGGGCGTTGCGGTTGAAATTCGAGGATGGACCTGAGGGTCAGGGGCCGGGGGCGACCCGTGCTATGGCCTTTGGGGACGGACTGATGTGGCCAAGATCTGGGTGGACGCGAGTTAGTACTGACGAGCGGCCCGTTTCATTTCGGGTGTTGGGGTAAACGGGCCGTAAGCGCCGGCCGGTCTAGCCGCGCCGTCGGGCCCAGGTTTCGCAACCTGGGTACGTCTCGTTACTCCGCAACCCCAAAAGGGGTTACGAGTCGCGCCGCGCGCGGCTTTGCGCGTATCTCAACCTGCCGAGGTGGGCAGGGACGCACGCTGATCGGGGATGAATGCCCCACGCTCGTGCAGGCCGTGGGGCCAGTGCGGATCTTTTTTCGTGTCGTGAAACTTTCGAAGGTCGATCCGTAACCGGTCGTCCTTGAAGTCGATCACGTCCTCGAACAGCGCACCCACCTCCACATCGAGATCGCTGTAGATGCGCCGCGCGTGGACCGACTCCGAGAACGTGTTGTCGATTCCAGTCAGCGTGACGATGAAGATCACGCGGTCGTCTTCGAGCTTCTGCAACCCGAAACCGTACAGCGGGCTGGTTTCATCGATGACGTGCATCACTTGCCAGCTCAGCGAGAACACCGGCGAGTTGTTCCGCATCAACTCGAGATCGACGACCCGGCGCATACTGTCGCCTTCGAGCGTGGTCTCGGTCAGCAACGCGGCGACCCGGATCGAGGCTTCGACGACCTCGTTGCCGCGTGCGTTTGCAACCCGAAGCATCAGGGTCGGCTTGCCGTTGCGAACGTTGACGATGATCTTGTCGCTGAACATCACGTTCGCCCGGGTGCGCGCGAACTTGGTGAAGATGATGCCCGTCCCCACCGCGACGCCGAGAATGCCGGCCATGGACTCGATCGTGACGACGACGTCTGCAAACCCGCTCGCAGGCGACATCGTGCCGTAGCCGATCGTGGACAGCGTCTGCACCGAAAAGAAGAACGCGTCGGCAAAGCTGCGCTCGGGACCCGTGCTCAGCGAGCGGTCGTCGAGCCAGTACAGCAGCGCGAACAGCAGGTTGGCGAGCGTGTAGCAGCAGGCGAAGAGCGCCACGATGCGGAACCACGAGCCGCGCATCAGCTCGTAGTAGAGGTCCTGCAGAGGGCGATGCGGCGTGCCGATCCGAATCGCATCCTCGGGGCCTGTGTACCGGGGCCGCTCCGCCATGCGCCCGTTGTCTCCAAAAAGGCGCCCAAACGGAAGAAAGCAGTCGTGTCGCGGGCTCGAAAACCGGGAATTTGCGCCGACGGTGCCCCGTGGATCAGCCTGAACCCCATGCGAGTGGCGAGGGTCCTGATGCTGACCGCGCTGGCGGGTTGCGAATCGTCGCCGCCCGTTCAGCCTACACCGGTCGAACCCGCCCCTGCCCCTGCCGCGTCCGCGCCGGCCGAAGAACCGCGGGCCCCCGCACCCGAGCCGGAGCCTGAACCCGAAGGCGTCCCCGGTGGTGGGCCCGACCCGGCCACGCTCGACGGCACCGCATCCGTCTCGGTCGGTAGCCCCACCGAGGGTCACCTCGCCTCCAGCGTTCCGCTGCCGCTGCACGGCCCCGGCTACGTCTTCAATCCCAGGAAAGATCCACGGCGGCGCTACGGCACGTGGGAACTCGTCCGCGCGATCGTGGACGCCGCCGGCGCGGCCGAGGCGACACATCCGGGCGGCACCCTGGTCGTCGGCGACCTTTCGATGGCCGCCGGCGGCGACATCAACGGCCATGCGTCCCATCGGGCAGGTCGCGACGTGGACGTGATGTTCTATCTGCAGGCCGAAGACGGGGCGCCCTTCCCCGCCAAGGCGATCCCGATCGAGCCCGATGGCACCGGCGTCGACTACAAAGACCTCACAACCGCTGAAGACGACGTCAGCGTGCGGGTCGACGTGCCGCGAACGTGGGCATTCCTGGCGGCGCTCGTCGGCGACGAGCGCAATCACGTCGCGCGGGTGTTCGTGGTCGAGCACGTTCGGACGATGCTGCTCGAGGAGGGCAGGCGGGTCGGTGCCGACCCAAAGCTGCTCGAGCGCGTCGGTCACGTGACCTGCCAGCCCAAGTTCCCCCACGACGACCACATGCACATCCGGATCTTCTGCAGCCCCGACGACATCGCCGAGGGCTGCTTGGACACCGCGCCCGTCTTCCCGTGGCAGAAGGCGTTCTTGAAGAAGGCCGGCACCAAGGCCAAGCTCGCAGGCGCCCGCACCACGCCCAAGCCCAAGCTCACCAGCGTGAAGGATGCGGCCACCAAGAAGCGCGCCGAGGTCGGTACATTCGACCCCGCCGTCGACGCGTTCTTGGAGCGCCGCAAGGCCTGGGCAAAGAAGCCCAAGACCGGTCGCAAGTACTGCCGCTAAGAAGAAAGGCCGTCGGTGGAGGCCACCAGATGCGGTGCGTTTGGCGACACCGCCAGGAGCGGAACAGACGAGCAAGGCGTCGTGCCGGGTTGCACCACAGGCTGCTTGGGGAGTACCCGCCGATGCGCCGTCGATTGCCGAAATCGGACGTTAGCGTTCGGTTTCCAGGCTGCGGCCGAGCAGCTGCCCCATCGAGATGTCGATGCGGCTCGCGAACGCGTGCATCAGGCTCTCGAGCTCCTGCCCGCTGACGGCCAGGTCGCGCTTGATCGCTTCACGCGTCCCCTCGAACAGGGCAATGCGCGCCCCCTCGAGCCAGCGATACGCCGTCGCCCGGTGCACGCCGTAGAGCTTTGCGACGCCTTCGGTACTCAGGCCATAGAAGAAGCGGTGGCGCAGCAGGTTGCGCTGACGAACGGTGAGCCCCTCGAACGCGGCGCGCATCGCCGCCGGCAACTTGTCGGCGTGGGCAACGCGGAGGTAGTCGACCTCGGGACTGACCTCGGCCGCGCCGACCTGCTCGAACACGCGGGCATCGACGTCGACCCGGCGCTTGCGCTCGCCGTCCCAGCGCACGACGTCGAGCACCGTCCGCACGCTGGTGACCCGGACCCAGCCCGCGAGGCTGCCGCGTCCCGAATAGGCGCAGATACGAGCAGGGCGGTCGCCGTCGGACACGAAGAGCTTCTCTCGCACCCGCTGCGCGAGATCGTCGACGCCGTGGCTGCTACCACCCGCCTTGACCACCGCCTTATGGATCAGGGAGCCGTGCACCGCTTCGAAGGCCGCGACCGCCGCGCCGTCTCCCAGTCCGCATGCCAGCGCGAGGTAGAGGTCGGTCCGCTGCAGCGGGGCGAGCTGGGAGCCAACTGCATCCCGACCGTCGAGCCGTGCTCCCAGCGCGGCGGCGAGCTGCGTCGCGGGCGTCCGAACGGTTGGCCACACCTGCGCGCCTTCGTGCGCCCAAGCAAGCAGCCACGAGCGGACCGCTGCTGCGTCTGTGGATGCGTCGAGCGCCACCCGAACCTCGCCGGGCAGGGCGCCGCGAAACGCATCGAGCAGCGCGCCGTCGTCTGGAGCCATGAAGCCAGAGCTTATCTGCTCTGCATCTGCAGCTCGACGCCCCGCGCACCAAGTCGCTCCGCAAGGCCCTGCAGCGCGAGTCGGCTGCCCTCCGTCATCGTCTTCGCCCCGACCAGGCAAATCACGGATGCGCCCTCGGCCACTTCGATGGCGATGTCCATGTTGAGACGCGCGACGTCCCGCAGACGAACGTCTTCGGGCGCGGACAGATGAACGGGCGGACGCACCACAACCGGTTCCGAGGTCATGGGACGAACATCGACGTGAGCGGCCCAAGATTGAACGCTGCCCCGCGGTCCATGCGCATGATGACCGAACGCACGAAAGCGTGGCACCAGATCCAAAGCCCACATGACCCTAGAGGTGGGATTTGGGGATCCAGCGTGCGGAATTCCACGCCGATGTGGTGTCTTTATCCCCGTGGGACGGACGGATCGACCTTTGGCGCGCGCGGAGGCGCATTTGAGCGCAGGACGGATTGCAGAGGCAGAGGGCGCGTACAACGCGATCTTGAGCATCGACCCCGACGAGGTCCGCGCGCACCTAGGCCTGGCCGACTGCGCCAATGCGGCAGGTGACGGCAACCGCGCGGTCGACCACTTGGTCCAGAGCGCTCAGCGGTACGCCGAGCAAGGCTCGATGCCAGCTGCCTTCACCTTGATGACCAAGGCGCTAGCGATCGCACCCAGCCGCCTGGACCTCCACATCGACGTCGCCGAACTCGAAGCAACCGCAGGCCGCGTCGAAATGGCTGCACAGCGACTCGAGAACCTGGCCCGCTCCTACGAAGCAACCGGCGATCACGACGAAGCGATCTTGATCCGCGATGCGGCCGAGGCGTTTCGAGCACCGGCACCACCCCCGGCACCACCCCCGGCCCCCACGAGCCGTCCGCCGTTCATCATTCCCGCGACGGCGAAGACGCGATCCGCGGCGAGTCCGCCACCGCCGCCCCCGAGCGCCAATCGACGGATCACCAGCCCGAACGTGCCCATGGTGCGCCGGTCACCGCTGCTCGACGCAGCCACGCCTCCGCCGCCCCCACCGGCGAAGAAGCGTCCGTCGGGACCCGCACGGATCTCGAAGGGCGCGGCCGCGCCACGCTGGCGCCCCTCGACCGTCTCCAAGCCGGTCACTCCGGTCAAGCGCGCGAGCAAGCCGGCGGCTCCAAAGACGCGCCCCCCGTCGGCGACCAAGCCGGCTCCCAAGGCGCGCGTTTCGGTGACCCCACCGCCGCGCCCGAAGAAGGCGGCCAAGCCGATCGCCACCATCGCCAAGAAGTTCGCAGCCATCGCGCCCGCGCCTTCGCCCAAACGCGGTGGCAAGAAGCTCGACAAGCTTCCACCGCTCAAGGGTCCCAGCCTCGCAGCGCGCCTTCGCCAGGCCTCCCGCTCGCGCGACTTGTCCGACGAGGACTCGACGCGCATGTGGCAGCGCCCCGCGATGAGCTAAATCTGGTGCCAGGCGCCGTGCGATCAGGGATTGAAGACGATCAACACCGTCGCAGCGCAGACCGGCTTGCCCGCGCCTTCCACTTCGAAGGACAGCGCGAACCGACCCAAATGGCCCGCCCCCTTGGGCTCGAGACTCTCCAGGACCGCGCGCAGTCGCACCTCGGCACCCACCGGCGTCACCGCCGGAAAGCGCAGCTTGTCGAGGCCGTAGTTGATCATCGCGGAGAACCCATCGACCACCAGAAGCTTCTGGAACAGAAGCACCGGCAGGGTGCTGAGCACCAGGTATCCGTGAGCGATCGGCCCGCCCCATGGGCCCTCTTTGGCAGCCCGCTCGGCGTCCACATGAATCCACTGGTGGTCGCCGGTCGCGTCGGCGAAGGCCTGAACGGTGGCGGTGTCGAGCCGTACGGGGGCGCTCGGTCCGAGCGTCGTGCCCACGATCGACTGCAGTCCCTCGAGTCCCGTCACGTGCTGAGGAGATGCATCGGTCATGGGCGCACGATAGCGCCCCCGCGTCCCAACCCGACGCGCCCATCGCCGTCCTTGAGAGGACCTTGGTCGACGGTCGCGCCGGGTTGCGGCCGGGAGAACGTCAAACGCGGACGGTGATCGAGCCGACCGCGCTGGTCGAGCCGATGGTCACGCGGACCAGGCACAGTGCGCGCGGCGTGCCGATACGTCGGAAGACCCGCATCGCGAGCACGAGTTCCTCGCCCTCGGACTGCACGGTGTAGTCGGGCAGCACGTCGAGGATGAAGCCCTTGCTCATGGCCTCGCAGCGCACGTCCGCCGCATTGAGGTTGCGACCGCGGATCTTCGCGACCGCGACACCGCCCGACCGAATCGTAGCGCCCGCGAACGCAATACCCTCGATCTCCGCCCTGGGGGCGTCACTTGCCACTTGTGGCGTGCCGCGCTTCCCACGACGACGGAGAGAGGCGGCCAGGACGAGCGCACGATTCATGTTGGACCGACGGGTCATGAGCACGCCCGACAGAGGAGCAAGAGCCTGGCCAAGCCGACACCGAGAGCTCGATCACGTGAGTTCGCACAGTTAGCGACGACCGATGAAATCGAGTCGATACCCGGGGGACCACCGATCGGAGCGCGATTTGGCAAAAGCCATGGCGACACTAGGAGCCTGCGACAAACGCCCCCGATGTGGGCACATCAGGCTGATTTCACGCGGGCGGAAGGGCCTTGCGGAGGCTTTCGACTAGCGTTTTGACGTGGAGCGCGGCCAGAGCCGAATCGACGCGGGCCCGGGCATGCTCAGCTTCGAGACGCGCCGAACCGCGAAGCGTGCCGAGCGCGAACGCCGTTGCAGGGTCGCCGTCGTCCTCGAGTTCCCCAATCGCGAACACCCCGGCCTCCGCGGCGTCCTGCAGCGCACCGAGCTCATCCTGGAAGGCGCCGAGGCGCTTGAGCAAGGGCTTGGTGTCCACATCGAAGGCGGGGCGCAGGAACTCGACCGTGTAGCGTAGGCGCTTGCCGAGGATCCGGAGCTCGTGGGCATCCTCGAGGCTTTGCGTGCGGGTGAACGTGGCGACCCCGTCTTCGAACGCGGTCAGCCGCGTATCGATAAGTTCACGCAGCGTGCCTCGCAGCGCGCCATTGCGCTCGTCGTCGGCCTCGAAGACCTCGTCGGCGGCCTCGGCCAGCTCGGACCACCGCGTGCTGTCGAGCGCATCGATGAGCTCGCGACGGGCACGGGTACGGCGGACATCGAGGCGTTCGGTGAGCCCGTCCCAGCCTTCGACGGGCTCGGGGCCAAAGCGACGCCGCCATGACGGCAGCGCGAGCACGGCGACGTCGAGGTCTCGCACCGCGCCGAGTCGGCGACCCAGCCAGCGGAACCCGCGGTTCATCATGCGGCGCTCCGTGCCCGAGAACGCGGTCTCGAAGACACGCAGAGCGGTGCGAAGGCGACGGGTCGCAACGCGCATCTTGTGCAGATGCTCGGTGTCGAGGCCGATGCGGGTGCCCGGCTCGTAGTTACGGACGAGCTGCAGCTGTCGGCGGCACACCGCGCGCGCGACTTGGGCCACATCGGTGTCCAGGTCGAAACTCGGCGCATCGACGGACCAGCTGTAGGCCGGCAGCTCGAGCAGGTCGCGTGCGCGGACGTACTTGCTCTTGCCCGACGGGCTCAGGTCGAGCGACGAGAACACCTCACCGATCCGGTGCAGCACCATCTCGTCGCCCCGAGCCAGCTCGGCCTCGATCTCGACGAAGCGGCCGCCCTCGGTGCCTCCGGCATCGAGCACACGGACCGTGTCGAAGCAGACTTCGACGCAGCTCTCGTCGATCTCCAGCACGTGCAGGACTCGCTGCGTCTCGACCGAGAGCACGACGGACGCGGTGCCATCGAGCGCCACGCCGAGCATCCGCGCCAGCAGCTTGCGAAGGGTGCGGCCGGGGTCGCCCTTCTTCGACACGGGCGCGGAGAGTTCGCTTCGCCGCATGACCAGCTCGCTCACGATCGGGACCGGCTTTACGTCGACGCTTTGCCCCTTCTCCTTCGACCGCACCCGGGCGGACAAGCCGAGCGTCACGAGCTCGGCCGTGGGCGTATCGAGGTAGTCATCCCGCTGCTGGAACGACTTCGTATCAGCGATCGTTCCGATCGATGCGAGGCGCTCTTGCAGCGCGGCGGGGTCGAACGATGGACCGGCGATCAGCTTGAGCTCGACTTCTTGCACGGGGAAGTCGCAGAGTGGAACCGCGGGCAGCCGAAGGCAAGCACCGCACGGCCGTGCTGCGCGAAAACGGGGCCTGACGAGCCGAATGCGAACGTGAGCCTGCGCGCAGCCGCGAGTTCGGCCCTCAGGCTCAGCCTGCCACGCGATACACGTGCACCTTGCGGCGGCGGGCCCAGGTCATGTCGAGCCGCAGAACCCGCTCCAGCGTGAAGTTCGGCAGCGTGTCGAGCTCTTGCAGCGTGACGAAGGTGAGTGCTCGTCCGAGCCCCCCGATGCGCTGCGCGAGGCGATGCGTGAAGCTGTACGGAAACGCGGTCGAACAGGTGTACAGCACCGTGGCGTCCCGCAGGTCCGTGGTCAGAATGTTCTCGCGCCGAAGCTCGACCGTGTTGCGACCGATCAGCTTCTGCGCCCTGGCTTGCTCGACGACCGACAGCGCGCGTTCATGGCGGTCGGCCGCGAGCTCGACGCCGACCGCCCGACGAACCGGCGTCCCGATCGCGGCCGCGAGCACGACCTTGGCGACCCCGCTGCCGAGGTCGACGAAGGTGTCCTCGGGTCCCAGGGCGAGGTCGTCGAGCATCTGCAGCGTCGCAGCCGGCATGATCTCGCCGTAGGTCGCGCTGCTCTTGGCCTTTGCGATGCGGCGCTCCTGGCTCTTCGCGATGTCGAAGCCGTCGACGTCGCGGTACAGCCGCCGCAAAGCAGCGCGGGTGGCCGCGGAATCGAGCAGTGCGCGGGGCATGTCGCCCAACGTGTACCAGAGGCATGGCGGGCGCTCTGCGATCTCGATAGCATCGAAGCGGCAATGCCGAAGGTGAGCGCCGGCTTGTTGATGTGTCGCCGCCGTGATGCGCGCCTCGAGTTTCTACTGGCGCATCCGGGTGGTCCGTATTTCTCGCGAAAAGATGCGGGTGCTTGGACGCTGCCCAAGGGAGCGATCGAAGAGGGCGAGACGCCGATGCAGGCAGCGCGCCGAGAGTTCCGGGAAGAGACCGGCTTCGATCCCACCGACGGTCCGTTCATCGAGCTTGGCCAGATCCGACAGAAGAGCGGGAAGATCGTGCACGGCTGGGCGTTCTTCGGCGACGCCGACCCGTCCAAGCTTCGTAGCGAACGGTACGAGATCGAGTGGCCCCCGCGCTCGGGCCGGCGCCGGTCGTTTCCCGAAGTGGACCGCGTGGCGTTCTTCGACGCGCAGGCGGCCCGAATCAAGATGATCGCCGCCCAGGTTCCGTTCATCGAGCGCACCCTCGAGGCCTTGGCCCGCGGCGATGCGTCGACTCGGTGAGATTCACTACGATGCGAACCGCTGAGCGCGGGCCGGGAACCTCGGGGAGCCCGGTCCGCACATCAGGGCTGGAACGCAATCGTGAAGGCCAAGCTCTCCTCTGCACTCCTCGTCTCGTCTTTCTTCGGCCTGCTCACTGCGTGTGACGGACCAGCCGAACAGGACGGCCGCGAA
>CAYSPB010000051.1:0-28791 GCA_964432695.1 uncultured Nannocystaceae bacterium
AGATCACCCGATCCAGCTGAGGCGTCAGGTTGTCCCGGACGACCCGCAGCGTCAGGTCGAGGTCACGGTAGAGCAACACCGGCGCCCGATGCAGTCGCTCGTTGGCCTTGATGTTGGCCCACAGGCGCAGCAGGTAGTCCATGTCGCCGCGCACCTGACCGTTGGTGGCGTTCTCGGCGACCGTACGCACGATGAAACCGGCTCCCTTGGGCCGCATCTGGTCGACCAGCTTGCGTAGGCGACGACGATCGCGTTCCTTGGCGATACGCCGCGAGATGCCGATGTGGCTGACCGTCGGCATGAAGACGACGTTCCGGCCCGGCAACGACACGTACGAGGTAATGCGCGCGCCCTTGTTGGAGATGGGGTCTTTGACGACCTGAACGAGGATCTCCTGCCCAGGCTTCACCAGGCTCGCGATGGGATCGGGCTTACCGGAGCGCCGCGGCACCGAGGCGCCGTCGCGGCTGACCTTGAGCTTCTCGTCGCCATCGCCCGAGGACTTCTTGGCGATGTCGCCCGCATACAAGAAGGCTGCCTTCTCTTCGCCGATGTCGACGAAGGCAGCCTGCATGCCGGGGAGCACCCGAAGCACGCGACCCTTGTAAACGTTGCCGACCGTGCCGCGAGCGCGCTCGCGCTCGACGTACAGCTCGGACAGGATTCCATTTTCGATGAGAGCGACCCGCTTTTCGGGGCCGTCGGCGTTCACGACGATGACGGATTGAGCCATGGAGAGTTGGGATGGAAATCGGTGGGGGCGGCCGCTGGCGCTAGGGTCGGGGCTGAATGCCCGCGGTAGACCGGGCCGAATGCGCGAGGCTCGATGCGAGGGGGGCTCGCCGGCCAAGCGCGTGCCGCGCAGCGCGCACCCTAGCACGGTTGGTGGGGCCAGGGACATGCCCCTCGTGCCGGGGCGCACACGCGCCGACAGGGCCGCGTTCCCGATCGATTCCGCAAACCGCGCGCCTCTCAGCGCGCGTACTTACGGACGGTGTCCTCGGTGTGAACCAGCAGCGCACCGGTCGAATCGGACTCGAGTTGGCGCACGGGGGCATCGAGCTCGGCCGACCAGCGGGTCTGGTAGCCCGCGTCGAGCTTCCACAACATCGCATGCTCCGCGTCGGCGTCTCGGACCGCGATCACGACATGGTTCGATGGCGTGACCGCGAGTCCGCGAAGCACCGCCCCCACATCGCCGGGCATCTCCGGCCAGGTCCAGGTGCTCACCTCCCCGGACGCGTCGAAGCGCGAGAGCCGAATCTGCACGGTACCGAGATCGTCAGGATCGAGCACGCCGCCGTAGGCGACGCCTTGCCCCGCGGGTGCCGGCTGCACGTCGCTGATGACCGAGAGCGGCAGCGGCGACCAGTCCTCCGACCACAGCGCAGACCCCGAGGCGTCGTACACCGTGAGCCCGCCCTTGCCGATGGCGAGACCATCGGCCACCGCCGCGACGAAGCCAGCGCTCGCGTCCTCGTCGCTGACCTCGAGCGTCCCGTCGGGCGCAAACGTGTGAATCGTGCCTGCTTCCCCAACGATGCGGCCATCGGGCGCCACGTCGAACTGCAGCGGCACCGAGTTCGGGGGAAACGTGTGCTGCCACGCGGGGTCGAGCGAGACCAGGTGGCTACGCGCCGTCACGTCGCCGTCGGCGAGAAAGTACGCGTCGGTGAAGCTGACGATCGGAGCACCCTCGGACGACAAGCCGAAGCCGTAGATCACTCGCTCCACAGAACGCGCGTCCTCCGGCGCGTCGAGGGGCACGTCGAGCGGCTCGTCATGCACCAGCTCGCCTTCGGGATCGAACACCAAATGCACCATCTGCGTACGGTCCAGGGCCAGCGCGTGCAGCTGGTCGGACCCATCGACGTCGATGAACGCGACCCGCATGCCGTCGGGCAAGGCATAGGACCACAGCACCGACCCCGAGACGGTGCAGTCGACGTTGCACCCGTCTGCATCTTCGTCGTTGCCATCGTCACACGCTTCGCCGGGATCGAGTTCACCGTCACCGCAGGTGGCCGGCGCGTCTGCGCCGCTCGAGGATTCGTCGGCCGCCTCCGCGTCGCCCGTCGTCTCATCGATCGCAGCCTCGGTGTCCTCGTCGGTGCCGGTCGAAGCGACCGTGGGTCCGCACGCCAGCAGTGCGAGCACGGACGAAGCACAGAACGTTCGCGTCATGGAGTGGTTCATCACCCAGAGCCATGCCCAGCAAACGCCCCGTCTATGGTTGCTCAGTTCACGACGCCGCCGGGCACGGAGCGACCGCTTCCCCAGTACGGACCGGCCCCCTTGGTATCGCGGTGGATGTACTCGAACCGCGGCAGGTTCGTGGAACGGCGGCGAAACGGTGAACAGCCGAGGTGGTACGGCGAGGCAACCCCTTTCCCCGTCGCTGCCGCGTCACGCTGCGCCCGAGAGATTTTCCGGCGCAGCGCCAGCGAGGGGACTTCACCGTGTTCGTCGTGGAGCTCGAGGTACGCATCGAGCAGCGCCTCGGCCTCCGTGGCCAGCGTCGGGTCGCCGGCAGTGCTCGCAACGCAGGTTTGCGCCCGCGCAAGCTCGAGGACGAGCGTCTGCCCAGAGGCATCGAGCAGCTCGTCGGTTGGCCGCGTCATCACGAGATGCTGCAGCGTGCGCGCCCACTGATACTGCGACCGCACGGCGTGCTGCTGACGCGCGGTCAGTTCGGGGGGCTCCACGGGTTTGGTGGGCGCCGCGCTACATCCAGAAAGGGTGAGCGCGCCGACGATCATCCAACGGAGGGTTCGCATCACCCTCACCATGACCGCAGGCCGGCAAATCCATGCGGTCGCGGAAAAAAATTACCAGCGCTCGCGCGGACCTGGACACATTCGTTCGATACGCACCAGAACCGGGCTGCTCGGCCGGGATTCGACCAGCGCCCGCGCCCGACGTCGGGCTTCGTCATCCCGGTCCAGCGCGCACAAGCTCTCGACCCACAGCGCTGCACGCAGGTCCGGCTGAGCCGGCTCGGGGAAGCGTTGCGCATGCGCTTCGAGGCGTTCGAGCGCGCCGCGGGCATCACCACGACGAACCGCCTGCTTGGCCTCGCGCAGCAGTCGGGTATCGGCCGCGAGGTCGAGCACAGGAGGCTCGGGCGCGTTCGACTCGGGCGCCGGCGCGGGCTTCGGCACCTTCGACCGGATCCTGCGCGGTTGCGACGGCTCGGGCTCGAGCGGAACCGCCGCGGAGGCCGTCACGGACGGCATGGTGGCGGGTTCGCTCGAGGACAATGCAGGCGGGGAAGACGTTGCCGCGGCGGGCACGGTGTCGAGCGCTGGCCCGACCGCGGGACTTGCCGCAACGGCTGGACCGTCCCCGGTAGCCACGACGCCGACGGTGACTGCCGCCGCGAGCAGCCCGGCCACTCCGAGCCCGAGCCCCACGAACGTTGCGGCAGCCGTGGGCGCGCCCAGCCACGGCTGCAAAAGCATCCAGCCGCGCGCGCTCGCAGCCGGTCGCGTCTCTCGGGCTTCCCCTCCGACCGAAGCCTCGAATCGCTGTCGCAGGACCCGGACGCGCGAGTACACGGTGGGGAGCTTTCGGCCCAGGGTGGTCGCGAGTTCGGGGCCGGTCAGGCCGTCGACCTCGGAAAGCACGAACAGCTCGCGGTCCTCGGGCGTGAGCCCGTCGAGAAAACGCTGCAGCGCCGCCTTGGCGCCCACCGTGGACTCCAGATCCAATCGCGTCGGGGCCACGTCCGCCGCCGAGCGATGCCGGACCTCGCGACGACCCTCGGTCCGTCGGTAGCTGCTCGCGACGCGCCGCCCTATGCTGTACAGCCACGCCCTGGGTCGGCGGCCGTCGAACGCGTCGAGCCGTCGATAGGCGACCACGAAGGTGTCGTGCACGGCGTCTTCCACCAGCATGGGCGCCACGCCGTGGCGTCGCACGGTCGCCCACACGAAGCCGTAGTGCTGGCGGTAGAGGGTTTTGAACGACTGCATCAGCCCGTACGGGTGCCATGGCCGCGCGCGGCCGAATCCATGAAGCGGCGCTAGAAAAAATACAGCTCGATGCCCGCGACCCCGCGAATCGAGCCTACGGTCGATTCGAAGGTGCTCTCATCGTCGATCTGGATGATCGTGCCGAAGGACGGGCCGGCGGCTTCAATGCCCACGACGGCGCCGATTCGGTCCCAGCGGTAGACGGCGCTGCCGCGCACCAGCGGTGCAAACCAGCGCCCCACCAGGGTTCGACGCCCCTCGGCTCGTCCCACCCGCGCGATCGTCGCACCGGCTTCTCCGCCGATGCATACGGGAAAGGCCCACCGCTTCACCACAGGGACGCCGCAGGCCCGAACCGCGACGGCCGCGACCTGAACGGCAGCGGGCCCAAATGCGCCCGGGGTCTGCCGCGGCGCAATCCACAGCAGCTCACTCGCAAAGCGGACCCGCCGCAGCGAGTAGGCCAGCCCCGCCGAAGTCCGTACCGATACGCCCGGCACCGCGCCGAACTCTGGACCCACCGCCAACGAAGCATGCAGCGGTCGTCGCCTCCTCGGCTCCGGGTCGGGTGTCGGAGGCGTCGTCGTCACGACGACTGCCGTCTCGTCGGGGAGCGGCGGCGAAGGCTCGGACTGCGGTTCGGGATCCGGCTCAGGCTTCGGAGGCTGCGTACGGGTACGGGCGGGCTCGTCCAGCGTCGGTTCGAGCGCTACCGCGAACAGCATGGCCGCCGCTTCGCCGAGCTCGTCGCACCGGGCCGCTCGAAGCTTGCGCACGTCCGTGTAGTCGCCCATGCGCGTCACCAGGTCCAACCGCCACGTGCCTGGGGTATCCGCGGTGATCACCGCTTCGGCCTCCATCAATCCTTCGCCTCGAGGCGATGTGCTCAGCAGCGACTCGTAGCGCGCGATGATCTCCGCACCCGACGGACAGCCCTCGGGTGCGCGCCACGTCAGCTCGATCTCCGCCGGTGGGAGGGGCGGCGACAGTGGAGTCGGAGCAAGCGCGAGCACGAGGCCGAGCACGTTCCATGATGGTACGGGTGCTCGCGTCGTCGGCCACTGCTGGAGGGACCAAGCGGCGTTCACGCTCCATCGTGGGCTCGTCACGCGCCCGACATCCGCGTGCGCTGGCCCGTCGCCCGGCAACGATGTTATGGCAGAGCCCGTGGAACTCCGCCCCTCGGTTCGCTCGTACGCCTTCGACAACGCTCAGTTTTCTGCTCTTCGGGACAAGGTCGGCAGCGGAGTGCTCGACCCCAAGGCGAACCGTCTGTCCCACGCCCCGGCACCCCTGACCGAGGCACCCACCGACCTCCGTCCCAACGCCGAGGGTGCCGACGAGCTCAGGGCTCGCCTCACGCCCAAGGGCGAGGCCGCGATCAAGGCGGGCAAGGTCGCGATTCTCGTGCTCAACGGCGGCATGGCCACGCGATTCGGCGGCGGTGCGAAGGGCATCGTGCCCGTCGTCCCTGGCCATGACGCGGTCAGCTTTCTCGCGATCAAGCTCGCAGAGATCAAGCAGCGCGCCGCGGCCCTGGGCGGCTCGATCCCGGTCGTGCTGATGCACAGCTTTGCGACCCAGCAGCCGAGCGACAATCACCTCGCCGAGATCGACTGGGGCGGCATCGAAGAGCGCGACCGCAACAGCTTTGCGCAGTCGATCATGCCCCGGGTGCTGCCCGACGGCACACCGCTGCAGGACCTGCCCGAAGCCGCCGACTTGCCGCCAACCGCCCTCTACTCGGCGCCGGGGCACGGCGACACGCTCGGACGTCTGCGACAAAGCGGCGTGCTCTCGCGGCTGATCGCTCGCGGTGTCGAGCACATCCTCGTCTCGAACGTCGACAACGTCGGCGCCTCGCTCGACCCGTTCGTTCTCGGCGCCCACATGGAGCACGCCGAGAAAGGCGCCGGCATCTCGGTCGAGGTCGTGCGCCGGGCCGAAGGAGACGCCGGCGGCTGCATTGCTCAGCTGAGCAACGGTCGTCCGGCCATCGTCGAAGGGTTCCGTTTGCCTGAGGGCACCGACCTCTCCGACTACCCGCACTTCAATACGAACACGCTTTGGCTCACCGCCTCGGCCGTCGACGTCGACATTCCGCTGACCTGGTTCGCGGTCCGCAAAAAGATCGCGTGGCCCGAAGGTGGGCGAGCCCTGACCAACGGCAAGCTCGAGGTCGTGCAGTTCGAGCGGCTCATCGGCCAAGGCACCGAGTTCATTCAGAGCGCCTATCTCGACGTCGACCGGGACCGTCGCTTCTTGCCCATCAAGACTCGTGACGACCTGGCCAAAGCGGCCGGCGACATGACGCGCTTCGCCAAAGAAGCCGGCCTGCTCTAGCAGCCCGTGGCGCAACGCAGCGCGGCGGTGCCGGGTGTACTGCAAGTGTTGCCGACACCACCAGGAAAGACACGAGCGAGGCCTCGTGGGCTGCGAAAGCGCAGGTCCGCTCGAATCACTCGGCTGCGGCGGCGCTCTTGGTCCAGGCAAACGGCTGGAACGGTGCGTCGACCGGGGTCTGGACGATGTGGTTCGTGTAGTTGGACATCACCTTCTGCGCGAGCCCGAGAATGACTTCGAGCACGTTCTGGCGGTCGAACCCGGCGTCGAGGAACGCCTGCAACTGATCGGGCCTTACTTCGCCGCGCTGACGGGTGACCGCGAGCGTGAAGGTGCGGAGCACTTCGAGCCGGTCGGACGGAAGCGGCGTCTCGTTTCGGAGCGCTTCGGTGATCGCGTCATCGACCTTCATCTGCTTTGCGATCGCCGAGTGCGCGGGCACGCAGTAGTGGCAGCCGTGCTCGACGTTGATCGTCTGCCAGACCACGGTGAGTTCGTCGGTGTTGAAGCTCGACGCGGAGAACAGGTCGCCGATGGTCTTGTAGGCCTCGAGCAGCCCCGGCGCCGCCGCCATGGCAGCGTGAAGGTTCGGCACCATGCCGTATTTTTTCTTGGAGTCCTCGAGCAGTGCCTTGCTGGCTTCGGGGGCGTTGGTTTCGTCGTACAGGGGGAAGTCGCTCATCGTGCTTTTCGTTTCGTGCAACGCCGCGGACGCCATGTCCGCCGTTCGTTCTGCGACGTAAGCTAGGCCCGCCACCGACGGCGAAAAGTCGAGGCGACGCAAGGCCGCCCTCGCATGGATGCAACATTCGATCGGGTCGTGTCGTTGACCGACTCGCGTGACTCTGACGTGGGAGGACTATCGGCTTCTGCTGGCGGTTGCGCGCGGTCGTTCGGCCACCCGGGCGGCGGAGCAACTGGGCGTGACGACGTCCACCGTGACTCGTCGGCTGGAGCGCCTGCGCGAAGACACCGGCACCGCATTCTTCGACGGCATGGGCGGCGCGCTACAGCCGACGCGCAGTGGTGAAGTTGCCCTGCGGGCCGCCAAAGCCATGGAACAGGCGGTCCTGCAGGCCGAACGGGGCCTGCAGACCATCGATGCTCCCATCGACGGCGTCCTGACGGTCACCACGTCCCAAACGATCTACTCGTACCTGCTCCGTCCGGGCCTGGGTCAGCTCGCGCAGGCACACCCAGGGCTCCAGCTCGACGTTCGCGTCACCGACGAGCTCGAGAGTCTCGCCCGAGGGGACGCCGACGTCGCGATTCGAACGCACGCAGCCCCCAGCGACGCACTCGTGGGGCTTCGCGTCGGCACGGTCGCGTACCGGGTGTACGGAGCGGAACGGTACTTTGCGCAACATGAACCGGGCACGCCGCACCGCTACGTCACGTGGACGCACCAGGACGAGCCGGCGTGGGTGAAGCAATATGCGCCCGATGCAGTGCGTGGACTTCGCGTCGCGACACATCGGGGCATCATCGAGGCGGTCCTCGACGGGCACGGGCTCGGCATCCTGCCGGTGTTCGTCGGCACGCACGAGCCCACGCTGCGGCCGCTGAAGGTCTCCGAGCCCTCGTCGCAGCTCGACCTGTGGGTGCTGACGCACCCGCAGCTTCGAGACAGCGCCCGGGTGAAGGCGTTCTTCGACGTCGTTGGCCGCGACCTGCGGGCCCGCGCAAAGGCGGGCTGAACCACGAAAAAGGGCGGGGTCTCCCCCGCCCTTCGCATCGAACCTCAGGCTCGGACTACAGACACGCGCCGAACAGCGGACCGACCGACACGTCCTGCTGCGAGAGCGTGTGCGAGCCGAAGAAGCCCGAGGTGTACGTGGTGTCGCTCATCGAGAACGTCGCAATGTCGGTCGCGGTGTCGTCGTTGGTCACGACGATGTCGCTGCCCGTGGGGCGGTACTCGATCTCGATGGTGTAGTTGGTGTTGTCGAGCCACCCCGTTGCGAGGGCCTCGTCCGTATCGACCAGCAGCTGGGACTGGGCCGTGTCGTTGGCACAGTACAGGTCTGCACCCGTGAGGTCGTCGAAGCTGGGCGCGAAGACCCGCTTGACGATGATGCCGGCCGGGGAGGCCCCGGAGTTCGACGAGCAGCCAAAGAAGTTCTGCGCGTTCTGCTTCCAGCTGAGGATGTAGAAGTTCGACGAATTCTGGGCGCCCCAGACGTAGCCGAACCAGTCATCATCGCTGGCCGTTGCGACGACGGCAGATCCGGTCAAGCGGACGTTCGTGAACGCCACGTCTTCACACAGGTGCAGGCCGATGTCGTTGTTGCCCTGCTCCGTCGCGACGGTTCCGCCGGCGGAGTAGGTGATGGTTGCGTCGGTCGGCGGCTGAAGCCCCAGGCCCGTGTACAGGTTGCAGTTGTTCTGCAGGTTGAAGGCCTGGTTGCTCAGCACGACCACGCCGACCGCAGTCGCCGTGTTCGCACCGTCGTTCGCCGTCACGGTGTACGAGGCGTACTCGGCCGGCAGAATGGTCACCGTCTGCGCCGTGGGGGCGTCGATGGTGCCGTCGTCGGGCGTCCACGCGTAGGTGTACGGCCCGCCCGTGCCGCCGCTGGCGGTCGCGGTGTAGCTGATCGCACCGCCCGCAGCATCTGCGCAGGCGTTGGGCGTGATGACCACGCTCAGCGGAGGATTGCACGCACCGCCGTCGCAGCCCGCCGAGAGGCAGTCGTTCGCGTCATCGCACGACTCGCCCGTATCGCAGGTGGCACCGCAGCTTCCGCCGCAGTCCAGCCCGGTTTCGTCACCGTTCTGCACGCCGTCATCGCACGCCGGCGCCACGCAGGTGTCGCTGGTTCCGTCGCACACGCCCGAGACGCAGTCACCTCCGTCTTCGCACGACTCGCCATCGTCACAGGTCGCACCGCAGCTTCCGCCGCAATCCTCGTCGGTCTCGTCGCCGTTTTGCACGCCGTCCGAGCAGGTGGGCGCCGCACAGGTGTCGGTGCCCGCGTCGCAGACCAGCGATACGCAGTCGCCACCCGCGCTGCAGTCCTCGCCCGTGGTGCAGGTCGAGCCGCAGCTTCCGCCGCAGTCCTCGTCGGACTCGGTGCCGTTGAGCACCCCGTCGTCGCACGCCGGCGCGCTGCAGGTGTTGGTGCCGCCGTCGCAGACCAGCGACACGCAGTCGCCTGCTGCGCTGCAGCCCTCACCGGTGGTGCACGTCGCACCGCAGGGTCCACCGCAGTCCTCGTCGGTTTCGCCCTGGTTTTGCACGCCGTCGCTGCAGGTCGGTGCCGCGCAGGTGTTGGTGTCGCCATCGCAGACCAGCGACACGCAGTCGCCCCCTGCATCACAGCCTTCTCCCGTGGTGCACGTCGCACCACATGGACCGCCGCAGTCCTCGTCGGACTCGCCTTGGTTCTGCACCCCGTCGTCGCACGTCGGTGCCGTGCAGGTGTTGGTGCCACCGTCGCAGACCAGCGAAGTGCAGTCGCTGCCTTCGCTGCAGCCCTCGCCATCGTCACAGCCGCCGCAGTTCGGGCCGCCGCAGTCTTCGTCGGTCTCCCCCTGGTTTTGAACGCCGTCGCTGCAGGTCGCGGCCGTGCAGGTGTTGGTGCCACCGTCACAAACCAGCGAGATGCAGTCGCCCGCGACATCGCAGGTTTCGCCGTCATCGCACGGCTGGCACGAGCCGCCGCAGTCCTCGTCGGTCTCGTCGCCGTTTTGAACGCCGTCGTCACACGCCGAGGGCTGACACTCGAGTCCGAGGCAGACCATCGACACGCAGTCGGGTGCGTCCTCGCAGCTCTCGCCGTCTTCGCACGGACCGCACACGTCACCGCCGCAGTCGAGGTCGGTCTCGTCCTGGTTCTGCACGCCGTCGTCGCACGTCGGAGCGCTACAGGTGTTGGTGGCATCGTCGCACACGAGCGAGATGCAGTCGTCATCGACGGTGCAGTCCTCGTCCGTATCGCAGCCGCCGCACGAAGGACCGCCGCAGTCGAGGTCGGTCTCCGTACCGTTGAGCACGCCGTCGTCGCAGGTCGCCGCCTCGCAGACCGAGGTCACGTCGTCGCACACGCCGGAGATGCAGTCCTCGGCCGCGCCGCAGCCTTCGCCATCGTCACACGGACCACACACGTCACCGCCGCAGTCCTCATCGGTCTCGTCCTGGTTCTGGACGCCGTCGTCGCACGTCGGCGCGATGCAGACGTTACCCGTGCAAACACCGCTGGTGCAGTCACTCCCGCCCTCGCAGGTCTCGCCATCGTCACACGGGCCGCACACGTCGCCACCGCAGTCGAGGTCGGTTTCGGTGCCGTTGAGCACCCCGTCGTCGCAGCTGGCCGGCGTACACGTCCCGCCGCTGCAGACGCCGGAGACGCAGTCGTCGGGCCCTTCGCACATGCCGGGCGCTTCGCAGGGATCGCAGTCGTCCCCGCCGCAGTCCACGTCGGTTTCGCTGCCGTTGCGCGTGCCGTCATCGCAGGTCGGCGCCGCACAGGTGTCGGTGGCGTCGTCGCACACGTTCGACACGCAGTCGGCCGACTCGGTGCAGGTCTCGCCCGTCTCGCAGGTCGCCCCGCAGGCTCCGCCGCAGTCCTCGTCGCTCTCGTCGCCGTTGCGCACGCCGTCGTCGCACGTGGGCGGCTCGCAGATGCCGGACAGGCACACGCTCGAGCTGCAGTCCGAGCTCAGCAGGCAGTCGAGGCCGTCATCGCACGGACCGCAGACGTCACCGCCGCAGTCCACGTCGGACTCGTTGCCGTTGTGCACGCCGTCGGCGCAGCTGGGGGCCGTACACGTCCCCGTTGCGCAGCTCTGCGAAGCGCAGTCGTCGGCCGACTCGCAGCCTTCGCCCTCGTCGCAGGGGGCACAGGCCGTGCCGCCGCAGTCCACGTCGGTCTCGTCGCCATCGACCACGCCGTTGGCACAATGGTCCGCCTCGCAGACGCCGTGCACCGGGTCGCAGGACTCGCTCTCACAGTCCGTTGCAACCTCGCAGCCTTGGCCGTCGGCACAGGGAGCACAGTTCTCGCCCCCGCAGTCTACGTCGGTCTCGCCCTGGTTCTGCACGCCGTCATCGCACGTTGCGGCCGCACAGGTCCCGCCCTCGCAGATCTCCGATGCACAGTCGCTGCCGCTCTCGCACGTCTCGCCTGCGTCGCACGGCGCGCAGAGTTCGCCACCGCAGTCCACGTCGGTCTCGCCGGCATCTTGGGTACCGTTGGTGCACGAGGGGTCGACGCAGATGCCCGCGTCTGGATCGCAGGCACCCGAAGCGCAGTCGTCGTCGCTCGAGCAATCACCGCCGTTGGTGCACGGCTCGCAGTCGGGGCCGCCGCAATCCACGTCGGTTTCGCTGCCGTTGGGCGCTCCGTCGTCGCACGTCGGGTCCGCACACAGGCCCGCGTTGGGGTCGCAGACGTACGTCTGGCAGTCGTTGAAGTCCTCGCACTCGGCGTCGATCGGGCAGGTCGCTCCGCACACGCCACCGCAGTCCTGGTCGGTCTCCTCGTCGTCCTTCACCCCGTCGTCGCAGCTCGAGGGCGGGACGCAGACGCCGTCCTCGCAGATGTCGGTCTCGCAGTCTGCGCCACCGCCACAGCCGTCACCGACCTCACACTTCGCCGCACAGAGGCCACCGCAGTCCACGTCCGCTTCGTCGTCGTCCTTCACCCCGTTGAAGCAGGGTTCGGGATCCGGGTCGGTTGCCGCGGTGGACCCCGAAGCGTCGTCGGTCTCGTCGACCGCCGCACAGCCTTCCGGGTCGTCCTGGAACAGGCCGTCGTCGAGGCAGGGGTCTGGACAGCCAGTCACCCCGAGAACCACCAGCGACAGCCACCATGATCGGTGCCGAGCAGAGAACATCACTCGCCCCTATCGGCAAGTCGGGTCCTGAGATCAGCCCGCACCTCCGGCCCAATTCGGAAGTCGACGAGAAGTTCACGTGGGCCGACTTCGGATCGGCCCAGCGCGGAACTTCGCGCGACAATCCGTACCGCCTGGCCGCTTCACTTCGCGGCGATCGGTAGCACCACGCGGGAAGGGAACGATCCTCCGTGTCGAACCGTCCACGTCGCCTCCCCATCGGCGGGCAACCGACCGAACACCGACGCGTCGGTCCCGGCCAGCGCCACGCGAACGCGGTGACCGGCCTCGATCCGAACGCTGGTGGGTCGCAACCGAACAGCGAGCTCCATCACCTCGTTCGGAACGACGGGCAGTGCGTCCGCCGCGGCGAAGCTGTGCAGGGCCGAGGCATCGGGATCGGGTGCCCGATGCAGGAACCGAAGCTGCCCCTCGGTGAGATAGGTGACGGAACCGTCGGGCGCGACGTCTTCGAGGTAGACGAACAGTGCCCCGTCGTCACGGGTCGTCGACAGATGCACGGTCACCACCGGATGTCCCGTGATGCGGGTGTCTTCAGTCAAGGGTGCGCCGGTGTACGTGAGCAGCTTGCCGTCCTCCGCTGCACGGTCGGGGTAGATGACGTCCCCTTCGAGCTGAGTCGTCCAGCGGTTCGTGTCGCCCGTCGTCGCGGTGTAGTCGACGGCATGAACGTCTTGACCCGCGTCCACGGCAGGGGCGTCCACGAGACCCGCCTCCCCAAGGTAGAGCGTCGTCTCCGAAACGTCAGCCGGCGGCCAGACGTCGGTGGTTCGCCAGACGCCCTCGTTCATGGTGGCGTACCGAATCTCGCGGGTGACCGTCGGCGCGGCGTCGTCGGCGAGGTGCTCGGCGAAGAACGCCAGGATGTCTTCGTGCTGGTCGGCCTCACTCGGCGCGACCGGCGTGTCGGGTGCCAGGTAGGGGTCCGCGTCTTCGTCCGCGCCATGGTTCCACGCCCCGATCGTCACGCGGTGGGACCCGGACACCCCAGCGAACACGTCGAGCGCCGAGTCGGCGGTGCCCGCGTCCATCCAGCTCGCCCAGCTGTACATCGCGGCGCCGCCGTCTTCGAAGGCGTCGAACTGATGCCGCAGCGAGACCTCATCGAGCGTCGTGTCATCTCCGAAGGGGTCGTCTCGGTGCACGGTTGCAAGTCCCGCCTCGAAGACGTCGAGGTTGGCCGCGTGCTCCGCAATCGCCTGCGCAGCGAGACTGCCGTCGGTATCTTCGTCCGCCCACTTGGGGCCAAGCAGCACTTTTCGGACAGTCGCACAGTCTTCCTCAGGGGCGAGGGCACACACCTCGGCCGCATCGAGGGCGGCGTTGAGCTGACTCCACGCACCCACGAAGCCCGCATTGAACACCCCTCCGGGAAAGGCGGGCGAATCGAACGCATCCGCATCGTAGAAGCGGGGCACCACCGCCTTGACCGCGTCACGGCCCGTGCTCGCGAGGAACGCGGCGGTGTTGCCGTCGTAGCTGATCCCGACCGCGCCGACGTTGCCATTCGACCAGGATTGTCCGGCGATCCAATCGACGACCTGTCCATGGTCCTCGCGTTCGGGCTCCGACCACGGTCCTTGACGGTTGCCGAACGAGGCTCCACTGCCGCGGGCGTCGACGGTCACGAACGCGAAACCGTGATCGGTGTACCGAGCCGCTTCCTCCGGGGCGGGGTCCAGCATCGGGAGCGTGAACTCCATCGCCCGCCAGTAGCGGGTCATCTGCATGACGGTGGGCACGGGCGCGCCCTCCAGCGCTTCGGTAGGAAGCCAAACGTCCACGGCGATGCGGGTGCCGTCACCCATCTCGAGATAGGTCGAGCGACGAGGGGAGAGCGCCGGCTCACCGCCGGTCGAGCTGGAGACCTGCCCGCTCTCGCTGGAGCTGCCGTCTGCGCCCGAAGAGCCCGACGTTCCGTCGGATCCGCTGGTGAGCGTCGCGCCCGACGTACTCGACGAGTCGTTCGTCGTATCGTCGACACCGCCCGCGTCGTCGTCACCGCAGGCGGCAGCAAGCAGGGCCAGGCCGACCCAGGTAGCGTGGGAGGACTTGAAGAAGGTCATGGTCTGAGGGTGTCCGCACTGCGGAGCTTCGACATGGGGCGCGTGGCGTCAAAAAGGGGACCCCACACGTCAACCCAACGTCGCGCGAAGCCCCCGCGGCGAGAGCCCGCTCCAGCGCCGAACCGCCCTTCGAAACGCGCGCGCCTCGGAAAAGCCCAGCTGCGACGACACGGCATCGACCGTGAGGTCATCCTCGCGCAGAAGCGCCTTGCAACGTTGAAAGCGAACGTCGTCGACGAGCGCGCGATAGCTGGTCTCATGCGCCTGGAGGCGTCGCTGCAGCGTGCGGTGTCCGGTCCCAATCGAGCGCGCCACCACTTCGAGCGACGGCACACCGCTGGGCAGCGCCGTTGCAACGGCGTCTCGGATCGCTTCGAGCAGGTCACGAGACTCGAGTCCCTCGCCGAGTTCCCGAGCCCGCCGTTCCAGAAAGGTGAACAACGCGTCGTCGTGGCTTGCGATGGGACGCGCGAGCCAGGCGGCGGGAAACCTCAGCTCGTTGAATGCGGCACCGAAACTGACGTCCGCACCGAACACGCTGTGATGCAGCGTTCGGTCGATCGGCGCATCGTGCTGAAACGACACCGACAACGGCTGCCGTGCAACGCCGGCCCACTCGAGTAACAGCAGCACGTACGCTGCCATCACGAACTCCGCCTTGTCACGCGGCCACCGAGCGGCTGGGTTTGCGGGCCCGTCCCGCACGACCGCCGTCGACCCGTCGACGAACAGCATCGTCCGCGAGGTTTCGTTGACCACCGCTCCGTGCCGAACGGCGCACGCCAGCGCGTCCCCCAGCGTGGGCGCGGACCGAGCGAGAAAGCCGACCACGCCGAACGTGCCCGCTTGCATCGCCCGGGTGGCCGCCCGAAGCCCGAAGTCTGGGTCGCCCGACGCTCGACCACACAGCGTCCACACCTTCGCGTACGCGTCGAAGGGAAGCCGAGCCTCGGCGTCGCTCAGAATGCGCGCATCCCCCATCACCGCGCGAGCCAACGCCTCCGCAGCGGGACCGGTGGGGTCATAGGCGCGCAAGACGGTTTGAGCGAGGGATGAGAGAACGGTTCCGTGCTCGGGCATGGCGGACACGCGATGTTCGACACCGCGAAGCCAACCTATCGGCCTGCCACGCGCTCGGGTTGCCCAGACACGCATGACCGTGGCCGACGTCACGAACAACCGGCCAAACGTTGCAGTTCGCAACATGGGGGCGCCGAATCTCGGGGACCGTGGAGGCTGCAGTGTATCCCGGACGCACCCGTCAACCCTCGAGCCAGTCCAAGGGACCTCGCCCGGCGTTTCCGAACGAGGTGACGTGCTCGAGTCCCATGTAGTGCGCCAGTGATACGAACAGCGCATGCATCGGAAGCGAACGTGCGTCGCGATCCCCATCGATCTCGAACTGGCGACCGGTCTCGAACCGCCCGTCACCGTTGCCGAACAGCATAACGGGGACATTGTCGTTGCTGTGGGGCCCACCCGCCCCGAATTCGACGTTGGACCTTCAACTTTCGATTCGGGGCACCTGCTTGCTCACCGGCAACGACCAAGACCCGTGCCCCAACGCTAGGGGGCGAACGACGTGACGGTGATGCCGAGGCGGATTGCCTGTTCGCAGTCGCCTTCGGCCACGACTCCCGCTTCTTCGAGGCATTCGCACGAGTAGTAGCGCTCGCATGCGTTCGGGACGGCAGCGCACGTAAAGCTGCTCGGACCCGGCACGCCCGGAACGAACTCGCTGCAGTATTCCGATGGCAGGGAGCAATCGAGATTGGGGCCACACGTGAACTCGGTCGATTCGCATGTGGGATCCAGGACGCAGCCTTGGCCCGTCTCGAACGTATGTCCCATGCCGCAATCGCAGCCGGGGATGAGCGCTCTACAGGGCCGCCTGACCCCGCACACATAGTGATGGCAAGCGTTCTCGTCCCAGCGACCGCCCGTCTGCTCGCACGCGACCTGAGGATCGGCGCTGGTTTCCCCTCCGCCGTCGGTCGAACTACCCGACGGTTCATCGTCGTCTTCACCTCCCCCGTCACCTTCCCCCTCGCCACCACCCCCGCCCGCCTCTTGCGCGTCGACACCGAGATTTCTCGTTGCGATGCACGCGGGCAGCAGGAGGGAAGCAGCGAGCACGGTGGCGATGTGGCGACACGTCATGGTTCTGCCCTCCCCTTCTCCAGCCGCGTCGGGTTTTGGATCGTGGCCGCACAGATCGACAGTGACTGACGGGCGAGCGGATCATCGGGGCGCGCGTGTGCCAGCGCGGCCGCCTCACCCCGCGCCTGTGCGATTCGGCCAAGGTCACACAACACGCGAATGCGGGCCCGTCGACGACCATCGGCGAGCTGTCCCGCAGGAAAGCGTCGGGCGTGGTTGTCGAGCAGGTCCAAAGCGCGCTCGAGCTGCCCCGCGGCGCGGGCCGCGTTGGCTTTGCGGAGCAACGCGCTCTCCTGCGTCAGCGGGTCCTCGGACGTCTCTGCGATCGACATCGGCTTCGTGGGCGATGTGGGCGTCCGCCCATCCGCACGCGCCGCAATGGCCGTGGGCTCGGGAGCGAAGGTCGGTTTCGGATTCTGCGTTGGACCGGTCTCGAGGCTCGGACCCACGGACGGCGGTGCAACCGGGGCCGAAGAGCTCGGGCGCACGGCAACGGTAGGCTCGGGCCGCGTAGCTACCCCGACCCCGACGAGTCCCACGGTTCCGAGCGCCAGTGTCGCGGCGAAGGTTCCCAGGGTCGAAAGCGACGTAGTCATGGTGGCCACCGAAGGCAGGCGCTCCAAGATCACGGCCCATGGAGGCACCAGGCCTGCCGCCCGCGCAGGCGGTGTCTCGTCGGCGATCAACGCCTGCTTGAGCTGCCTGCGAACCGTCCGAACGCGCCCATACACCGCCTGCGCAGAGATCGAGAGTTCGTCGGCGATCTCGTTCGCGCTCCAGCCCTCAAGCTCCGCCAGCACGAAGGCCTCACGGAACCCAGGGTCGAGCTGCTCGAGAAACCGACCCAGAAAATCCCGCGCGTCGAGTTCCTCGGTGGGAGGGCGCTGGCGATCGGCGCTGGTATGCCGCAAGGCTGCACGCTTGCGGCGGCGTCGCGCGGCGCTTCGTCGGTAGCGAAACGCAACCCGGTGGGCGAAGGCGGTGAGCCACGGCCGGACCGGACGCGACCGGTCGAAATCCGGCCACCGACGATAGGCCGCCACGAACACGTCCTGCACGGCGTCGTGCACCGCTTCGCGCGGCACGGACAAGCGGTCGAGCACCCCAGCGACGTACGATCCCTCGGCGCGGTAGGTGCGCTCGAAGGCGCGGAGGTAGGGCGACGCGGCCATCTACGGAGACTTCTCCGGCCGACCACGGTTTTGGATCGACCGGTGAAATTCTAGGCCGAACATGACCCGCCCGCCTACGGGGCCGGGGTCGAAGGCGACGACGTCGTCGACCACGTAGCGGCTCCCCACGAGCGGGACCGCCACGCCCAGCCGTCCTGCGAGCGAGACCCGGGGCGCAAGCGCCCACACCACGCCCACGTCGGCACCCGTTTCGACCCAGGGACCGCCTCGGTCCCGTGCTGTGCCGCGCGTGTTCGAGCGGGTCCCTCCCACCGAGACTTGTCCGCACACGGGCACCTCGAACCCGCTCGCGCCGAGGCGTGCACAGGCCTCGGGACCCGCCATGCCCGCGTGGACCCGCGCGTCGCGCCCGGCCCCCAACTCGACGCGCCGTGCGAGGTGATAGCGACCGCGCACGCCCAATCGCAGGCGCGGCCATGCCCATCCCACCAACAGCTCGAACGGGACGCCCGGCAGTGGCACGGTCCCCGCACTCACGCCCATGCCGATGCCCAGCACCCAACCCTGCAGCGCGAGCGGAGGTCGACTCGGGGACGCTGGGCTTCGAACCTCGGCGGGCGCTTGCTCGACCCTGGGTTCGGCCTGAGGCTCGGGCTCGGCCGTAGCTTCGCGCTCGAACCTCGGCTCGGGCGCGAGCTCGAGCTCGGGCTCTACGGCCGGCACCGGAACGGATCCTGCCGACTGAGGAGCGGTCCCAGGGTCCACAGCGTCGAGCTGCAGTCCGATGAGCAGCACCGCGGCCTCCGCGAGAGCGTCACAGTCGCCGGCATCGAGCGTCCGTACGCTTCGCACGCCGTCCAAGGAGATACCCAGCTCCAACATCCACCGGCCATCTTCGGTCGGCGTCGCAACGGCGTCGACGTCGAGTGCACCCACCCCCCCTGCGGCGTCGAGACGCGCACGTACGGTCGCCTCGTCGGGACATGACGAGGGCGCGGTCCAACGGACGTCGCCCGCCAGCACCATCCCGAGCGCGATCCCAAGCCACGGCATCGACCGAACGGCTACCGCACGCCCCTCCCCATCGACAAGGCCGCGTCCGACAAAGGCCCACACCAGTGCACCTGAGTGTCGGTGCGTGATGCGGCTCATGCTCCACGAACCTAGAGTTTCGTGCTCGGACGCGACAGCGGCCCGAGGACCCCGTCTACAACGTCGACCATGCTGCGTGCGACGCAACTCCTTCTCACCACCTCCGCGCTGTCCCTCGCGCTGCTCGCTGGCTGCGACGGCGAAGACAAGAAGTCCGACGACGGCGAAGCCAAGGCCGAAGAGAAAGCCGAGCCCAAGAAGCCGATGGCCGAACTCTTCGCCGGCAAGAACGTCGAGCTTCCGCCCCCCCTCGCCGCGCTGAAGTTCGGCTCCTCCGAAGCCGACGCCGAGAAGGCCTTCGCCGGCATCACCACCAAGCTCGTCGACCTCGAGGCCTACGAAGGTGACATCTCCGCTGGATCGTTCTCGACCGAGCGCGGGGAAGCCAAGGTCTTGACCAGCGTCCGCCTGTCGATCCCGACCAAAGGCGACGAGCTCAAGAAGATGCTCACCGAGAAGTGGGGCGAGCCCCGCGAACTCGAAGACCTCGGCAAGCCCGTCTTCGCCTGGTTCAACCCCGAGAACGGCCTCCGTGCACAGCTCAAGGAGAGCTTCAGCGCCGACAAGAAGGACCTCGAGTTCTCGGCATACATGCCCTTCGAAAAGCTGATCGGCACCGACAAGGCCAAGTTCGGCTTCGAGACCGAGCCTCTGATCGGCATGGACCTCGCCGGCCTCAACAAGCACTACGGCGAAGTCCTCGAGAAGCTCACCAAGGAGCAGGCGCAGAAGAAGCGTGAAGAGATGAAGAAGATGTTCGGCGACAAGATCGACATGCTCGGCGAAGCCCAGGCCAGCACCGACATCAAGCTCCCCCCCACCGAGCTCGAGTCGTTCACCACCACCGTGTGGCCTCGCTTCAACAAGGAGACCGGCAAGATCGAGTCGGTCCGCTTCACCATCCCCCACGAGAGCGAGAAGGGTGCGGACCAGAAACTCATGGACGCGATGAAAAAAGCGTGGGGTGAGCCCAAGGAAGAAGAGAAGTACGGCAAGAAGCGCTACGTCTTCTCCGAAGAGCCCTTCATCGTGGTCGAGGACAGCATCGGCCGCAGCTGGGAAATCGAGAAGATGGCGCAGCGGGACTGACCCCCTCGCGACCTCTCTTCGAGCCCCCGCCTCGGCGGGGGCTTTTTCGTGCCTGCAGCCTCAAGACCCGAATGTGAAGAGGCAGCGCGTGATCGGCTGGAACACGTCCTTGGTCACGTAGAGGTAGTAGGTTTCGCCGACTTGCAGAGCCGCAGGCGGCCCGTCGACGGGATGACGCTGCATGCGACCGCTCGGAACGTCACCGTAGCGCAGGCTTCCCGGTGCAATCGGCAGGTCTCTGTGATGGACGTCCAGCCGCCACCGCGTCCCCGCTGGCAGATCCTTGTTCGGCGGGATGGTCGGGTTCTCGCTGCCCGCCTCGAGCACGTACACGTAGCGCGCCGGCCCGCCGAGCCACAGCACCGTGCCGTCGGGCGCCACGCCCTCGCCCTCCGTGCACGCGCCCGGTACGAACGTCTCTTGCTCGATCAAGGGGCCGCCGGTCGGCGGCGCGTCGGCGAAGTCCTCACGGACGAGACCACGCGCATCGAGTTCGGCTTCGAAGAAAGCGAGGATGCGCTCGGGGTCGGTCGACGGCATCCCGTACGCACGAACGAAACCGTTGTTGTCCTCGGGTTCGTAACGACCGAAAACCGTGGTGTCGTACCACTCGGCCATGCCGGCCACGTCGCGGTCCGACATCGCCGAGACCCAATGCCCCGGCATGTCGACTGACCACCGAACCGGGCCCGCGGGCGCGTCCGACGAGTGACAACACGAACACCCGGAAGCGTCGACCTGCGCTCGGACCCAATCGAGCTCCGCGACGTATTCGGGATCCTGCATCCGCGGTTCCTCCTGCGCATACGTGTCCGCAGGCGGCACGGGATAGTACGGGCGCTGGGTCCGGACGACGTCGCAGCTGGCGTAGTCGCGGAAGCGGCGGCCTTCCTCGGTGGCGCCTGGAATCCCTTGCCACGTGCAGATCTGTCCCCCGTCGGACTGCCCTGGCGGCTCGCCGTCGAGCGGCGGACGACATGTTCGGGTCGCGGGGATGAAGGTCGGCAACTCCGGCATGCCCGGCGGCACAGCCGGGTCTACACCGTCGGTCTCCTCCGTAGTGAGCGCCGCATCGTCGTCCGCATCTTCGCAAGCAGGCACGGAAACGAGGGCCAAGATCAAGCTCATCGTCGTTCGTCGCGTGTTCACGAATCCAACGTGGGGGGTAACCCCAGCGCACTCCACATCGAAGACCGGAACCTAGGGTTCCTCCAACGGACCCCTCAGCTCGCAACGATGACGGCCGCCGGCGCGAATGACCTCAACCTCAACGACGTTCTCGTATTCGTCCACGTCGTGCGCGTTGGATCCTTCACTGAGGCGGCCTCGACGCTGAACATGGCGAAGTCATCGGTCAGCCGAAGCGTATCGCGGCTGGAAAACCATCTCGGCGCCCGCCTGCTGCATCGCAACGCCCGCGCGCTCACCCTGACCGAAGCAGGTGCGGCGTACCACGACGCCGTCGGTCCGGCGATGCTCGAACTACTGCAGGCGTCGACCGCCGCCAGCACGCCGGGGCGCGGTGGAACGGTTCGACTCACCGCACCCGACGGCGTCGCAGCAGAGGCCCTGCCTGCGTTGGTCACCCAGTTCGTCTCGAACAACCCCGGCATCGGGATCGACGTGCACGCACACACGACTCCACCGAGCATCGTCGAAGACGGATTCGACCTCGCAATCGTTGGTGGGCGACAGCCGGACTCCGCGCTCGTGATTCGCAAGCTCCGCAGCACGCCCTTTCGACTCTTCGCGGCCCCGACCTACCTCGACAGCGCCGGGGCGCCCACCTCGGTTGCCGACCTTTCGCATCACGCGTGTGTCCTCTTCAACGCGCGTAGCCACCGAACGACCTGGCATCTGCATACGGCCAACGGCGTCACATCCGTGGCCGTCACGGGCAGCGTCACCGGCAACTCGCTCGCGTTCGTCCGGCGCGTCGCGATCGCTGGCCTCGGCATCGCTTTGCTGCCGGAGATTCCGGGCCGCCACGCCGAGGCTCGAGGACTGCTGCGCGGCGTGCTTGCCGGCGTGTCGATGCGGACGAGCCCGCTGTATCTCGTCGCGCCGTCCAAGCGTCACGTTCCGGAGCACGTCGCCCTCTTTCGCGACTTCCTGCTGGACGCGTTCCCCTGTCCCGATGGAGCCGACGGGGTGCGATTCGACGACGGCGGCCGACCAGCCCCCCAAGAAACAGTGCTCTAGCTCACATCCACTAACCGAACGACCCGAGCTCGCGGGCTGGGTTTCCTCCCGGGCCGACCTGAGCTACGGTCCGGGCCTCATGGCGTTCGAGTACTCGCCCGGAATCTACAAGACGACGCAATACCTGCCGGGTCACGAGGCCCAGATCGCGCCCGACCTGCTCGTGCTGATCCGGACCGACGGCGAGTTCGCCCCCGCGTCCGTGCTGCTGCCGGTGAACAACACCAACAACCAGTGGCGCTTCCAAATGCCGGGCGTGAAGATCCCCGACACCTCGCTGAGCTGGGGCGAGTCACTCGTCAAGCTCAAGCACGAGGGCTTCTACCGCCTCAAGAAGGAGTTCACCTTCGGCGAGAGCGGCAAGTGGATCGAGAACGCCATCGTCCAGCTCGGCTACTCGCGTAAGGCAGAGCCCATCCTCTTCATCGCGCAGCGCCGCAACCCGCTCACCAACAACGAGCTGTGGTTCTCGGACAAGGGCGTCAAGGTCGAGCTCGACCAACTCGACGACATGATCGAGCCGCTCGCTTGGTACCAGGAGCCCGAGAAGAAGAAGGAAGAGTCCTCCAACTGAGGCAATGCGCTCTCGTGGCGCTCGAGGCCGGCCGCTGGCTCCCCGCCCGCGCCGGCCTTTTCGTTGGTTCGCGAGCCCGGGCGGCAGGCTGATAGAGTCCGCGTCATGAGCGCTCTTCGACTGTCGCTGCTGCTGTCCCTCGGCCTCGCCGTCGCCTGTGAGTCCGAGCCCGCCAAGAAGGACGACACCAAGAAGGCCGACGCCAAGAAGGCCGACGCCAAGAAAGACGACGCCAAGAAGGACGACGCCAAAGCGGAGACCAAGAAAGACGAGGCGAAGAAGGCCGAGAAGCACTTCGACGTATCCGCGGACAAATCGGGTGTCCTGGCTCGCTCTGCGGCCGCACTCGACATCGACGACGGCGTCGACAGCAGCGACGCGCTGCACGACCTGTCGCACCATGCGGAGAAGCTTCCCTCCGCACAGGCCCTCTGCAAGAAGATGGTCGAGCTGGGCGGAGCCAAGGATGAAAAGGCCTGCGCGTCACAGGCCGAGCACAAGGTCGTCCTGATCGGACCGGATGTCTACGCCGAGTGGGCAAAGTGTGTGATGGACTCGAGCTCGGCAGACGACCTGAAGGTCTGCGACGAAGCCGAAGCCGAAGCCGAGAAGCTGCTGCACGAAAAACCGCACGGCGACGGCCTCACCAAGGAAGAGTGCACCGGGCTCTTCGAGAAGTTCGAGACGATGTCGATGGCCGATGCTGGTGAGCACGCCGAGCACGTCAAAGAAGTGCTCGAGGAAGTGCGCGGCGACATCATCCTGTCGTGCATCGACCAAGGCACCAAGGAGGAGCTCGAGTGCGTCAACAAGTCGAAGACGCTTCAAGAGCTCGACGAGTGCGCTGGCGCGCACGTCTGAATCGATGGGTGCCCAACGCGGGGGCATCCGAGAACGGCGCGTCATCGTACGCGCCGTTTCTCATGCATGGGTAGACGACGCCCCCTCGTGCTCACTCCGTTTCGTCGATCTCCTCGATCGTACCGTCGTTGATGATGGCCCGCACCTTCTGGCCGGCTTTTCCGCGGACCTGCACCGACTGCACGAGCACGGCACTGAGCCCGCCGTAGTTGATCCAGCCCTCGTTGGAGCTGTCGACGACGCGGCCGAGCACCAGGACGCGAAGCGGCACCGGCGGCTCGACCCGCATGCACTTCATCGCCCAATACGACAACGGACTGGACCAGTAGGTGTCGATGGTCTCCCAGGCATCGTCGCCCTTGAAGGTATGCGCCTTGTAGTGCGTGGGCATGCGGCGCGCGGAGTGTAGCAACGCTTCGCAGAGCGTCACGTCGCAAGCAACGCGGCCAACGCCCTGGCGTTGGCCGGCGCAGTCTCTTCGTGCTTGAAGAACACGAAGACTCGGTTCCAGTCTGCGCGGAGCACATCGGCCCACCGTGCGAGCGCGGCATCGTCGTAGTCGTCGTCTCGCAGCCGTGCGTAGCCCCAGGGTGCCGTCGCCACGTTCGGCATACAGCCATTTTCAAGCGCGTCGGAGCTGCCCTTGCCCTCGTAGTCCCCGAGGCTCATCGCCGCCGGCCCCTCACGCAACACGTCGTAGACCTCATCGCAGAACCAGCTGACGTGGCGGAACTCGAGCACCGCTGGCGCCCCTTCGGGAAGCACGGCGAGAAAGTTGCGCAGCAGGTCGGTGTTCTTGCGCAAAAATGGCGGGCACTGAAACAAGACCGCGCCGAGCTTGTCGCCTAGCGGCTGCAGGACCTTGAACAGGTAGTTCACGCTGTCGGCGTCCTCGAGTCGCGCGCTGTGTGTGATCCGGCGCGAGGCCTTGATGACGAACCGAAACGCATCCGGCGTGGCGTCGGCCCATCGCTGAACGACCTCGGTCTTCGGCATCCGGTAGAAGGTGTTGTTCACCTCCACGCTGCGGAAGTGCTGCGCATATGCAGCCAACATCTCCTTCTTGTCGAGACCCTCGGGATAAAGGCTGCCTCGCCAGAAGTCGTATTGATAGCCGCTTGTCCCAACGTACGCGTCCATCGCCCGGTCATGGTACCTGGCTGCGGTACCGTGGACGACATGCTTCACGCGCGCGTGGCGATCGGACTGGCGGGACTCATGGCAGGGTGTTCGTCGATACCCGGCAACGACGACCCCAGCACGACCACGAGTGCCGACGGCTCTTCCACGACGGAGCCGCCAACGACGTCGCTCGACACGACCGGTACGGCAGCCGGCACGACGGGCTCGACGGCTGCCGTCACCTCGGCGGTGACCACGACCTCCTCGAGCACGAGTTCGAGCTCCTCGGCCGCGAACGACGAGAGCAGCACAGGCGCCACGGGTCTCTGCGCCGGGAGCTTTCCGCGAGCCTGGAACGACGGCACGAACTGCCCCGAGGACGACGTCCAAGTCCATCGCTACAGCGAGAACACGTTCATTCTCCGCCAGTCGCTCTGCACGGGGTTCGAGGGACCGTTCCTCTACCTGCTCTTCGGTGAGGACCGCGTCCTACTCGAAGACACCGGGTACAACGGCGTGCAGGTCGCCCCCGTGGTCAACGCGGTGATCGAGGGCTGGCTCGAAGAACAAGGCCGCACCTCGATCGATCTGATCGTGGCCAACTCGCATGCGCACGGGGACCACGTTGGTGGTAATGGCCAGTTCGTCGGGCGGCCTGACACGACCGTCGTCGGTTTCGGCGTCGCGGACATGCAGGCGTTCTTCGGCATCGACAACTGGCGAGAAGACATCGTGCAGTACGACCTCGGCGGACGCGTGCTCGACGTCATTCCGATTCCTGGACATCAGACCTCGCATGTCGCGTTCTTCGATCGCGACGAAGGGCTCCTGCTCACCGGCGATACGCTCTACCCCGGACGCCTCTACGTTGCCGACTTCCCGACGTTCGTCTCCAGCATCGAGCGACTCGTGAACCACGTCGGTGACGCCGAGGTCTGCGACGTCCTCGGTACGCACATCGAAATGACGAGCACCCCCGGCGTCGACTTTCGCTTCGGGGCACCGTCGCATCCCGACGAACGCGAACTCGGCCTGGACCTTTCGCACGTTCTCGAGCTTCGCGATGCGGTGGTGGCCATGGGCAATGCGCCCGAGTACGAGGTCCATGACGACTTCATCATCGTTCCGCTTTGACGGTCCCAACGCGGAACGTCGAACTGACGACGCTACATCGAAGAACATGGCCCAAAGGGCCATATCCACAGCGAGAGGCGCCACCTCGCAAAAAACGCCACTCGCAGGGACATGACGAACTTTAGGGACGAAAAAACGTCGGGGCGTTAATGGGATTTGGAGCGCATCGAGACTGAATGAGGTGAAGGCCCCTGACGGGGCGAAGCAACCATGACTCACTTCAAATTCACGATGCGAACCGTCCTCCTGGTCTCCGGAACGCTTACTCATGCCGCCGGATGCGACATCACCCACGACCTCGGAGGCAACGTAGACGAAGACGAACAAGGCACGACCTTCGCGGCGGACACCGAAGTCGACAGTGCGAATGCGAGCGCGAGCACGGGCGACTCAGCCCTCGAAGGTGACACCGAGGTCGACAGCTCCGACCCGGGTGCGAGCAGCGGCGGCGCTCCCTTCGAGGGCGACACCGAGGTCGACAGCGCGGACGCCGGCGCGAGCAGCAGCGGCGACGTCTTCGAGCTCTGCGAGGAGGACGAAGAACTGCTCCGTTGGGAGAGCAACGCCTCGCTCGAAGCCGTCGGTGCCGAGTCGGAGTTCATCGCCACGGGCGTGTGTGAAGCATCCCTTGGAGGATCCATCGACGGCGACGCAGACCTCACCGACCTCGCCCTCACCTGCGTGCTCGCGGGCGGGCGAGACGACGAAGAGTTCTCCGACGAAACCTTCTCGTTCTCGTACGAGATCGCCCACCTCGCCGACGCTGCGCCGGCCGCGTTCGAGGCTGCGATCGCCGAGGGGGAGGTGCGCATGCTCCTCGCCCTCACCTCGACGAACACGGGCTTCAACCGGATCGAGGCCCTTTATCCCATCGACGAGAACGAGGTCGACCCGATCATGCTGGGCATTCGAGGCAGCTCACTGACGCCGACAGAAGAACCCTGGCTCGGCGGGCTCGAGATCGACCCGACCAACGCGGAGTGCATCGTTCCCAGCGCGGATCCCTGCGCCCCGATCGCCCTCGCACTCGACGTTCGCTACCAAGGAGCATCGACCATCTTTCACGGTGGGCAGAAGGACACCCTGCTGGTCGGCGAACTCGGCTACGCGATTTCAGTGGAACGGGCGCGCGAAGCACGAGAAGGCTGCGGTGACGCCCAGCCGAACCGCGACTATCGCTTGGCGGCCATCGTGACCGCAGGCTGAACCTGAAAACGGACGTCGGGTGCTTCCGCGGCGGGACCCATGGAGGTCGGGCCCCGCCTGCGACCTCTTCGATGCCCACGACTGCCTCGGCGCTTGCGAAGGCCAACGCGGCCGGACCCCCGATGACACGGGCGTATCGGCGAACTCGCGCTACCATGCCGGCGCATGAACGCCTCCCCGCGCATCGTCATCGTGCTGGGCACCACTGCCCACGGCGGACGCCTGGGCTCCCTCGCCGACGAAGCTCGAGCAGCCGCGGAGGAAGCCGGCGGCACGGTGACCCGCTGCGACCTCGCCAAGCTCAATCTGCCCGTGATGTCGCTGGAAGACCCGGCACAGCGACGATTGCCTGCGGTCGTGGGGGTGCGCAAAGAAGCCGCCGCAGCCGATGGCTTCATCCTCATCACGCCCGAGTACCACGGCAACATGAGCGGGGCCCTCAAGAACTGGTTCGACTTCCTGTACCTCGAACTCGCCGGCAAGTTCGCGGGCATCATCGCCTGCACCGGCGGCGGTGGCGGAGACATGTCCGTCACCTCGGTGAAGAACAGCTTCAACTGGTGTCATGGATTCACGCTTCCGTTTCACGCCGTCGGCAAGCCCGCCGACTTCGACGGCGATCGGCTCACGTCCGAGAAGGTCCGCGAACGTGTGCACCGCATCGGGCACGACGTGGTTCGCTACGCGCCCCTGATTCGCCGGACCTTCGAAGAGGCCCGCCAGGGCGGCTCGGGTCGGGCCCAAGGCGTCGCAGGCGTGCACTCGGGCGACTGATGGCGACGTTGCGCTCGGCCACCGACGTGGTGGCGCAATGGCAGGCCCAAGGCAGCACGCCCGAGGCCGCTCTCGCACTTGCGCGAGCACAGGCGGACGCGCTCGGTGAGCTTCTCGAAGACGACGACGGGTGGCAGCGCCTGCTGTCGATCGCACGCCGCACGGTGGACCCATGGTTCGTTACAGACTGGCCGGACACGTTCGACCCGCTCGTCATCGTCCTACCGTTGTGCAAGACGGTGGACTGGGCCTGCGCGACCTGTCCGCTCGGGCAGCAGCAAGACGATCGCGCCTGCGCCCACCCCGAAGTGCCGGTCGGTCGCCTGGGAACTGCAGTCTCCACTGCCCAGCGCCACCGCGCGCAGACCGAACTCTCGGTTCTGCAGCTCATGCTGCGCAACGAGCCTTGCGACTGAGCTCAGCCTCCGGGCACGGTGATGTCGGCAGCAAACAGTCGGGGCTCGTCGATCTTGGCCGCGATCGCATCTGCGCAACGATCCCGCAAGGACACGACGTCGGCCAGCGCGTCCCCCTCGGCCTGCATCGGCGACAATAGCTCGACCTCGATGACGCGGGGCTTGGGCAACCACGTGCCATCGCGCAGCGCCTTACGAGACCCTCGAATCGCGATTGGCACGACCGGCGTCTGCGTCCGCGCGGCCAGCTGAAACGCGCCGAGCTTGAACGAACGCATGCCGACCTCGGCGTTGAACGTGCCTTCGGGAAACACGACCACGCGCTGACCATCACGCAGCAGGTTCACGACCTCATCGAGGTCGCTGAGCGAGCGCGCGGTGGAGTGCCGGTCGATGAAAACGTGCCCCATTTTTTGAAGAATGGGTCCGACCACCGGGTTGTCGCGGAGCTCCCCTTTGATGACGAACCGGATGTCCTTGGGCAGCGCCGCGGTGCAGATGAGGAAGTCGAGGTAGCCGCTGTGGTTGGCGACCAGCAGCGCCGCCCCGGACGGTACATGCTCGAGCCCGGCGACCCGCGGCTTGAGCCCGCTCAGTCGCATGGCAAGCTTGGCCTCGGTCGCGGCGAGTCGTCGTGACGCCTTACCCGACGGGACGAGTCGTCCGAGCACGGGTGCAGCCGCCCCCACCGAACCGATCGTCGTGGCAGCGTACACTCCATATGCG
>CAYSPB010000052.1:0-28554 GCA_964432695.1 uncultured Nannocystaceae bacterium
AGCGACGGGCTCAGGCGTCGTCGTCGCGGCGGTTCGCTTGGGCGTGGGCTTCTTCGTGGGGAAGCGGGGTGCCGGCGGAGAGCCGCTGGTGCAGGGCGACCTTGGTGATCAAGAACGCACCGATGGGGGCGGTCAGGAAGAAGAACACCGTGACCAGGATCTCCTGCAGGCTCGGCGCGCCGCTGAGCATGCTGTGATGCGCGGCCGAGGCGACCAGCAGCGCGCCGACGCCGAGTGTGGTGGCCTTGGTGGGCGCGTGCAGTCGAGCGTAGATGTCGGGGAGCTTCACGAGGCCGACCGAGCCCAGCAGCACGAACGCGGCCCCGAATACGAGCAGCACGCTGATGATGACTTCGAGGACGTTCATTCCATCAAGTCTCCCCGCAGGACGTACTTGGCGAGGGCGCAGGTGCCGACGAAGCCCATCATTGCGATGATGAGCACGGCTTCGAAGTAGAGGTCGGTCTCGAACGCGATGCCGAGCACCAGCACCAGGCCCACGGTGTTGACGAAGACGGTGTCCAGCGCGAGCACGCGGTCGGGCGCGGTGGGTCCCTTGAGCAGCCGGACGAGCGAGAGCACCATCGCGATGGCGATCATCGTGGCGGCGATGGAGATGGCGATGTTCAGCATCCCAAGGCCTCCCGAAGCGGCGTCTCGTAGCGCTGCTTGATCTCTTTGATGAGGGCGTCTCCATCCTCGACGTCGAGCGCGTGGACCCGCAGTACGGAGAGGGTGGGGTCGTAGTCGGCCGAGACGGTGCCGGGCGTGAGCGTGACCAGCGAGGCGAGCAGGGCCACGCCGAACTCGTCGCGCAGGTCGAGCGGCACGTCGACGAAGGCGGGTCGCAGCCGGTCATTGGAGCCCAGCACGAGACGCGCGACCTGGAAGTTCGCGACCGCGACGTCGTAGGCGAACACGGCGAGCAAGCGGGCTGCGACGCCGGGCTTCTTCACGCGAGGCGCGTCGGGCCAGAAGTGCACGGTCAGGCGCGGCAGGGCGATGCCGAGCAGGGCCGCGAGGATGAGGTGGCCGATGTACAGCGAGTTGTTGGCGAGCAGCCACGTCCCGGCCACCATCATCGACAGCAGCGGACGCGGCACGAGGCCGATCGATTTGGACTCACTCATTGCCGCCCTCCTTCTTGGCCTTCTTCTTCTTCTTCTTCTTGGGGTCCTTGGGCGGGGGCTCGGCGTCGGTCATTACGCGCTCGATGGTCCCGGCGCGGTCGTAGACCTGCGCCGCGGTGGCGCGAGAGAAGGTGTCGAGCTGCTGACCGAACAGGGAGAGTACGACGCTGGCGGTGAGCAGGCTGGCTGCGGGCGCAAGCGAGCGGACGCCGGGCGGCACTTCGGGCGTGGCTTCGCGATCCGACGAGATGTTCCAGAACAGCACGCTGCCAATGCGGGCGAGCTGCACCAGCATCACGAAGCTGGTGACGATGGTGACGGTCCACACCGCGGGCTGCCACGCGGTGGGGACGGCGGCCAGCAGAAGTGCCTTGCCCACGAAGCCCGACAGCGGCGGCAGGCCGACGGTAGACATGGCTGCAACGAGGTACAGGACGGCCAGGGCGCGCGCGCTGGGGATGAGCGGACCCGCGGAGAGGCGCCCGCCCACCTCGCCGCGCCGGAGAATGACCGCGTCGGCAAGCAGGAAGAAGCCGGCGGTGAGCAGGGTGCTGTGCGCGATGTAGAAGACGGCGGCCGCGAGCCCCTGCTGGGTGAACAGGCCCACCGCGATGGCCTGGGTGCCGACGGACGCCACCACGACGAAGGTCAGCATCTTCTTGAAGTCGTTCGCCGCGAGTACGCCGAGAGTGCCGACCACGAGCGTAGCCAGCCCCAGCGGCAGCACCCAAGGCTCGGCAACCGAGGCGACCTCGCCTTGGCCGGGGCCGAAGATCGGGATGAAGACGCGAATGATCGCGTACATGCCGACCTTGGTCATGATCGCGAACATGGCCGACACGGGACCGGCGGCCGCGTGATACGTGGACGGCAGCCACAGGTGGACCGGGACGATGGCCGCCTTGATGCCGAAGACCAGCAGCAGCAGCAGCGCGCCGGCCTTGAGCAGCGGCGCGTCGGCGGCGGGGACCAGCGCCGCCTTGGCCGCGAGGTCCGCCATGTTCAGGGTGCCGAGCAGGCCGTAGATGACCCCGACCGCGATCAGGAACAGGCACGAGCCGACCAGGTTCAGCACGATGTAGTGCAGCGCGGCCCGTAGCCGCTGCTTGCCCTGGCCGAACAGCAGCAGGGCGTACGAGGCGATCAGCAGGATCTCGAAGAAGACGAACAGGTTGAACAGGTCGCCGGTCATGAAGGCCCCGTTGAGGCCCATGACTTGAAACTGCAGCAGCGGATGGAAGTACGGTCCCTCCGCTTCGGCGCCATCGCGCGCGCCCCACTCGACGAAGAGCGTGAGCACGACGGTGAGCGTGACCATCAAGGCCGAGAGCCGGTCGACCACCAGCGTGATCGCGAACGGCGAAGGCCAGTTGCCCAAGCGCACCACCGCGACTTCGCCAGCGTCGGTGGCCTGCAGCATCATGATCGCGAGCGGCACCATGGCCACCAGCGAGAAGCGGCCGAGCGCGCGCTGGCGGTCGCGGGCGACCCCGGGATCGCTGGCGCGAGCGCCGACCCACAGGCTCACCGCCGCGATGAACATCGGCAGCACGACCATGGCGATGGGAAGCATGCCGCTCACGCGTCGTCCTCCCGCCCGGCGTCGACGTGGTCACTGCCGAGCTTCTGGTTGGCGATCATGGCGACCACGATCACGAACGCCGTCATGGCCAGGCCGATGACGATTGCGGTCAGCACGAGGGCCTGCGGAATCGGGTCGGCGTAGCTGGTGGTGTCTTCGGCGTAGATCGGGGCCTTGTCGATGCTCAGGCGCCCCGAGGCGAAGAGGAACAGGTTCGTGGCGTACGAGACCAGCAGCAGCCCAAGGACGATGGTGTACGTCCGCGCGCGCAGAAGCAGGTACACGCCGCAGGCCGCGACGATGCCGACGCCAGCGGAGAAGGCGAGGTTCATCATTCGTGCTCTCCCTCCTCTTCGCCGACTTCGCCGAGCCGGACGAGAATGAGCAGCAGCACCGCGACGACGGTGATGAAGACGCCGATGTCGAACGCCATGGCGGTGGCGAGCTCGAAGTGCAGCGGGCCGAGGTTCACGTAGGTGTAGGCCGTAGTGAGGAAGGGCTGGCCGAACAGCATGGCGGCGGCGCCCGTGGCCAGCGCGATGAGCAGACCCAGCGCCGTGGCGACCGTGTAGTCGATGTCGAGGCGCTCGAACGTCCAGCGAAGGCCGCTGGCGAGGAACTGCAGGACGAGGGCGACGGCGGTGACCAGGCCGGCGATGAAGCCTCCGCCCGGTAGGTTGTGCCCGCGCAGGAGAATGAACGCGGCGACGAGCAGCAGCAGCGGCAGCAGCGGGCGCGTCATGATGGCGAGCAGGAACGGATGCCGTTCGTCATCGCGAACCGTCGCGCCGAGCGTGGTGCGGCGGCGAACGAGGTGGACGTTCTCGAGCAGGGCCGCGATGGCGAGTGCCGCGACGGCCAGCACCGTGACCTCGCCCATCGTGTCGAAGCCGCGGAAGTCGACGAGGATGACGTTGACGATGTTGGTGCCGCCGCCGCCGGGCTTGGCCATCGCGATGTAGTAGTCGGCGATGCTCGACGCGGGGCGGCTGAGCACGGCGAACATCAGGGCGGTCAGGCCCAGCCCCACGCCGCCGGCGATGAGCCAGTCACGCCCGTGGCGGGCCGAAGAACCCTCGGGGGGGCTGTTCTCGGGCAGGAAGAACAGCGCGAGCAGGATGAGCACCGTGGTGGCGAGCTCGACCGAGAGCTGCGTCAGCGCGAGGTCGGGCGCGGAGAACTCCACGAACATCAGCGTGGTCCCCAAGCCGGTCAAGCCGACCACGATGAGCGCCACGAACCGGCGGCTGCGGAACTTGACCGTGGCGACGGCGCCGAGGATGAGCACCGCGATGAAGGCCAGCGCGGGCAGTTCTTCGCGCTGCAGCGGCGCGAGGTCCCACCCCATGTCCGAGTGGGGGGCGCCGCTGCCAAGGAACGGGCTGCTGCCGATGACGAGCGCGCTGACGAGGACCAGCACGATGTACCGGGTCAGCGAGTCGTTGTAGCAGCGCTCCGTGAAGCCGCGCGCGAAGCGGAAGGCCAGGCCGAGCGCGTCGTTGTAGATCGACACGCCCTTGGGCGCGCGCGGCAGGCCTTCACGCAGCTTGGCGGCGGTGTCGTAGCTGCGGAAGATGAGCGCCCCGACGACGACGGCGGAGGCGCTCATCGCCAGCGGCACGTTGAAGCCGTGCCACACGTGAATGTCGATGGCAGGCGTGGCCTCGCCGAGCACGCTTCGGGCGATGCCGATGAGCGGCGTCTGGATGACGAGCGCCGGCACCATGCCCACGACCACGCACAGCGTGACGAGCAGCCACACGGGGACCTGCATCCACGTCGGGGGCGGATGCGGCGTCTTGGGGAGCTTGCCCGTCTCGGGGCCGAAGAAGATGCCCCAGACGAAGCGGGCCGAGTACGCCACGCTGAAGATGCCGCCGATGGTCGCCAGCGCGGGCAGGGCGAGACTGGTCACCGCGCCGACCTCGACTGCTTCCTTGAAGAACATTTCCTTCGACAAGAAGCCGTTGAGCAGCGGGATGCCGGCCATGGCCGAAGCCGCGACGCCCGCGAGGATGGCGGTCGAGCGCATGTACTTGGCCAAGCCGCCCAGCGCGTCCAGATCCCGGGTGCCCGCTTCGTGGTCCACGATGCCCGCCGCCATGAACAGCGACGCCTTGAACGTGGCGTGGTTGATGACGTGGAAGATTGCGGCCACCACGGCCGTGGTGGTGTTCAGGCCGGCCAGCGCGGTGATGAGACCGAGGTGCGAGATGGTCGAGTAGGCGAGCAGGCCCTTGATGTCGCGTTCGAACAGCGCGACGAAGGCCGCAAAGACCATCGTGGTCATGCCCACGCCCGTGACGATCCAGAACCAGAGGTCGGTGCCGGCCAGCGCGGGCCACAGGCGGATCAGCAAGAAGACCCCGGCTTTGACCATCGTCGCCGAGTGCAGGTACGCGCTCGCCGGGGTCGGGGCCGACATGGCGCCGGGCAGCCAGAAGTGGAAGGGGAACTGCGCCGACTTGGTAAAGACCCCGAGAAGGATCAGGATCAGCACGTAGGGGTAGCGGCTGTCGGCGACGATCTGGTCGTGCGCCGCGAGCACGTCGGTGAGCGCATAGCCGCCGGCCACCTCGCCGAGCAGGAGCATGCCCGCAAGCAGGCAGAGTCCCCCCAGTCCCGTGACGCCCAGCGCTCGCCGGGCACCTTTGCGGGCCGCGGCCTTGTCGTTCTTGAACGCGACCAGCAGGAAGCTGCTGACCGAGGTGAGCTCCCAGAACACGACCAGACCCAGGAGGTTCTCTGAAGTCACGACGCCGAGCATGGCGCCCATGAACAGCAGCAAGAACGAGAAGAACCGGTCGTCGCGATCGACGTGGTCCAAGTAGTAGCGCCCGTACAGAACCACGAGCGCGCCGATGCCGAGCACGAGCACGCACATCAGCAGGGCGAGGCCGTCGAGGCGGAACGCGAGCTGCAGGCCCAGCGTCGGCATCCAATCGATCGTCTCAGTGGCCATGCCGCCGTCGAGCGTCGGCTGGAAAGTCTGCGAGAGCGCGAGCATCGAAAGCGCCGTCACCAGCCCCGCGCCCCACGCCGACCCGTTGCGCCCGGCGATGCGGCTACCCCAGATGGGGACCCAGCAAAGCAGGATGGGAATGGCGATGACGGCGACGAGCCACATGGTCTGTCAAACCCCCGTCCAACGGGCGGGACGGCTGCAGTCTCGCCCGTGACGTCCACGAACGCCAGGGGAGAGGTGGGCCACCGCAATGGGCCAAATTACCCCTGGGTTCGGGGGCCCGGCGCGTCTATCCTGCGCCGCATGGGATTCAAGGCCCGCGGAACCCTGCACGTGATCAACGAGACCCAGCAGGTCTCAGCTCGCTTCTCGAAGCGGGAGTTCGTCCTGCACGTCGCGGACGGTCGCTACCCGCAGCACGTCCTCTTCCAGCTCACCGGTGACCGCGTCGGCAACCTCGACGGCTTCAAGGTCGGCGAAGAGGTCGAAGTGGAGTTCAACCTGCGCGGCCGCGAGTGGACCTCGCCGCGGGGCGAAGTGAAGTACTTCAACAGCCTCGACGTGTGGACGCTCGAGCGGATCGGCGCCGGCCAGGGCGACGCCCCCGACCTGCCGCCCCCGCCCGACGACCCCCCGCCGGCCTTCGACGACGACATTCCCTTCTAGGGGCCGCGTGCCCGACTTGAGCATCCATCGCTTCTTTGTCACGGCGCCGTATGGGTTGGTCGACATGCTGGCGCGCGAGCTGGAGCAGCTCGGCGCCGGCTCGGTGTCGGTCGACAACACCGGCTGTCGCGTGCGTGGGCCGCTGTCGTTCGCGTGCGAGATTTGCCTGTGGTCGCGCATCGCCAGTCGCGTGCTGCTGCCGCTGGTCGAGCTCATCGCCGACGATGCCGATGGGCTCGCGGCCAAGGTCGCCGAGTTCCCGTGGGAAGAGCACGTCGACGTGGACGGCTCGATAGCGATCGACTTCGTCGGCCGCGGCATGGGCATCGACCACACCAAGTACGGTGCGCAGCGGATCAAGGACGGCATCACCGATCGCTTCAAGGCGCAGACCGGCCGCCGGCCCAGCGTGGACACGGCCGACCCGGACCTGCGCGTCCACGCGTACCTGCGCGGTCGGGCGTGCCAGCTGAGCTTGGATCTTGCGGGCCAGGGTCTGCATCGCCGGGGGTATCGCGTCGAGAGCGGGCCGGCCCCGATCCGGGAAAACCTGGCGGCTGCCATGCTGCTCGAGGCGGGCTGGCCCACTTCCGACGCGGCCGTGATGGTCGACCCCATGTGCGGCGCCGGCACGCTCGTCATCGAAGCGGCGCTGATGGCCTGCGAGCGCGCACCGGGCCTGTCGCGGCCCGGCTTCGGCTTCGAGCGCTGGAAGGGCCACGACGCCGAAGCGTGGGCGAGGGTGCGGGCGGAAGCTGAAGCTCGCGCGAACACGCCGCGTCGCGTCGTCGCGCACGGCTTCGACGAAGATCCTGAAGTTCTCGAACTCGCGCGGGCGAACGCCGAGCGCGCGGGCGTGGGCACGTGCGTGAAGTTTGCCGCGTCCGCCTGCGCCGACGTGCGGACACCACCGCGGGCGCGTGAGGGCCTGGTCGCCAGCAACCCGCCCTACGGCGAGCGGATGGGTAGCAAGTCCGCCGCCCGCGAGAGCTATCGCGAGCTGGGCGAGACGATGCGCGGTCAGTTCGCGGGCTGGCGCGCGAGCGTCATCGCCACCGACGACGGCCTCATCTCCGCCACGGGCCTGGTCCCCGATCGCTCACGCGCCGTGATGCAGGGGCCGCTCGACGCCCGCATCGTCGGCGGCGTGATTGGCCCGGTCGAAGGCGACCTGGTCAACCGTCTCCGCAAGAACCGCAAGCGTCTGTCCAAGTGGCTCACCCGCGAGTCGATCGAGGTCTACCGGCTCTACGACGCCGACTTGCCCGAGTACGCGGCGGCGATCGACCTCTACCGCGACCGTGCGGTGGTGCAGGAGTACGCGCCGCCGGCCGAGATCCCGCCCGACAAAGCGGCGACGCGTCGGCTGGAGATCGTGACCGCGCTGTGCCACGTGATGGACATCGAGCCGCATCACGTCTACGTCAAGACGCGCAAGCGTCAGCGCGGGCGTGAGCAGTACCAGCGCGAAAACTCCGATGCCGCTCGGGCCATCGTCAGCGAAGACGGCCTGCGCTTTCGGGTCGATCTGGCGACGTACCTCGACACGGGCCTGTTCCCCGATCACCGCATCACGCGGAAGATGATCGGCGAGCTGGCGAACGGCAAGGACGTGCTCAACCTGTTCGCGTACACGGGCACGGCGTCGGTGTACGCGGCCCGCGGCGGGGCGAACTCCACGACCACGGTCGACCTGTCGAAGACGTACCTCGACTGGGCGCAGCGCAACTTCGAGATCAACGGCTTCACGGGCAAGGAACACCGCCTGCTGCGCGCCAACGTGCTCCCGTGGCTCGAGCAGGAGCGCCGCAGCTACGACCTGGTGTTCTGCGACCCGCCGACGTTCTCGAACTCGAAGTCGATGGAGAACACGTGGGACGTGCAGCGCGATCACGGCGCACTGCTGCGCGCGATCGAGACGCGGCTGCGACCCGGAGGCATCGTGGTGTTCAGCACCAATGCGCGGAAGTTCAAGCTCGACGCGGACCTCGGCGGCTTGGTCGCCGAAGAGATCACCAAAAAGACGACCTCCCTGGACTTCGAACGGCGTCCACTGCATCGCGCCTGGCGGTTGACCCGAGGCTGATAAACTCGGCTCTCGGTGGCCATCACGCCGACCAGCCGGGACTCCGGCAACCTCACCGAGCGGTTCCACGACGCGGGCCCGGGCGGCCGCCCGCTCGATGCGGAGCGGATGCTGGCCTCGCTGGAGGCGAAGCTGTTCGACTCCGGTCGAACGACGAAGGTTGGGCGATTTATCGTCGAGCAGCGCCTGGGCGCGGGCGGCATGGGGGTGGTGATGTCTGCCTTCGACCCGCAGCTGGAGCGGACGGTGGCGGTGAAGGTCCTGTGCAGCGGCGACGCGGACGCGGCGGAGCAGGAGCGGCTGCTGCAGGAGGCGCGCGCGATGGCCAAGCTGCGGCATCCCAATCTCGTAACCGTGTACGAGGCGGGTACGCACCCGGGGAGGTGTTCGTCGCGATGGAGCTCGTCGATGGCGGCAACCTTCGCCGCTGGCTGGACGAGCAGCCGCGCTCGCTCGAGGAGATTCTGACTGCGTTCATCGGTGCGGCCGACGGCGCGAAGACGGCGACCCCTCGGCGACGCGCACGCGGGGCCTTGCAGGAACGCCGACGTACATGGCTCCCGAGGTGTGGCAGGGGCACGGCGCGGACGCGCTCAGTGATCAGTGGAGCTTCTTCGTGTCGCTGTACGAGGCGCTCTATGGCCAGCGGCCCTTCGAGGGAGGCACCGCACAGGCGCTGAGCCTCGCCGTCTTGTCGAACGAGCGCACCGAACTTGAAGGCGAGCGGCCTGTGGCGGTGCCGTCGTGGCTGGCGCGGGCCCTCGAGCGCGGCCTGTCTCTCGATGCGAGCGCGCGCTATCCCTCGATGCGCGACGTCATCGCGGCGCTTCAGGCCGGCGAGGTCAGCAAGCGGGGTCGGACGATGGCGTGGGCGGCTCTCGGTGGCGCAGCGCTGACGGCCGTCGGTGTTGGGATGCTGGTGCCGGGCGAAGAGCCGTGCCGCGACGTCGACGCGGGCATGGAGGCGGTCTGGGACGCGCAGACGCCGGCCGAGATCGAGCGACGCTTTGCCGAGTAGCCGTTCGGCGACACCACATGGTCCGCGGTGCGACCTCGGCTCGACGCATACGCGCAGGCGTGGCGCGACGGTCATCAGGATGCGTGCCGAGCCACGCAGCGAGGGGGGCAGCCCGAAGCCGCCCTGGATCTGCGGATGCGCTGCCTCGACCGCCGCCTGCGAGAGTTCGACGGCCTGGTCAAGCTCGAGCGCCCGGCCGAGGCGATGCCGTACTTGGAGCGTGCCGGCTCGATCTGGACGAGAGACGGCGGTGCAGAGAACCCGATGCTCGCGTATACACTCACGAGCCTCGGTGAGGCCAAGCGGCAGCTCGGGCGAACCGACGAGGCGCTCGTCGATGTCGAGCGCGCGCACGCGTTGCGCCCGAAGACGGCGGCACCAGACGGGCTCGCGCGGACGAAGCTTGCCCTCGCGCGGACGCTCGAGACGACGGACCTTGCTCGTGCGCGCGGGTACGCGACGCAAATCGACCCCGCAAAGCTCACCGAGGTGGCGCTTCGCGGGGCCGTCGAGGCGTGGCTGAAGCGCCACGCAGAGTAAGGGGCGCTACCAGCTGCCCGTGTTTTCCATGCTCGACCATGGCTCCTGCGGCGGCAGGGAGTCGCCCTTTTGCAGGAGCTCGACCGAGATGCCATCGGGTGAGCGCACGAACGCCATGTGGCCGTCGCGTGGCGGGCGGTTGATCGTGACGCCGCCGGCCTGAAGCCGCGCACACGTCTCGTAGATGTTCTCGACCCGGTAGGCGAGGTGACCGAAGTTCCGGCCTTCGCTGTATGGCTCCTCCTGCCCCCAGTTGTGGGTCAGCTCCACCTCGGGTGCGCCCGGCTCGGTTGCGAGGAACACCAGGGTGAACTTGCCCTTGGGAACGTCCTTACGCCGGGTCTCGACGAGGCCGAGCTTGTCGACGAAGAAGTCGAGCGCCGCGTCCAGGTCGCGGACGCGGATCATCGTGTGCAGGTACTCCATGCTGGACCTACGCTACCGGAAGTTCTCCCGCTTTTTGTGGGCGCCGTCGCACCAGGGCTTGTTCTTCGACAGGCCACACCGGCACAGCGTCGCGCGGGTGTTCGGCTGGCGATCTTGAAGCTCTTCATTGATCTCGAACGCGGTCTGAACGCGGACTTCGCCGCCTTCCATGATGTCGATCGCCGGTGCGTCGGCAGAGGCGGCGGGAGCCTCGACATCGGTGGACTCGTACGTCAGTGCGCCCGAGGGGCACGACTCGACGATGCGCGCGATCTCGGCGGCGGCTCCGGTGTCGCCCTCGAGCTCGCGCTTGCGAAGCTCCTTGAGGGGCTTGCAGTAGAACGCATGCATGCACGCATTCGCGTTGAAGACGGTTCGAATGGTCTTGCCTTCCCAAACGTGCAGCTTCTTTTTGTCGCCTTGGAACGGGGTGGCCGTGAAGCCGACCTTGGCGTGGCTGCCGTCGCAGAAGGGCGGGTTCTTGCTTTCGCCGCAGCGGCACACGTAGACGTCTTGCCCCGCCTCGACGGCGACCGGCTCACCGCAGTACTGCACGGTCAGCTCGTCGCCGGAGATCTTGATGGGGCCATTGTCGAGGACGGTCAGGGAGAGTGGCGTCTTCATGGTGTGCGTGCACCGAGCGTATCGGGCATGGCCCGTCTTTGCGTGCAGCACAGCGTTCCGCTTTCGGGAACGACGCCTTCAACCCGTTCGTACGGGCAGGGGCGCGACATCGGGGCCACCCGCCCGTTCGGCTTGCGCGAACCGCTCAGCTGTCGGCGACTTCGCCGAACCGGTTGAGCGTGACCTCGACGCTGGTGCAGTCGGGGCCGAGCTCGGGCAGCTCGGGGTCGAACGGGTCGTCGAGAGTGAAGGCATCCTGGCAGAACACGGCGACCAGGCGCTCTTCGGCGACGTCGAGTCCGATGTGCCCATCGTGCGCGAGCGTGAGGACGTGGGGTCCCGAGCGCGCTTCGAGCTGCGTCACCGGCATGAGGACCTGGGTCTCGAAGTGAGCACCGCCGCCATCGGTGTCGGCCGCCACGTCGTCGGGCGACTGACTCGCGGAGACGACCGCGACGTAGCCCGCTTCGTGCGGGGAGACGTGGAGCGTGAGCGCCGTATCCCACGACACGCGTGCGCCATGCTCGACGACGGTTCCGCTGGACCGCTCGACGCTGAAGTCGAACGCGGGCGCCATCACGGCCGCGCCTTCGAACTCATCGGTCGTGGTGTAGGGGCTCGCGGTCAGGACACCTTCGGCCTCGGCCGCCCGCTCGACCTGCTGCGGCTGCGGGAGCGCCATGACCAGCAGCGCTGCCGCGGCCGCCACGGTGGCACCGATCGCCAGCGCGCCCACCCACTGCGCGCGCCCCGGAGCCGACTGCACCCGCACGTGCGTCGGAGGTTCGAGCGTCACCGCGTCCGCGCGCATCATCGCGAGACGGTCGGCGCACAAGCTGCAGGACTCGACGTGCTCGATCACCGCCTCGCACTGGGGCGTGGACAGCTCGCCGACCTCGAAGCGGTCCAGCGTGAGCATGGTGAGGTGTCCGTCGCGCGAGAACAGCCCGGCGTGCAGAGAGGTGACGTTGTCGTGCATGGTCACTGGATGGCTCCTGTGGGGTGGTCGGCCGCGAGCGCGAGGTCTCGCAGCTTGGCGATGCGGTTGCCCACCGTGCGGGGCGAACAACCGACGACGCGCGCAACTTCGGCGTGGCTCATGCCGTCGACGAAGTAGTGCAGCCCGATGGCGACGTGCTCGTCGTCGAGCTGCCGCCAGAACTGGCGCAGGAAGGTGACCGTGTCCTGATCCGCAGGCGCCGCGGGGGTGGTCCACGGTGCCTGTGCATGCTCGCGCCACAGCTCGGCCCGGCGGTGCTCGTTGCGAAGCCGGTTGAGACAGTGGTTGGTAGTCATGCGGTAGAGCCAGGTGGTCACTGAAGCGTCCGCGCGAAAGCTCTCGATGCGCTCGAGCGCCTTCACGAACACTTCGTGCACGACCTCCTCTGCTTCGGCCCGCGGATAGAACCGCAGGATCCACCGAAACACGCGGGCGGCGTGATCGGCGTAGAGCTTGCCGACATCGGTCGACTGCGCTCGGCGAGAAGCCATGCCGACATTAAGACCCCTGAAGCGCCACGGTGCGCAACCTGCCCGCGAGAAAACCGCCGGTCGCCGTCTCTCCGCAGATCGCGGCGATGGCGCCAAAATGTCGCAGGTCGCGCAGCTCAGGTACTGAAATCGAACCGAGCGAGCAGCGCGTCCTAGGCTTGCGTCGTCTGCATGATCAACGACCGCCCAACGAACGGATCTCCGTCGTTGTACGGGTCGCCCGGAAAGTAGAGCTGCGTCGTCAGCGTGGGCCGATGCGGGACGTGGAGCTTGATGTGGAGGTGTGAAGGGCGGAAGCCATCTCCAACGTTGTAGTGGCCGGGCACGATGGTCCTCAGCGCGTACCGCCCATCCTCGGCCGAGTGCAGTCGGCCACGGAACCGGAACTCTTCGTCGTCATCGGCGCCCGCATCATCCGCGTGCCAGGCCTCGAGCAGCGCACCCGCGACCGGAGTACAGCTCGTGTCGCGCACGACCCTGCGGAGCTGAAGCACCCGACCGCGAACCCCAGCGCCGAGCAAGTTCGCATCGTGCGGAGCATCCTTGGAACCTCTCGAGGGCGCGCGGGGTTGGAAGTACGGACCTTCGATGTTGGGCTCCATTCGCATGCAGGTTTGGGCGCCTGGTCCGGTGCTCCCACCCGGTTGGCTTTCTTGCCCGCTCGCTTCGCGAACGCTGGTTCGTGTGCCACAGCCAGGGAGCACGGAGCCTGCGAGCGACTGCCTCAAGAAACGTCGACTGACCGATCCCGTCGACGACCCCGAGTTGCACGTTCTCAAGGCGCATTGCCGCGATGCGTTCCGGCGAGCGTTTGCCCATGCCATCAGGCAGCTCGCGCGCCGCGACCGGAATATCTTGCGAATACATCTGCTCGGCGGGAGGACGCTCGAGCAGGTCGCGACGGTCTGCGGCATCAATCGCTCGACCGTAGTTCGCAGCCTGCAGCGGATCCGCAAGGAGCTGTACACCGCCACGCGTGAGGCCCTGCGCGACGAGGTTGCGGTGCCCCACTCGGAGTTCGGGAGCGTGCTGGGACTGATCCGAAGTCGCTTCGATGTCAGCCTCGGCCGCCTGCTGGAGATGGTCCATCCCGACTGACTCAGGCACGGGGGCGCTCTTCGCGGTGCCGGGGTGCACGTTGTCAAGACTCTCCTCATCAGACAAGCCTCAGCGCCGGATTTCCGGTGGCGCGCCTGCTTCTATTCGATGAGGTCGTGGCCGCAGCCGTAGGTGTCGGCCGTCGGCTCCGCTCCGAGCGTGCGCGGTCGGGCTGCCTCCATCGAAAACAGACCATCGCCCTGCAGACCGAAGCGGTCGACGGCGGTCGCGACGGCGGCGGTGATTCGGGCGTACTCCTCGAGTGCGATCGTGGCGTCCACGTCGCAGGCACGGTGGTAGCAGGGGTCGTACGCGAGGCCCGCTTCGCCGCCGTAGAGGTTGGCTTGCTGCTGCGTCTTTTCGAACTCCGCCCCTGTTGCCAAGCCGCCCGTGGGGATGTCCGCGTTGAGAAACGGGCCGTAGTCGGAGCGCCCGTCGAATGGTGCTTCTTCGATCGGCAGGTCGAGGGCTTCGAAGTGGTCGTGAAAGAACTGCTCGAGCGCGTCGGATCCCGGTGCGCCTTCGTTGCCGTAGCGCGAGCCGTCGCCGTCGTGAACGAAGCGCACGAAGTTCGGCGAACCGATCATGTCGAAGTTCAGGTAGAACAGCAGCGCGTCGCGGTCTTCCTTGCCGAGCGTGTCGACGTAGTGCTGGGAGCCGACGAGACCGATCTCCTCGGCACCCCACCACGCGAAGCGAACCGTACGGGCCGGGTCACATTGGGCGAGGCGCTCCGCGATCGCGAGCATCGCCATGCTGCCCGTGCCGTTGTCGTTGATGCCGGGGCCCTCGGGTACGGAGTCGAGGTGGGCCCCGAACATCACGACCTGGTCGGGGTCGGTTCCAACGCGCTCCACCAGGACGTTCCGGGTGGTGCGCTCTTCGGTGACGGCGTCGATGGTGAGTGTCACGTCGCCGGCGTTCGCGAGCGCTTCACCGATGGCGTACGAGGTGCCGATCGCTGGAAGGTTGGGCAGTGAGGGGTCGAGACCGTAGGCGAAGGCGTCGACGCGGTTGACCGTGTCGCCCTGGTTGAACAGGATGACCGCGGACGCACCAGCCGCGAACGCGCGGTTCGCCTTGCCGATGAAGGCGCAGTTTCCCCGCTGGATCAGGGCGATGGCGCCTGGAGGAAAGCCGTCGAAGTCCTCCGCCTCGCAGCCGCTGGTGCTCTGGTTCTGTAGGCCGAGGTCGAGGTCGACCGGGACCACGGGCGCGGTGATGCTGCAGCTGCCCGAGTAGCGCGCGACGAAGTAGTCCTCTTGCTCGACGAACGCCTCGTTGGCGGCGGCAAAGGTGGATGGGCCCAGCTGCTCGAAGACTGTGGCCTCGAAGGCTTGGTCGACGGCTGTCGTGTAGCCTGCGGCTTCGAGCCGGCTGCGCACGTACGCGGCCGAAGCCTGGTAGCCTGTCGTCCCCACCGCGCGGTTGCCGTGTTCGTCCGCGATGGCCTGAAGGGCGGCGAGGTGTTCGGCGAGTGGGGCCTCGCCGATGCTGTCGGGGAAGTTCCCGCAGTCGATGTCGGGGACGTTGGGGCCGTCGGGCACGTCGGGCGTGCCGGTGCTGCCGTCGTCGTCGCCTGCAGTGCCGTCGGTCGTGGTCGTCGTCAGGGGATCGTCCGTACTCGAGGCGTCCGCGCTGCTGCCGTCTTGCGACGTGACTGCGTTGCCGGTCGCGGTCGCGCTCTCGCCATCCGTTCCACCCGCGGTCGCATCGTCGTCACCGCATCCCGCAAGAGAGACCGCCAGCAGTGCGACCAATGGACACCGTTTCCATCGCATCGCCGCGAAGCATGAGCGTTTCGCCCCAGCGTGTCACGTACGTGGGAACGTTCCCCGGGTTGTTTGTGCGGAGGCTGTCCCAGGGTTACTCGAGGAGGCGAGTTCCAAGGGTGGTCCAGGAATCTTGGCTCTAGGGGCTCTCGAGGGTTTGCTTCAGGGCTTCGACCAGGAGACGTACCCGGGCAGGCGTTTGACGGGAAGGCAGGAGGACGAAGAGCTGGAGTCTCCGCACGGGCAGCGCGGGGAAGAGCTCGATGAGCGTGCCGGCCTCGAGCTCGTCGCGTACGGCCGCGCGGGGCGCGACCCCCACGCCCGCACCTGCGCGGACCAGACCCACGAGTGCCCCGCTGTCGTTGACGAGGACGGACTCTCGCATGTTGATGGCCTCGGAACCGTCACCGCGCCCAAGCCGGATGCGTCGAGGCAGATCGGTGTGGATCATCCAGCGCTGGGCGTTGAGGTCGGCGGGCGTTTCGATGGACGCGGCAATGTCGGGCGCAGCGAGCACCACGTCATGAGTTGAACCGGCCTTCCGCACGATCAAGCCCGCTTGTCGCGCGGTACCGAGGCGGATCACGGCGTCGACATCGCCTTCGACGGCCGCCGTTCGGGTGTCCGAACACTCCAGATCGACGCGGAGGTTGTGTGCTTGGACCAGGCGGGCGATGGCCGGAGCCACGAGGCGTTCGCCCACGATGCCGGCCGGCGACTTGATGCGCAGGACCCCACGAGTGCTTTCGTGGGTTGCTGCGGCCAGGGCCGTTCGGGCCTCGTCGTGGATGCGCTGCGCGGCCAAAAAGAGTTCGCGGCCGCACGGGGTGGGTTCGAGGGTGCGGGTGGTGCGGTGCAGCAACGTCACGCCCATGCTCCGCTCGAGTGCTGCTACGGAGGCCGACACTGCGGGTCGGCTGACCCGCAGCGCCTTCGCCGCGGCCGTGAATGAGCCGTGTTCGACGACCTGGGCAAACACGACCAGTCGGGGGAGCTGCAGTCGCACATCGTCCAAGCGCCCATGGTAAGTTAAATCGACGGTTTTCGTCCGTTCTTATTACGTTCAGGGGACGGCGATCGGCGCTACGGTTTGGCACCGCCATGAACGATGTCGAACAGCCCCGTCTCGCAAGCGCCGTTGGTCTCTACATGGAGGGGATCCGCGACGGCAAACCAGAAGAGGCACTGAAGAAATACACAGGTGCTGTCTACAAGCAGCATTCGACCGGTGTACCCGATGGTCAGGAAGGGTTCTTGAAGTTCTTCTCGTCGTTTCTCGAGCGCAACCCCGAGCGGAAGATCGAACTCGTTCGCGGCTGGGAGGACGGCAAGTACGTTTTCGTCCATGTGTACCAGTCGCTCAATGGTGGCAAAGCCCAGTGGGTCACAGCCGACTTCTTCGACACCGACGAGAACTGCAAGCTCATCGAGCACTGGGACGTCATCGCCGAGTTCAATGCGTCGAACCCCTCGGGCCGTAGCAACGTCGATGGAGACACGGAGATCCGCGACCTCGACAAAACCGAGGAGAACAAGGCCGTCGTGCGGGCGTGCATCGAGAACCTCCTGATGCGCGGGGGCGACGTCTCGAAGCCCGACACGTACATCAGCCCGGAAAAGTACATCCAACACAACCCTGGGGTCGGCGACGGGCTCGAGCACTTTGCCAAGCTCATCTCCGCGCCGGACCGGGCGCTTTGGTATGACCGGATCGTGCTGTGCGTTGGACGGGGGAACTTCGTTGCCACGCTGTGCGAGACGAGCTGGAACGAGCAGAAGAACGCTCAGGTGGACATTTTTCGGCTGGAGAACGGGCGCATCGTCGAGCACTGGGACGCGGTCGAACCCTGTCCGCCCGAAGACGAACTCGCGAACAGCGGGAAGTTCTGACCGGAGGTCGTGGAGCACGCGAGGAGGTGCCCTGCGGTTCTACTCCGCCGTGCCGCTACGGTTCGACAGCCACGCCTGCGCCTCGGACAGCCCGTTTTGTTTGGACGCCGGTCCTGACTTCCAGTCTTTGATCGCTGCGCGAGCGAGCTGTCGCGCTTCGTCGAATTCTCCAAGATCCCAGCGGAGCTTGGCCAGCGCGAAGCGCACCTTGGCCTGTACGAACGACTTGACGTCGGAGGTCAACAGTTCGTGTGCACGTGTGAGCTGCTCGTTCGCGCGCTGGAGCTCCCCGCGTTCATGTGCAATCTCGCCAAGGCCGAGAAGCGCCTCTGCTCGGAGCGCGTCTTGGGGCCCCTCGTGTTCGAGCCGCCAGCCATTGGCTTCGGAGAAGAGTTCGGCCGCTCGTTCGAGGTGCCCAGCGCGCTTGAGGGCCGAGCCGAGATTCATCGCGCCGTAGAAGGTCGAGGTGGACTCGATGCCAAGGGCCTTGCGCTTGATCCGGAGGCTCTCCGTGTGGCTTTCGATCGCCTTTTCGTACATGCCCAACCTTCCCTGCGCGACGCCAATGTTGGTGAGGAACGTGGCGACGTTGACGTGGTCGTCTCCAAGGATGGCCCGCATGGGTCCGAGTCCCGCCTTGAACTCCGCCAGCGCTTCGTCGGTGCGCCCCAAGGCGTTGAGGGTGCGCCCGATCTCGTTGTGCATGGCGATCGTGTTCCGGTTCCCGGTTGGATATCGCTCTTGAAAGATCTTTGCGGCGCGGCGGTATGCGGCAAGGGCCGACTCTTCATTTCCGCGGCTCGATTCGACTCTCGCGAACGCCACCTGGGTGAGTGCGTTGGTGGGATGCCCCATGCCGAGTTCAGCCTGTCCAAGCGCCAGCGCGCGACGGGCCGCAGCTTCAGCCTCCTCATAGCGACCCATGCGGACGTAGCTCGTGGCCAGCGTCGTCAGCACTTCGACGTCGTTCTTGTCGAAGGGAAGGTCGTACTCTTCGACGAGCTCGACCGCCGCTTTCATCGCTTCGATCGCGGCGGCGTCGTCATTTGCGCGTCGCGCAAGCTTTCCGCGGATCACCAGCAGCGGGCGCAGGTGCTGCGGGAGGTCGCCGTTGCGGGCAACCACGGCCTGCAGACGATCTGTAGCCGCGCGTGCATCATCGAGACGATCCAAGTGGAACCCGGCGACGTAGACCAGGGCGCGTAGCGCAGCCATCAGCGCGAGGTCGTCGCCCGAGACCTCAGCCTTGAGAACGGCATCTCTCGCCGATTTGAGCGCCGCTTCTGGCGGCTGGCCGGTGTTGGCGAGCAGCAGGGCGTGCTGGACCAGTGCTCGTGACGCGAGGGGACCCGCCCCGATTGCGTCAGCGGCGGCGCCAGCCTCGAGCAACATCGCTTCGAGCCCTTCCATTTGCCCCAACGCGGCGGCGGTCTCTGCCCGCCCTAGGCTCGCCTCGATGCGCTGCATCTCTGCGCGTGCCTTGGGGTCGCTCAGCACGTCGGCACGCCGGAGATCAACGCGGTCCGATTCACATTCCTTCAGGTTCGGAAGCCTTGTGATGGACATCGAAGCGCCCGCGACCACGGTTTTGTCTGCGGACTGTGCGATCGTCAGCCAGCCATCGAGTGCTGCGAGGCTGCGTTCGTAGCAGAGGACGCGCGAGACCAAGACGGCGTCGCTGGCCTCGTCGCGAACGCGCGTGGCCTCGCATGCATCGCGCCTTCCCGCGGTCCAACGCTCCGCGTACGCATTCAGCTTGGGGGTGACGAGGTCTGCGACGTCTCGGCCGAAGTCGCCGTCGACCTGCTCGAACTGTGCCCCGAGCTTGGCGGCAACGGAGTCATTCCACCGCTCGTTTGCGCCTGCGTCGACGCCTTCGCATTGGGACGTCACTTGTTGCGAGACCGCGACCGTGCCCAGGGCAACCGCAAGCACCCCTCCGCCAAGCCAAAGCCACGTGCGGCGCGGGCTTACCGGCTCGCGCAAGGCATCGAGCAGTTCGCTCATGGAGTCGAATCGCTGCTCCGGCTTGCGGCTGAGACCTCGCACGACGGCCTTGTGGATCCTGCTCGGGACGCCGCCGGTGGAAGGGGGAGCTTCGATGTCTCCGCTGAGCACGCTGTCGACCAACTTGGCCAACGAATCACCGGAGAAGGGACGCTGGCCGTAGAGGGCCTGGAAGAGCGCAACGCAGAACGAGAATTGGTCGGACGCGGGACCGACGGCGTCGAGCGACATTTGCTCGGGAGACATGTATGCGGGGGTCCCGATCATCGACCCCGTTCGCGTGAGTCGGTCCCCGGATGTCGAAGCCGGGAGGCTCGATGGACCATCATCCGAGGACGTGCTCTCGCCCGGTTGGTGCGCGAGACCAAAGTCCAGTACGACGACGCGGCCGTCACTGGCCACCATCGCGTTCGCAGGCTTGAAGTCCCGGTGCACGATCCCCGCCCGGTGTGCTGCAGCGAGGCCTTCGCCGGCCTGGAGGAAGATGGAGACGACCGTCTCCCACGGGGGCGGATCGTCCCTCCACCGCTTCATTCGGTGTTCGAGGGTCTCGCCTTGGACGTACTCCATCGCCACGAAGACCGAGCCTTCGTACGATCCGACGTCGAACACGGACACGACGTTGGGGTGCACGAATCGCGCGAGAGACTTCGCCTCGCGCTGCAGCCGGGCAGTCCGTCGCTCGTTCCACCCGCCGTCGACGCCATTGAGGATCTTGATCGCGACCTTGCGGTCGAGGTCGGGGTCGAACGCAGCGACCACGATGCCCATACCGCCAGCGCCCAGTCGCTCGAGCACCACGTACCGCCCCAGGGTTACGCCCTGGCGCAGCCCGCTCGACCGGGACGACGTTGCTCCCCCGGCACCGGCGGCCGTCTCGCCCTGCTGGGACGAACGGCCAACCAGCGTGTCGGCCTCGGGATCAGAAGACACGTGTGTGCCAGTCTACCCGACGTCCCCGACGTCCCCCGACGTCCGGACCCCGACGTCCGGACCCAGGGTTGTACCCGACGTCTCCCCGACGTCCCCCGACGTCCGGACCCAGGGTTGTACCCGACGTCTCCCGACGCCCGACGGTCCCCGACGCCCGACGGCCGACGGCCGGACCCAGGGTTGTTGTCGGACCTGACGTCTGGACCCGAGGTCTTTGTCTGTCGTTGACCTTCTGACGGTCCTCGCTGGCCGTCGGAGGCACGTCAGCCGACCCTTCTCGGGCAAGCTGCTGCTGTTCGCCGTCCGGAACGGCGGCGTTTTTCGTGGTGAGCCTGGGTCGTGACCCGAAAAACCAGCGCATGCGGACGAGCACGAGGCTCGCCTACTGCACTACAGAGCGGTCCTGCTCAGGTTTCGGCGACGACCACGCCGTAACGTCGCGCAAGCAGGTACGTCCCGACCGGGAAGAGGACGTCCCGTGCTCCTGCTTCGAAACGGAGTCTAGCGGCCCGATAGGCCTCAAGAAACCTCGCGTATCGTTGAAGCGCGGCGACTCGTGTGGATCGGTCTCGGCTCGCGACTGTGGGGCGAATCCCACGTCGTTTAGAGGGGCTAACTGCACTGCGGGTCACTGGCTGCTTCCGGACACGCTTCATGCCCATGAAGGCCCGACCCTGGGCGCGGAGCTTGGCGGTATGGTCGTGACTGCGCTCGCGTGCCCGTCGACGTAGCTTCGCCCGAGCTTCGGCGTCCGCAAGCTCCGGATACAACCCTTTGGGCCGAACGAGCGTGAGGACTTCTTCTTCCAACATCGAGGCATTTGACTCCCGAAAGAACCCCAATGGCCGACGGATGCGCTTTGACTCGCCGTAGTCGAGCCGCCAACTGCACACTCCGTCCCAGTACTCCGGCAGCTTGACCAGGCCGGCCTCGACGACGTTGCAGAGCGTGTACAGGCACTCACGTTCGATTGCATCGCCGTCCAAGAGCACGACCGCGTTGTAGGAACCCGGTGCGAAGAAACTCTCCCATCGGCCGAGGCTCGCGTTGACGCCTCGGGCAACGAACTGATTGAGTTCACGGAAGAACTCGGGCCGGTTCCCGCGGACGTCGGTCAGAACCACGTGATAGTGGTTGCTGAGAACCTGAAACTCGTGCAGCTGGACACCCGTGATTCGGGCCGCTCGAGCGAGACAGTAGAGGAAGAGCTGGTCCGTGATCGAGGACGGTCGAAGGAAGAATCGTTGCTCGCTGCAACGTCGGCTACCCATCACGACCTCTCCAGGCTCGATGAATCGTGGACGAGTCATCGAGCGGGCCTCTCGCTGCCGGTGGGGGGATCGAGCAACAACGACATCGCTGTCTGGAGAAAGCAAGCCGTCGTCCAAGGAGCATTTGCTGGAAAGCGAAGTGATTCCAAGGTCGCTTCTCCGCGCTGTTTCGTCCGGTGGCCAGCGTACGGGCCACCGGATGGCCCATCTTGACCATTCCGGGCCTTCGCCCCGGAGTACTCGTTCTTTCGTGGACGTGGCAGCCTGAAGTCGCCCGACTCGGGCTGTCCGCCATTCGCTTTCATGAGGTGCAGAACCCTTGGACGGGCAAGGGGGCAAGGGGGCTAGCTCGGGGCTAGAACCCTCGGACGGGTTAGGGGGTGCGGCAAAGCGGTGCTTCAGGGGCGGTGCTTCATGTCGGCCAGCCACGGGGCACCGGTCAGCGACTCGAAGCGCGATTCGGTCGCCGATTCGAAGAATCGGCGACCCGGGAGCCCGAGAAGAACGCGGTGCTCTGGGTTTTGGCCTCGTTGGCCCGCTAGCTTGAGCGGTCGCAACGAAACGTCGGCTCGTGCGTCTCTACCCTTGATGGCCAACTCACCCCGCTCGTGGTTGCTGCGCTCCCTCTTCGCGGGCTTTGTGGCCGCCGCGGTCGGTGTTGGTGTTGGCTGGAGCAACTACTTCGCGCTGCCGGGGGCGATGCGGATCGACTGGTCTGCGATGCGGCCGGTCGTGGTGGCGTTTGGGGGGCTCTGTGGGTTGTTGACGGGGCTCGGTCTCGGAGGCGGGATGTCGTGGGCGGCCCGGAAGGACGGAGCGGACGTGGGGGCGCTACGACTGACGGTGGGAGCCACGGTTGGGTCGGTGCTGGCCTGTACAGTGCCCGCGACACTGGGCATCGCGGGGTTCGCCCACGTGAACGCGCCATACGCGGGGACGGGGAACATCTTGGGGTCGACGCTGCTCGCTTCGGCAACGTTCGTGGCGCTGTTCGCACCCTCGCTGCATCGGGAGCCGCGGCTGCGCTGGCTCCCGCGGCTGGGGTTGGCGGCGGGCGCTTCTGCGTTGACGGCAACAACCCTGGGAACGCTTGTTTGGCTGGAACGCTTGTTTGGCTGCTGGCGGATCAGCTGGCGCTACTTCCGAGCTTTCCAGAGATGGCGACGGCAGCTGAGGGCATCGGGCTCTGGCGCTTCTCCGCGATGGTCGCCGCAGGTCTTTGCGCTGCGTTAGGCGTGTTTATGGGCCTCGCAACATGGGTCTACTTGACCGTCGCACTCGCTGTGCAGCGGCGCTGACGGACAGGTCGCCGCTGACCCAGGGTTGTTCGCCAGCGGTCGAAGGCTGGAATGTCCCAGTGCGAGAAAACCGGCGCATTCGAGCCGAGACCCCGCTGAGAGGACGCGGCCTACACCTTGTCGAGCAGCGCGAGCTTGCGAGCCTGAAACTCCGCCTCGGTCAGCAGACCGCGGTCTCGAAGGTCGGTGAGCTTGCGGATGCCTTCGGCAAGGTCGCCGGCGGTCATCGAGCCTGAGGAGCTCCTGTGGTCCCCCGGCTCGGACGCGGGCGGGGAAGCGGGAGTCGCACCCGGTTCACGTGTGGCGCCCGGCGACGGTGGGGCGGCGCTCGGCTGTTGCGCGCCGTACGGGTTGGCGGGTGGCGGCGGGCCGGGGTAGCCGGCAGGACCCTGGGGCGGAGCACCGTACGGATTCGCACCGGCAGGACCCTGGGGCGGGGCGCTGTAGGACTGGGCCGGATTCGCACCGGCAGGACCCTGGGTCGGGGCGCCGTAGGGGCTCGGCGGCGGGGCGCCGTACGGATTCGCGCCGGGAGCCGCACCGTAGGGAGGGGCTGCGGGCGGCGGGGCGCCGTAGCCGGGCGGGGGAGGGCCATACCCGGGGGCGCCGTACGGCGGCGGTCCGCCGTAGGGGTTCGGCTGCGGGCCGTACGGATGCACGGCGCCGGGCAGGGCACCGGCGAAGGTGCGGGCGCGCAGGCGGCGTTGCTCGGCGGCGGCTTTGAGCTGTGGGCGCTTCACCAAATAAATTGGCAGCGCGATGAACCACAGGAACAACATGAAGAAGAACCAGCCCGCGGGGCCGGGGGCGAAGCCGGGGACATCGTCCTTGTCGTAGCCCAGGTTGGACGAATCCACCGCCACGCCGATCGACAACAACAGGAGGAAGAACCCACCCATGGACCGGCGAGTGTAGAGCACATGCGGGACGGCGTCAGCGAACGCCGCTGAAGCGGCCAGATCCGGCCGCGGTCACTCCTTGACGATGCTGCCAGCTCGGTCGTCGCCGGGCAGCACGCGCAGCCACTCGGGCTTGAGGCTGGCCAGATCACGGGCACCTGCAGCCGGGACGACGGCATGCGCGAGGCCGCTGTTCGACATGAAGGCGATGACGGCAGCTTCGCCCGCCTGGATGCGCTTGCTCAGGGCAGGCTCCATCATGAGCCGACCGACCCGACCGTCGATCTGCGGAAAGTGGAACGGCGCGCAGCTCTCGCTCGGCACGCCTCGCGGGTCGAGCCGGGTCTTGTCGACCCAGCGCCGCACGGCGTCGTACAGCTCGCCCTTTTTTACGTCCTTGAGGGCGGCGACGTTGAGCGGGCGAACGCCGGCCTTACCGGGCGCGCCGGACTTCTTCTTCCGCTTGCCCTTCTTGCGATTTTTCTTCTGCGCCTCGGCACGGGCGATGTCGTCTTGGCTGACCAGCCCCGCGGACGCGAGCTTCGCTTTGAGGTCGAGCATCGGCTCAACGAGTGTAGCGCTGGAAGTCCGCTCGTCGATCGCGCGCAACGCACGAGCTGCGTCGTCGTCTCCGCAGAACGCGAAGGCCCACGATGCTGAGGAGGAAGCCGGTCCATCCAGGCGCATCCTCGCGACGGTGCGCACATGCACAGCCTCGGTCGATGATCTCGTCGTCGGACCCCACGCTGCCAGAGCTCGGGCCCGCATCGGTGCCGGCGGTCGATTCGCTGCCGTCGGGCTGGGTGTCTGAGTCGGGACCGCTCGAGGACGTGGTCGATTCATCGGCCGCCGTTCCGCTCATCGGTTCACCCGAAGAGCTCGTGTCGTTGGAGGGTTCGTCGTCGGTATCGCGGACACCGGTCGTCGTAGGATCGACGACGTCCCCGCAGCCGAGCACTTCGACGTCGTCGACGTACCAGCCGAACAAGCCGTTGCAGCCATCGATGCCGAAGTCGAAGCGCAGCACGACGTCATCGCCCGGTTCGGCGACGTCGTGCAGGTCGACCAGCGAGGAGGCCCAGGTTCCGGTGGGCACGCCGGGGTCGCTGCCGGTGAACGCCGGCTGGCTGCTCAGTGGGTTTTCCGAGGGCTCGAGGATGCCCGTGTACTCGTTGAATCCGAACGCGGAGGACGGGACCAGCGTGAATGGCCCTCCGTTGAGGCTGACCTTGAGGTTGCCTCCATCGAAGCCCGGCTGCGTCGCGACGTAGTGGCGGAAGCGAAGCACCACGTCACCTTCGCCGTTCGGCATCGCAAAGCTCGGCGAGTCGACGTGCAGCACGCCGGACTCGTCATCGGTGGCGCAGTCGCCCAGGTACAGGTCGCCCGTGGCGAAGATCGCCTGTCCCTCGCGACCCTGGGGAAGGTCCGAAACGAGCTCCCAGTCTCGAGGCTCGAACGTCGGAAACACGCCCTCGTGACTGAGGGTCCATCCGTCGAGCCCGGCTTCGAACGTGGCCTCGAGCAACGTTGAGGGGTTGTCTCCACCGCACAGGCCCGGCGGGTCGCTCGGATCGAGCAGCGTGCCGCTTCCGCACCCGGGGTCATCGAGCATGGTGGTCGCGTCGATGGCAGCGCCGACCGCCGTGCAGTCCGCAGCGCTCATCACCTCGCCGGACGGTCCACCCGAGACGGGGTCGGGCAGGTCGGCAGCAGCGGCGACGAGGTCGTCGCAGGAGGCGAGCAGCGCATCTGCGTGGTCGGCAAAGCCACTGGTGACCCCTTGGTACACCGTCATGGCACGCCAGTAGATCGCGAGGGCTTTGGTCATGCCGATCGCGGGCACGACTTGTCCGCCGGACGCACCGCCGTCGACGAGCAGGGCAAACGCATGGTTGGGCACCCCGGAGTTGAAGTGGACGCCGCCGTTGTCGAAGAAGTCGTCGCCCGTGCACACGTACTGGACGTCGTCGGTTCGCCCAGGGTGGTCGAAGCACGTCGGATTCCACATGTCACGGATCGCGCCGCCGAGCCCGACCGTTTCCTCGCCGATGAGCCATCGCTCTGAAGAGGCACCTCCAAATGCGCACGCGCCGTCGTTGCGCAGACCGTGCGGTCCGTCGCCGGACTCGTTGAGCAGGTCGACCGCTTCGCCAAAAATGTCCGAGTACGACTCGTTCAGCGCGCCCGGCTGGTACGCGTAGATGAGCTCGTGGTTGCGCTGGGTGTACGCATGGGCCCACTCATGCGCGACGACGTCGTCGGTGACGAGCCCGTTGCAGTAGTTGGTGCTCGTCCCGTTCCATGAGGCGTTGGGACAGTTGCCACCAAAGTCGAAGTGCACGACGCCCTCCATGGGGGCGGACGCTCCGTCGTAAGAAAGATATGTTCCGCCCGAGATGTTTTCGTAGAGCGCGTAGGTATCCTCGGTGAACGCGATGAGATCCTCGATTTCCGCGTCGCCGCCTAGATAAGGACCGTCCGACTCTTCCCACACCAGCGCCGAGGGGTCGTAGACGGCGTCGTAGACCCGGCGGTCGAGCTCTTGGTGGATGCGCGAGGCGACGAGCAGCGTTTCGCTCGAATGGGCATCGATGAAGACCTCGTGCCGCTGGCCGGGTCCTTCGACCACCACGCGGTACGCTAGCCGCGGGTCGGGGCGCTCGCCGGTCACGAGCCCGCGGTCGAAGATGAACAGCGCAGCCCCGCTGTGGACAGACGTCGCACCGGGGACCGCATCGACGGCCGCGAGCTCGGCTTCGGCCGCGCTGAAGCCGGGTATCTCGGACACGGAGATCGAAGGGACGAAGGCGGCACGCACGGCGACGAGTGCATCCGAGGCGTCGAAGTGCAGGGACCAGCGCCCGCCGAAGACAGGGACGCCGCGGTAGAACGCGTCGAAGTCGACCCGGGTGTGTCCGAGGGCATCCCGCGACGTGGCGCCAGCGCGCGCCTCGACGTTTGGGGCCAGCCCGAACGCCGAGCCATGCGTTTGCAGGAACCGTGACGCGTCCGATGGGCCGGAAATGCCCCGAACGCCGCGCCGCGTGTGCGCGAAGCGCAGCGAGCCACGGGCCGGCGCGGCTCGCAGGACGGCTCCGGGGGCGTCGTGTCCGAGGCTCGCCGGTCCGCTTGCATGGGCAGAAGCGGGGAAGACGAGTCCAACGACCGCAAGAATGGGGGCGCGCCTACCGAGCAAGTCCTTGATGGCCACGGACGTGAATGTCCCGAAGCCAACGAATCCGTCGAAACAAATGGGATCAATCGCGGCCAGCGCGTCCCAGACGGGACGCGGCAGGTTGTGTGTCGCATTACCCGATGTGCGGCGGCACCGATTTCATAGAGGCCACGCAGACGACGGCGCTCGGTCGAGCAACGTACCGCGCGATGTCCAAGGCCCGAGTCAGCAGCGGAGCGCGCCTGTTGGGGTGCGCCCTGGGTGCCGTCGTAACCGTCGGTGGTTGCTACACCGGTATCGACGACCCACGGGGCGGCGATCCGAATGCGTCAGCCGGAGCTGCCGGCGAGGAGACCGGCAACGGCGATGGCTCGACGAGCGGTGACGGTGGGGGCGACTCGACCGGAGACGGCGTCGACGTCGACCCGGAAACCTGCGCCAGCCCCGACGTGGCCTACAGTCCGCTGGCGCGAATCACCCGGTCCGAATACGAAAATGCGGTCCGCGACGTCCTCGAGCTGGACCTTCCGCTGGTCGACGCCTTGATTGCGGACGACAAGGTCGGCGTGTTCGACAGCAACGCTACGGAGCCGGTCTCGGAGTCCCACGTCAACCGCTATCGCCTGGCCGCGGAGATGGTCGCCGAAGAAGCGTTGGCCCTGCATGCGCCACGATTTTCGTGCGTAGAGGACGGACTGTCGGAGTTCGACTGCGCTGACGTGAACGCACGAGCGATCGGCCGTCGCCTGTACGGCCGTACATTGCGCGACGACGAGGCTGGGCGCTTGCTCGACGTCTACGAGGCAGCACGGACCCTCGAGAACCATGACGTGGCCATGCAGACCATGCTCGAGGCACTTCTGCAGAGTCCGTACTTCCTGTACCGCGTCGAAGTCGGCCAAACCGACGCCGAGGTCACGCCGCTGCACGGCACCGAGGTCGGCCGCCGCTTGGCCGCGTTCCTGTGGCACTCCGTCCCTGACGATGCGCTGATCGACGCGGCGGAAGGCGGCGAGCTGGACACCGCCGAGGGCATTGCAACCCATGCCCAACGCATGCTCGACGACCCCCGTGCTGCGGGCCTGCTCGCCACGTTCCACACCCAGTGGATGCGGTTGGACCAGACGCTCATCGCCAACGCGATGCCCGACGAGGCTCTGCGCGCGGCTTTCATCGAGGAGGTGACGTCGTTTGCGGAGGCGGTTGCGGCCGAGCCCGGTGACGATGTGGAGCGGCTCCTCATGTCGCGCGACCTGACGAGCACCGACGACGCCGTGGCTGCGCTGTACGGCATCGATGGGGAGACGCTCCCGCACGGGCAACGAGCAGGCTTGCTCACCCGCGCGGCCTTCTTGGCCGCCAACCCTTCGGTGGCCGCCCGCGGCGTGTTCGTGCGAACTCACCTGATGTGCCAAGACATCCCGGCACCGCCGCCCGAGGTAGATGCAGAGCTGCCCGACCTCGGGCCGGATGCGACCGAGCGCGAGAAGCTGGACGCGCACAAGTCCAATCCCTCCTGCGCCGGATGCCACGTATTGTTCGACCCGGTCGGCCTCGGCTTCCTCAACTACGACCACACCGGCGCTTTCTTCACCGAGGACCAGCACGGGCCCATCGACAACTCGGGCGACGTCTCGGGTGTGCCGTTCGAAGGCGCAGTCGAGCTGTCCGAGATGTTGA
>CAYSPB010000053.1:0-28286 GCA_964432695.1 uncultured Nannocystaceae bacterium
CGAGATCGTGATGCTCTCCGATGCGGACGTCGAGGACGAGGCCGAGGCCTATCGGATTCTGGTTCACGAGTTCATCCACGCCCACCAAGACGCCGAGTACGACCTGGTAGGACTATGGGAAACCTACGCCACCACCTTTCCTCGCAGCCTCGGCTTGAGAGCTGCGGTGGAAGGGGAGGCCGTTTTGTACACCGACCTCGCGTACCTCGAGCTCGAGGGGCTGCCGCCCGATGACATCCTCTGGAACGACTACTTCGGTCGATGGAAGCTCGCGATGCTGGAGCGTGCCCGGCTCACGGCGGTTCCTTCACTCGCGGTGACTGGCTTGTTCCCGTATGCGTTCGGTGGGGAGCAGGTGAACATGGCCTGGCGAACCGGAGGCGACGCGCGCGTGCGGGACTACGTGCAGTCTCCACCCGATTCGGCGCGTCAGGTTTTCGCTGGCTTCGGCAACCGGCCGCCGATGGAGTTCAACTTCGATACCGAACTCGACCCAGCCGCGGTTCCGGTGCTGCCCGGCCATACCTATCTCGATGGTGGCGCGCAGGATGTGTGGCTGCTGAACACGATGTTCCAGCGCATCGCTGGTCGCGACGAACTGTGGGTGTCCGAGGTCGAGCAGATTGACGCCGACCACCTGAGCGTCTGGCGCAACGACGAGACGGGCGAACGCGTTGCCGTGTGGCGCTTGATGGGTCCGTCCGATGTGATCCAGGCCGCACTGACGGGGCCGTTCTCGCAATGGGTGGAGGCCGCCGATGCCGCGACGGCACACCACATGGTCGCGGTCGACGGAGATTGGGTGCTCGTTGCGTCTGAATCGCCTAACGCCGCTGAACTCGCGCAATCGATCACGGCTTGGCAGAGCCGGGCAGACGCGCTCGCATCGGTGGAGCACCGCCGAGCGCCACCCCAACGGCGGCTGACGCTGCCTCTGCGACGCCAATGACGGCCGGCTCCGTGTGACGCGGGTCAACCGATGGGATGAATCGCGTAGCGCACCCCGGGCAGGGCGCGGCAGCCTTGGCACATGCAGGAGCGGGGCCGCGTGCGGGTGGTGGCCGTCGTCGGCTCGGCGGTGCTGCACGCGCTGTGCTTCGCCCTGCTTCGGTTGGTCGACGCACCGCCCCCGCCCGAGCCCACACCGCCGGCGACCGAGGAGGCGCTCGAGGTCGCACTGCTGGAGTTGGTCGAGAGCCCGAGTCTACAGCCGCCTGCCGCCGAACCGCCGGAGCTGACGCCCAAGCTCGTGGACGATCCGGCGGCGGTCTCGGACCCCGTCGCGCAGTCGACGGAGCCTTCGCCGGCCCCGCCGCGTAGACGAACTCGTTCTCGGTCAGGGTCGTCCACGCCCGCTGGCGACGAATCAGCGCCGGTGACCGACGGCGTGGCGCTCTCGGGACTGCGTGGCTCCTCGAATGGACGCGCACCCGTGGGGCCGCCGCCGCGACCGAGCTACGCAAGAGCACCAGCCGCCTCGAACACGGGAGACTCGGTGCCGCGTCCGATCGGACCGCGGCCGCCCGATACGGAGGAACCACGATCGCTAGAAGAGGCTGGGTTTCACAAGCGCAAAGACGGCACGTACAAGAAGGGGCGGTTGCGCGACGAGTTCGTGGCGATCATCGAGCCCAATGGGCGCGTTCGCTTTCGGGACCGGCGGGTCGTGATCAATGGCGTTTCGATCAAGCCGAACCTCATGCCGGCGCAGAAGCTGGCGGGGGAGGAGCAGTTTCGCAACAAGAAGATCCGAATATTGCGAGAAACCGCGGAGTTGCGGAGGGGCTTGGCACGGGCGTGGTCCGTGAAACAGATGAAGCGGGAACTGGCGCGTCTCGACACGAAGCTTCGGGTCGTCTGGGGGCAATCGGAATGGAGCGAAGCCCGCCGACGCAAGCAGCTGTTTCTGCTCTGGGATGAGTGTGAAGAGCCGCTCGAGGAGGAGCTCGCCGTGAACTCCGTCGAGGCTCAGCTCGATGCGGCACGACGCGAAACCGGGGCCGCCGCCCGCAAAGCGATCTTGCGCTTCATCGACTTGAAGCTTCCGCTGAACTCGGCCTACGCCTACACGCAAGAGGAACTGCGCGCGCTCAATGCAACGCGGGCGAGCCGAGAGCGATTTGAACCATATCGTTGACTTCGATATTTCATCCCTCCGGCCGGGTGCAGCGGGTGGCAGACGCAGCTACGCTCCGCGCGATGGAAAGCTCGAAATGGATGGTCGTGTTCTTCCTTCTCGGTGGATGTGCGTATTCGAACGGCCCCATCACGGGCAGCGAGGCGAGTCGGCAGGAAGCTGCGCGTAAACAGAAGCTCTGTCAGCAGTACGGCGTGGGCGGACGCTACGAACTCGGCAATGGGATTCGGTGCGACCAGGTCGCGGCCGAGAATCGCGAGTACCAGGAGGACGAAGCGGCGCGGACTCGGCAGGCCATCGCCGATGCGTCCGAGGACGAGGAAGCGCGGGCCGGTGCCGATCGGGAGCTGCGTGGGGAGGCGCTGGCGGGTGACGGGCAGTTCGCGGGACAGGGCTGGTACTGCTTTGAAGGTGTACAGCAGAACACCGACGTGGGCGGGTGTGCCCGAGACCCGATCGACTGCGGCGTCATGATGGCGACGAAGAAGATGAAGGGCATGGAAAACGACATGCAGCGCTGCGAGGAGTCCGCAGCAGCGTCGTGCCTTCAGCTCACTCGCACGCTCAAGGAGGGACCGCGGGTGTTCTGCTTCCCTCAGACAAGCCAGTGCGAGCGAGCGCATGCATCGGCCGCGTCGCGCGATGACGTGAGCGAGTTGAGCGAATGCCAGGTCGTCCGCTAGCCGGACCTGCCCCCGACCGTGGTGGATCCGTGCAGGTACGGATCCGTGCAGGGACGTGGGCGTCGGATCACGGTGGTGCATGCCGTCGCAGATAGCGGTGCTTTCGGCCATTGCTCACGGCCGAGGCGAGCACGGTCTCGACATCGGTCGCCCCGGTCTCGCCGCGGCCGACGTACTCGACGACGAATCGGCCAAGCTCGACGGCTAACCGTCGCAGCAGACGGTGGTGGGTCCAGCGCCCAATACTTCGCCTTCGGGCGTGGGACTGTTTGGCGTGCAGGAGCCCTCCACGGCGGGCTCGGTGTACTCGAACGCGTTCCAGGAACCGACGCACTGGTCGGTCTCGACCGTATCGCCGGGTTCGGTGCAGTCGGCGTCGTCGTAGAGCTGCAAGGTGGCGCTGCACGTGAACTCGCCCTGAGGCGCGCAGTCACAACTCGAGCAGGTGCGGTCGTCCTGAACGCCCTGGAACAGCAGCTCCCGTTCGGGGTAGGCCGGCGGGCAGTCGTGGGCGCCGTTTCGTGCGATGCAGAGCCGACCTTCGAAGTCGTCGGGAATGGCGGCGACGCACGCCTCGCCAGGTCCGCATTCCCCCTGCGAAAAGGTGCCGCCGCAAATCCGCACGTTGGTGCTGGTGGGCGGGTCGAGGTCCATCGAGGGCGACGGAGGACATGACTCCGAGCCGTCAACCGGGTTGAGGAACGGATTGGTCGAGTTCTGCGCGGGGGTGTTGTCGTGACAGGTGTCGGGCTCGCTGAAGATCTCCGTTCCGATGGGCTGCCCGCAGGATTGACGGTAGAGAAGCGTCAGGTTGCCGCAGTCCATTTCGCCCGCGCCGCAGCTGCAGCCGCACGTCGCCGGAGCGCCGACAATGTCGGTGAGTACGTCGAGCTGTGACCCCGTGAATGCGCCCGCACACTCGGGCAAGGCATCGCCGCGTGCGAGGATGACCGGACCGTTCCAGTCGTTGGGCGCGGCGATGGCACAGGCACAGTCGGTGGGGTCGTCGGTGGGGTCGTCCGTCGGGCCATCGGTAGGGCCGTCCGTCGGATCATCCGTTGGGTCATCGGTGGGGTCGTCCGTCGGATTCGTTGGCCCCGCGCTCGGATCGGCGCTGTCCTCCGTCGTCGCGTCCATCCCGGTGGGCAGCGTCGTGGCGCTGCCATCACCCTGTTCCGTCGCCCCGGCTTGTGGTGTGTCACCGTCCGGGTCGAAGCATCCGCCCGCAAGCCCAAAGCTCATCAGGCATGCGGCAACAAGACCCGTTGCGCCTGCCCCGGTGGACGGTTCGAAGCTGCACGAAAAGCCAATCATGCCGCGACCGTACCCCAACTTCATCCGGCCCGCCCGTCGGCCCCGCGCAGACTCGTTTCATCGCAGAGGCATGACGGTCGACAGCGTTGCTGACGAGCTGCTCCCGCGACACCTTCACGAGCTGACCGCGGCGTTCCAGTACGTGGTCTCTTGCAGGCGCGTCCACAGCTCGGACCACATCGGCTCGAACGCCTCGGCAACCCCGCTGACGGCGATCGTCGTCGTGTCCGCCGTGCACCAGGATTCGACTCGAAGCTGCGCAAGCGCCCCGGCCTCGAGCCACGTTTGCACGCGCATGCACGCCGCACCGCAGACGAAGGGACCGTGGGCTACACCGACCGGGTAGACCAGGTCTGCCCAGAACAGAGGACCTCGCGCGTCGTGGGTGATCACGGCGGCGTCTCCCCACGCCGTTCGCTCGAAGTGCATGCCGTGGCTGAGGAAGCGAGGCTCGACCGGGGCACGAGGGCGTCCGGCTGCGCGGAGCCCCGAAACCGGTGTCAGGCCGAGGCGGTGGGTTCGCTACATTCGCCGACTGGGATGGCGTCGCCACCCATGACGGGCTCGACGCGAATGGTGGTCTTGATGCGCTCGAACAGGTCGCCGCCGGGCGCGGCCGTCGACTCCGGAGGGCCACCGATCAGCACGAACGCGCGCCCGTTCTCCCGCTGGAAGCCCAGCAGCGCAATCGAACCGGCGTCGCTACCGAAGGCCCACACGTAGCCCTGGGTGTTCTCGGTGCACACGATGGGCTGCCCCTCGCCGAGGGGCTCGGCGAGCTGGATGCCGAGGCTGCCGAAGACGTCCGCGGCGAGGTCGGATACCGGTCGGTCATCGCGAGTGGATGCCGCCAGGACGTGCGCGTCGATGCCGGGGTCGTCCCAACGGAACCAGGTCCCGGGTCCGTCGACGGGCTCGAGCGTCACGCCTTTTGGGATCTCGAAGACGACGGATTGATCCCAATCCAACCCCAGCGTGACCGAGCCTTGCTGTGGGCCTGGCTCCTTCATCATTCCGATGATGCCGGCCTCGCGCGGGGCGTCGGTCTCCGGCTTCGGTGCCTCTGCGGATGGGGCTGGCTCGGGCTCGCTCGGAGTCGACGTCGTTGCATGTGCGCAAGCGAGGGGGAGCATGGACAGCGTGATGGCGAGCGTACGGAGCATCGTGCCTCTGTGTTGGCGACCGAACCGGGCGTCGTGGAGCATCATTTCAAACGGCCGCAGGGATTGTGCGGTTCAGCCGCCGCAGGCGGCGAACTGCGCAGCGCCTTGCGCATCGGCGTCGTCGAGCAGCGGAATGCCCTCGTCGACGAGCACCGCCCCGGTCACGTCGGTGATGCGAAACGAGAACGGGCCCTCGCCCATTCCTTCTTCACGGACGAAGTAGTTGTAGTCAGAGCGGGGAACGTCCACCCACGCGCCGTCGATGTCGACTTCGAGAGAGACAATGGCGTGTCTGGCGTTTCGGATCTGCACGGCGGTCCACCACTGGTTGCTGCCGTCCTTGAAGTGATAGATGACCGACCCATCGACGGCGCAAGGGATGTAGCGCCACTGGATTTCGACCCGCCCGGCCTCCAGCGGGGCGATGCGTTCGAACGCCTGCGGGCTGAGGTCGATGTCTCCGGGCGCACACTCCGGGCAGAGGTCCACGATGCGGACGTCGATGCTGCCTTCGGGCCCCTCCACGCGAGCGCAGGAGCCACATGCGGCCGAGTCTGCGAAGTCGGTGAGGTTCATGGCGCCGACCATGAGGTCGTTGGGTGTGGCTGGGAACCCGCACGCGCCCGAACCGTCGGCGAAGTCGTAGTACGTGCCCTCGCCGACGAGGGCTGCGGCGTCGTCACAGGGCTCGACAGGCGCCCTTTCCTCGGCTGCATCGCTTTGGGACGCACAGCCGAGGAAAAAGGTGGCACTCAGGACGCAAAGCGCTCGCACCCAGCAAGGATACGCCCCCGTGATTCGGCGCGTGCGCCGGTTGGGCTACGAACTCTGTAAGCGCAACATAACTTCACAGAGGTGGGCGTTGGCCTCGGCGTCCCGCTGAGATACTCCCTTCGTAGTGTCCGACGCAGCTCCCTCGGAAGCACCTTCGCTCCTTCGTCGTGCCGTGGGCTTCGCAACCCCCGTGGCGCTCGGCGTGGCGGCGTTCGTCATGATGCAGCGCGCGCGAGAGGAACCGCCGCGGCGTCCCCCGACCGAGCAAGGTCGAGCCGTACGCACGGCGATGGTGCGGGAGGTTGAAGCCACACCGCGTGCCGTGGGGTACGGCGTCGTCCGGTCGTCGCGGGAGTGGAGCCTCGTCGCCGAGGTGTCCGGTCGCGTGGTCGAGCTCAACGACAAGCTCGAAGACGGTCGGATCATTCGCAAGGGCGAGCTGCTGATCAAGATCGACCCCGCGGACTTCGAGCTGAGCGCGTCGCAGCAAAAGGCAACGGTCAGCAACATCAAGGCGCAGCTGAGTGAACTCAGCGCACGAGAGAAGAGCACCAAGGCGAGTCTCGCCATTGCGAAGCGATCGCTGGAGCTCGCCGAAAAGGAGCTCGACCGAGTCAAGAAGCTCGAGCAGAGCGGCACGGCATCGTCGTCCGAAGTCGACACGGCCGAGGTCTCGGTGCTTACGCAGCGGCAGTCGGTGCAGTCCTACAAATCCACACTGGCGCAGATCCCCGCTCAGCGACGCGCATACAAGGCGCAGGTCGAGCAGAACGAGGCCGGCGTGAAAACAGCTGAACTCTCGGTGACGCGCACCGAGCTGTATGCCCCATTCGACGTTCGGATTCGCAGCGCCAACGTGGAACTCAGCGAGTTGGTCACGGTGGGTGCGACGCTGGCCGAAGGCGACGGCATTGCGCTGGCCGAAGTTCCCGCGCAGTTCTCCATCGGTTCGCTCATGCCGCTGATCGCACCCCCAGGGGAAGGCGCACCCACGCGCCCACCCTCCGCCGACGAGGCGCCCGAACCCGCCGTGAAGTCGGACGAGGCGCTCTCGCCCCGTGCGCTCGCGCGACGCTCGGCCCAGGCGGGCCTCAGCGCGACCGTCACGCTCGAGAGCGGATCCGTGATGACGTCGTGGGAGGCAGCCTTCGATCGCTTCGCCAACGTGGAGAGCGCGACGCGAACGGTGTCGGTCGTGGTGTCGGTCGACGACCCGTTCGGAAAGGCTGCCCCGGGAAAGCGTCCACCGCTGGTGTCGGGCATGTATGTGCAGGTTGAATTGCAGGGCATGGCGCGGCCCGGCTGCATCGCGATCCCCCGCAGCGCGCTGCGATCGAATGCCGTCCATGTCGTCGGTGCCGAGCAGCGGCTCGCGATTCGGCCCGTCGAAGTCGCGTTCGTCCAAGAGGACTACGCGTGCATCCGAACCGGCATCGCGCCGGGTGAGCAGGTCGTGTTGACCGACCTCGTGCCTGCAATCGAGGGCATGCTGCTCGAGCCACGCGTCGACGAACGCGCGGCTTCGCAGATGGACGAGCTCTTCGCGACGGGAGACGACGCGAAGTGATCTCCTACCTTGCGCGGCATCCGACGGCTGCAAACCTGTTGATGATCACCCTGCTGCTGCTCGGGGTGCTCGGTCTCACCTCGCTGCGTCGAGAGACGTTTCCCGAGTTCACACCGTCGGTCGTGACGGTTACCGTCGCCTACCCGGGTGCCTCGGCCGAAGACGTCGACGAGGCGATCATCGCGCGCATCGAGGACGCCGTCGACGGTACCGAATACCTCGACCGCATGACCTCCACCGCGCGCGAAGGCGTGGGCGTGGTCACCCTCGAGATGGAGGACGACGGCGAACTCGACGCGTTCAAGTCCGACATCGACAGCGCCGTCGATGCGATCACCGACTTTCCTGCCGAGGCCGAAGACCCGATGGTCGCCGAAGCGGCGGGCATGACTGCGGTTGCGTCCATTGCCGTCATGGGTCCGATGAGCGTGCCCGACCTCGAGCGCTACTGCGAAAGCCTAAAGGACGAGCTACAGGGATACGAAGAGGTCTCGCAGATCGAGATCGCAGGTTTCTCCACGCCGCAGCTTCAGGTCCGCGTAAAGCAGTCTGTGGCAGCGTCGTATGGCCTCAGCGTCGGTGACCTTGCGGACCTCATCGCAGCGCAGAGCCTCGATCTTCCCGTCGGCTCGCTCGAGACGCGCGGTGGCGAGATTCTGGTTCGATTCGCCGAGCAGCGGCGCAGCATCGACGAGTTCGCGAGCCTGCCCGTCGTGGGCTCGGCGCTCGGCGGCGAGGTGCCGTTGGGCGACCTTGCCGACATCGAGTACACGTTCGAGAATGCCGAGGAGCAGACTCAGTTCAATGGTCAGCGCGCCGGTCTGCTTCGCGTGAGCAAGACGTCCAGCCAGGACGCGCTCGAGATCTTTGCCGCCATCGAAGAGTTCGTCGCGCTGAAGTCCGCGACGGCACCTCCGGGCGTGCAGATCGTCATCACGGATGACGCCGCCACGCCGATTGCCCAGCGGCTGGAGCTGCTGACCAGCAACGGAGTGCAGGGCTTGCTCCTGGTTTTCGTGACGCTGTGGCTGTTCTTCAACACCCGGCTCGCGCTGTGGGTGGCCGCAGGCCTGCCCGTGTCGTTCATGGGCGGTCTGTGGATCATGGCGCAGATCGGCTACACGCTGAACATGATGACCATGATGGCCCTTCTGCTCGCGCTGGGGCTGTTGATGGACGACGGCATCGTGCTCGCGGACAACATCGCGGCGCACCTACGGCGCGGCAAGTCGTCGTATCGCGCCGCGATCGATGGCGTCACCGAGGTCTGGCCGGGCATCGTGTCCTCGTTTCTGACCACGGTCTGCGTGTTCACGCCGTTGTCGCTGCTCGAAGGTGAAATCGGGCGCGTGCTGTTGGTCATTCCGGTGGTGCTGATCGCAGTGCTCAGCGTCAGCCTCATCGAGGCGTTCGGCATCTTGCCCAACCACATCGCCCATTCGCTGCACGGTCGCGACATCAACGACCGATCCAAGGCGCGTGCCTGGTTCGACGACAAGTTCGAGTCCTTCCGTGAGAACGTGGTTGGCCACGCGTCGGATTGGGCGATCAAGAACCGCTACGTCACCATCGGGGGCGCGATCGCGTTCTTCGTCCTTTCGCTGGGCCTGCTCGCAGGTGGCCAGCTCAAGTTCGAGGGCTTCCCCAACACCGATGGTGACACCGTGCAGTTCCGGCTGCGGATGCCGGCAGGTACGCCTCTCGACTCGACGCAGGCCGAAGTGGACCGAGTCGTGGCCGGACTGCAGCAGGTCAACGAGGAACTCACGCCAGAGCAACCCGACGGCGCACCTCTGGTGGAGAACGTGGTTGTCCGCTTCAACTACAACCCGGACTCCCCAGACTCGGGTCCACACATCGCGACGATCACTGCCGACCTGCTCAGCGTGGAGGTTCGCAACACCACGCTCGATGAACTCAAGTCGGCGTGGCGGGATGCCGTCGGTCCCATCTCCGACGCAACCTCGGCCAGCTTTGCCGACGCGCAGATGGGTCCAGGCGGCGCGGCGATCGAGCTTCGCGTGCAGGGGCAGGACCTCGGTCGGATGTCCGACGCCGCCGCGGAAATCGAGCGGTGGATCGGAGGCTTCGAAGGCGTGTTCGATCTGGGAACCGACCTGCAGCCGGGTACGCCCCAGGTCCGCGTTCGCCTGCGTTCGGGCGCTTTGAGTAGCTCGGCGCAGTCGATGACGGTCGCACAGCAGCTTCGCTCGGCGTTTTCGGGCGACCGCGCCCAGGACGTTCGAATCGGTGCTCAGGACTACGAGGTGACGGTTCAGCTCGCGGCCTCGGGTCGCGACACCCTGTCGGACCTCGAGTACTTCGAGCTGCAGATCGCGGGGCAGCGAGTCCCGCTCGGCACCGTGGCCGACATCGAATCCGACGCCACGTATGCCGCGATTGCGCGGGTCGACGGCACGCGCACCGTCACGCTCACCGGTGACATCGATGCCGAGGTCGCAAACTCGGCTGAGCTGATGCAGCGCTTCAGCAACGAGTTGTTGCCCGAGCTCGAGGAGAGCTACCCCGACCTCAAGTTCGAGGTGGGCGGGTCCACAGAGGAGTCGGGCAAGACGGCGCAGTCGATGCTCACCGCATTCGGTGCGGGACTGTTTGGCGTGTTCTTCCTGCTCAGCTTTCAGTTCCGCTCGTATGTTGAGCCGCTGGTGGTCATGCTGGCGATCCCGCTCGCGCTGACGGGCGTGCTGTGGGGCAACTTGTTCATGGGCGACCCCCTGACGCTTCCTGGCATCCTCGGCTTCATCTCTCTGGCGGGCGTGGTCGTGAACGACTCGATTCTGTTGATGGTGTTCATCAAGGTCGGAGTCGTCGAAGGCATGGGGGCGATGAAGGCCGCACAGGCCGCCTCGCGAAGCCGGTTCCGCGCGATTCTGCTGACGTCCGCAACGACGGTGGCAGGCCTCGTCCCGTTGATGTTCGAGCGAAGCCAGCAGGCACAGACGCTCATTCCCGTCGCCACGAGCATCGTGTTCGGCATGCTCGCGTCGACGGTGTTGCTGCTGCTGGTGCTCCCGGCGCTGTATGTCGTGCTGGGAGACTTTGGCCTGACCGCTCGACCCGGCGCGACGGTCGGTGGCGCCGACGAAGACGACGTCTGAGCCCTGAAGAGCGGGGGCGAGCCTCTGCAGAACCTGCACACACCGCGTGAGGGGTCGTCCTCGCGCGGTGCGGTTTCATGCAGATTTCGCAGCCCCGCTGCGGACTGGTATGCGCGGTACCCGGCGTTATGATCGCAGGCGGTGCTGAAAACGGTCGTCCTGGCGTTGTCACTCGTTCAGCCGGGCTGGATGCTCGAAGCTCCGGACGCGCCGTCCAGCGATCGGGAGCGCCAAGAGAAGCTCTACCTCGAAGGGCGCGCACAGTTTTCTGCAGCTGACTATTCGGCGGCAATCGAGACCTGGACGAGGCTGCTCGCCGAGCTTCCGCAGGGGGCGGAGACCACGGAAGTTCGTCTCGACCTGCTCTTCAACATCGCGCTGGCGCATACGCGGGAGTACCTCTTCGACGAGGACCCCGTACACCTTCGCAAGGCGTTGACCCTGTTCCAGCTGTACGCGGAGCGCAAGCCGTCCGAAGATGTGACGCAGCGGATCGCAGAGCTCGAGGCGCAGCTGGCTGCGCTCGAGGACGCCGAGGCCACGGCCGAGCCGCCCCCTCCCCAAGCGATGCCGACCTCCCAGCCCGAGCCGGCCCTGGCGCAAGATGATCGGGGACCGTCCCGGGGTCTGGGCATTGGGCTGCTCGCTGGAGGCGGTGCCGCAGTGGCTGGAGGAGCGGCGTTGCTCATCGCGGGGTCGCGGCTGCGGCCGGCGGCGGAGGACAGCGTTGCGGAACTCGACGCCATGGGTCTCGACCCCGACGACCCAGCGTTCGCCGAAGGGGAGACCTTCATCGACGAAGAGACGCGTCGCGGGCGTGCGTTCATGGCCGGCGGCGGAGCCATTGCCGGGGTTGGACTCGTCGCCGTTGGCGTGGGGGTCTGGGCCTTGACGCGCTCGCGTGCTCGAAGTGGTGACGTCGCGTGGTGGGTGGCTCCGACGATGGGTGGGATGACGATGGGAGGACGGTTCTGATGAAGATGCGCGTGGCGAGTCTGTTCATGACGCTCGGGCTGTTCGGCTGCCCGGCGGAGTTCAGCCCAACCCTCGGAGGGTCGACGAGCGAGGCCGGCTCGTCGGGAGCTGCGGAATCCACGGTCGGAACGACCGCGCAGATGACGACGGCAGCTTCGACGTCGACCTCGGATGCGGGCGATACGTCCTCATCCTCGACGACGGCCGAGGATGGAACGACCACCAGTACGGGGCCCGAACCCTCGTCGTCTTCGAGTGGTGGCACAGCTTCGGAGAGCTCGACGGGCTCTTCGTCGACGGGCGCCACCGTCGCGTGTGGAGACGGAAGTATCGACGACCCCGAAGACTGCGAGGGCGAGAACCTCAGCGGCGCCAGCTGCCAGACACAGGGCTTCGACAGCGGGATCCTGCAGTGCACGGGGAGCTGCCAGTTCGATACCAGCGGGTGTGGGATCTGCGGAGACGGGGAACTCAACGGCGGCGAACTCTGCGACGGAGACCTGCTCGATGGCAATACGTGCGTGACCCAGGGCTTCGTCGAGGGAGTCCTTGCCTGCAACGCGAGCTGCACGGCCTTCGACGGCTCGGGGTGCACCACCTGTGGTGACGGCGTCATCGACATCGGGGAAGACTGCGATGGACTCCCCGCCGTACAGTGCGATGCGCTCGAGGGCTTCACCGAGGGATTCCTCGGCTGCAACGACGACTGCACGTACGACCTCTCGGACTGCTCCGACTGCGGCAATGGCATCACAGAGGGCAGTGAAGACTGCGACGGGGACAGCTTCACGCCCGACGCCGACGCATGCTTCGACTTCGGCTTCGGTCAGGGCAACGTGTCGTGTTCGACGACGTGCACCACCATCACGACCGGCTGCAGCAACTGCGGGAACAACATCATCGAGGGCGAGGAGATCTGTGACGGGACGGCCGGTCCGTCACCGGCCCTCGACTGTGAGGATGTCGCGATCGGGGCGACCGCGGGCGTCGTCGATACCTGTGCGCCCGGGTGTTCTCTGGATCTCTCCACGTGCACCATGCCGTACGGGGCGTGCAACGAGCCCATCGACTGTCCGATGAACGCGATCAACGGGATGCCCGGGAATTGCGCCGGAGGCGGAGGCGGGGGGATCTCGTTCTGCACGTTCGACTGCTTCAACTCCGCCGACTGTCCGCAACCGCCCTTCCCGGGGCCGGACGCTGCCGGTGACACCTCGTGGCCACCGGCGGCGATCTGCTCGTTCGGTCAATGCATCGTTCCGTGCACGAGTTCAGATGATTGCTACCCGGGCCAGGAGTGCGGCGGCGATCAGTGCATCTGGGATCTCGATTGAATCGCGAGTTCGCGCATGCTTGCGCGGGCTCGGCCGTCGCGCCATCCTCGACTGGGGGTTCAGCATGGCGGCAGGTCACAAGACGGTGTGGGAAGGCGCGCGCGTTCCGACGGTGGCGGCGCTCGCCGTGGCGGGACTGTGCTGCGCGGTTGGATGCGTTCGAGAGAATCCGGATTTTTCGGATTCCGGCGCAACCGACTCGGCTACCGGTACCGGCACTGGAACCCCGGGGAGTCCTCGAACGGGCGGAGCCGATCCCACCGTCGCTGGCGAATCAAACGACGGCACGACCGACACGATGACCGGGGGAACGGCGCCAGAACCCACCTTCAGCTCGGGCATGGACCTCGAGACCGGTCCTGCGGCGGTTTGTGGAAACGGCGTGGTCGAGGAGGACGAGAGTTGCGATGACGAGAACGAGAACCCACGCGATGGCTGCGTGGGCTGTCGGTTCCCGGCGTCCTGCCTCGAGCTGCTGAAACTCGACGATGAGGTCGACAGCGGCATGTACAAAATCTTGCCCATCGGGGCGCGGGACTTCGTAACCGCATTCTGCGACATGGAGACCGATGGAGGTGGCTACACGTTCTTCAAGATCGAAGGGGAGACCGTCAAGGCCGAGGTCGCCGAGGATCGCTGCGCCGAGTTCGGCATGCAGCTTTGGATCCCTCGAACGCCCGACCATCTCGAGGCCGGTGTCGAAGTTGCGCTCGACCCCGGCGTTCCGCCGACCGCAAACATCGGCTACCTCGAAATCATGGGTGTCCGGCCGAAAGAGCTCGGGTCGACGTGTGGCGGTCAGCCTCTGAACAGCGACAACGAGAACTGTGGATGGGAAGCTGCGGACGGAGAGACGTTCTTCGTGACGGACTCCGCAATGGGTCCCGAGCCCAACGGGGACTCGACCGAGACGACCGTTGTTTCGATGCAGTATTTCTGGAGCGACGGCGGCGAGCTTGCCGACTTCAATGACTGGCCAGGGGGGTGGCAGGCGCCTCGCTTCCTGTGCGACGTCGGCGACAAGTTCTAGAGAGGCGCTACGGTCGCCCCTCGGTTTGTTTCAGCCACGTCCGCGCACGTTCGACTTCGGTGGGATCGCCTTCGGGCCCGAGTTCTTCGAGACGATCGGTGATCGAGGAAACCTCGCCGCGTGCTTTGGCCCGCGCGACGTCGTCGTTTGCGGTTTGCCAGCGGTCTCGAGCCTGGTCGATCTCGATGACCGCTTTCATTGCGTCGCAGCAGCCGGTCTTGGTCGCAATCAAGTGTCCCCGGGTGAGCGAATCTCGACCCGGTGACGCGGTGCCTGCGGCCAGGGCGGCGCGGCCGTGGATCGAGAGCAGCGTGACGCGGATGTCCGGGGGAAGGGCGTCGAACGCCTTGGAGGGGGGGACGTGCGGTTCGAACATCGCGACGATCTCGAGCGGCTTTCCGGCGGCATGGAAGACCATGCCCAGCTCCGCCATCACGCGCAGCGTTTCGGGGTGAGCGGCGCCGAGCTTCGCGGCGCGAATCTGGTGAGCTCGCCGAACGTTGGTGATCGCGTCGTCGTGATGTCCAAGCATCGATTGGCTCGCGCCGATGATGCGCAGCGGACTCACTTGATAGATCGTGTCCGCGTCCGGATTGCGGGTGTAGATGTCTTTGGCCTCGAGCGCGCGCTCGAGCGCGGCTTCGTGCTGGCCGAGTTGGAACAGAAGGTTCGCGTTGTTGACGAGCGTGTTGGCAATGCGCACGTGCCCCTCGGGGAGCTGGGCTCTGCGGATCTTCAGGACTTGGGCGTTGAGCGTCGATGCCTCGTCGAGGCGGCCCTGAAGCGCGATCGCCAGCGAGAGGTTGTCCAGCGCCGCTGCCTTACGCAGGTCATCGGCCGCACCCACGCCAATTGCCACCCGTGCGTGTGCCTCGGCCCCTGCGTAGTCCTCCTTCGAGATCAGCGTGGCGGCGAGGTCACTCTCACAGGAGAGGGTTTCGGGGTGCTCGGGACCGTAGACCTCGCGTCGTGCGTCGAGGACTTCGAGGGAGAGTTCGATGGCTTCGTCGATGTTTCCGGAACGATCGTAGAGCGCGACGAGTAACTCTTTCGCGTTGATCGTCAGGCTTGCATAGGGCCCGTCCTCCGCTTCGGCCAAGGTTCGCGCGGCCTCGGCAAGGGGGAGCGCCCGGTCGATGTTGCCCGCGGTGAACTCGACGCGTGCGAGTTCCACGTCGAGGCGTGCGCGGCCCTTGTGGTCGTCGGGGTCGAGCAGGAGCTCCGCGTGTCGGGCCCACCGGCGTCCGGCCGTTGCGTTGGCGAGTCCATGCCCGTGCTCGGCAACGAGGCGCCGTGCGGCCTTCAGCGCCAGCCTGCGAGACGACGCGCGCATCGCCGCGAAGTAGGCATCTTCGAGCGCGGCGGTGCAGTCTTCGAAGCGCCGCAGGGAGCCGAGAACACGGCCGCGCTCGTATCCGGCGAGTGCGCGGAGGCGGTCGTCATCGAGAGCTTCGGCTGCGTCGAGCTGGGTATCGACCAGGATGAGTGCGTCTTCGAATCGGCCGGCGGCACGAAGCGCGCGAGCGCGGGCCACACGCCCCTGCACGGTGGCGCGGGCCTCGGTGTCCGCGGGCTCTTCATTGGGAACCGCGGCAGTCCGGAGCCAGCGTTCGTCGACGCAGTCCTCCGGCGCGAGCTGGATCATCTGCGTCGCCCCGCGAATCGTACCTGCGTCCGGCTCCGACAGCGTCTCTACGACCGAAGCCAACTGCCGCATGCGGGCGTCGAAACAGGCGTCTTGCACCGCGCGCCGGTCTTCGGGCAGCGAAGCGCGGGCGAGGCAGCTTTCGCGCCGCGAGGAGGACCAGCGGTCGGCGACGCCGTCGAGGCGACCCTCGACACGACCCCAGGCATCCTGCGCGTACGGGAGCGGGCTCGACGCGAATGCGTCTCGGACGATGCTCCGCTGCGCCTCGCTCCAGACCGCCTCAATCAATGCGGCTTCGTCATCGCAGGCTCGGGCGGTCCGTCGGGTCTGAATGCGATCCGTGGCAAGCACGCCTGCACCGACCGCGGCCAGGGTGAGTCCCGCCACCACGAAGCTCCGGCTGCGGGAAGGGGCTGGGTGCATCGCCTCGAGCAATGCCCGCATCGAGGGCCAGCGAGCCTCCGGGGACGGCGCGAGGCCGCGCACGACGACCTCTCTCAGCCACGCCGGTACGGTGTCGTTGGCCGGCGCTGGGTCGAGTTCGCCGCGCGTGACCGTCGCGACCTGCTCTGCGAGCGTCGCTCCACGATACGGCCGCTTGCCGTACAGCGCCTCGTAGAGCGTCACGCAATAGCTGAACTGGTCCGACTGCGCACCCGGGCTGCCCGCGTGCTGCTCAGGCGCCATGTAGGCGGGCGTTCCCATTACGGCGCCGGTGCGGGTCAAAAAGTCGAGGTCGAGCGAGGCGGCGAGCGGGGCACTGGCGCTGGTCTCCGGATCGAAATCGACGCTGTCCGTCGAGAGCGTCGGCGCGGTGGCCAAGCCGAAGTCCATCACCACGACGCGTCGCGTTGGACCATCGCCTTGCAACATGACGTTGTCGGGCTTGAAGTCGCGGTGGCTCATCTCCTTCGCATGTGCTGCCACCAGTCCGCGACCTGCTCGGGTCATGACGTCGACGACGTCTTGCCAGGAGTGCGGTCCCTGCTTCATCCACGCCTTGAGGGTGATGCCGTCAATGAACTCCATGGCGACGAATACCCGCCCTTCGTGCTCGCCGACGTCGTGCACGGTGACCACGTTGGGGTGATTGAGTCGGGCCAGCGCTTGGGCTTCGCGGACGAGGCGGGCGCGGCCTTTGGATGCGGTCGAGCCGGCTTCGCGTGGCTGGAGCAGCTTCAGCGCGACGCGGCGGTCGAGTTCCGGATCGTAGGCGGCATGAACCACGCCCATGCCACCGGCGCCGAGCATGTCGACGATGACGTAGCGGCCGACCACATCCCCCTTGGCGAGGCGTCGAGGCTCGTGCGGGCGTCGCCCCGTGCTCGAGCCATCGAGCGTCCCAACCTCGGTTTCCTCCACGGCGATGAGCGTACCGCACCAGGCTGCCGTGCCGCGCGGCTGGAGCCATGGTCTCGGCCGTGCCAGACTTCGCGCTCGCGTCTGCGAGGCGAGTCATGAGCGAACTGGGCACTCCACCGTCCGGCGATACGATCGAGCGCAAGCAGGCGTTCGCCAAGGTCAACGCGGCGCTGTTCGGCACGGCTCCACAGCCGCAGCGGATGGGCCGATACATGCTCTTGGAACGACAGGGCGCAGGCGCAATGGGGGTGGTGTATTCGGCCTACGACCCGCAGCTGGATCGGAAGATCGCGCTCAAGCTGCTGCGGCGTGGACAGGGTACGGACGACGAGCTCCGAGGCGTGCTGCTTCAGGAGGCGCGGGCCATGGCGCGCCTGACCCATCCCAACGTGGTTACCGTGCACGAGGTCGGCGAGTCCTCCGACCGCATCTTTCTCGCCATGGAGTTCGTGGCAGGCGGAACGCTTCGCGCCTGGATGAACGAGGGCCCGCGGCCGTGGAGCGAGGTTGTTCGCGTCTTCGTTCGGGCGGGCGCAGGTCTGGCGGCGGCGCATGAAGCCAACCTCGCCCATCGTGATTTCAAGCCGGAGAACGTCCTCATGACGGCATCCGGCGAGCCGCGGGTCGCGGACTTCGGGCTGGCACAGGTCGCCGACGTGGTCACGCCCGAAGCACAGGCCACAGATGAAGTTGACGTGGTGATGACCAGTGGGGTCGACGGGCGGGTGGGGACGCCCGCATACATGGCGCCCGAGGTGTTCGGCGGTGACGATGCAGACCCGCTCTCGGACCAGTACAGCTTCGCGGTCGCGCTGTTCGAAGCGCTGTATGGTCCGCGGCCGTTTCAGGGCGAGAGCGTGCGGGCGCTGCAGGCAAACGTCGAAGCAGGTCGCCTGAGCGAACCCACCGACCTCCGTGGCGTGCCCACGTCGGTGCGCCGGGTCGTGGACCGGGCCTTGTCAGTCGAGCGTTCGCAACGCCATCCGTCGATGCGTGCCCTGCTCGATGCGCTGCGCGAGGTGGTCGAGCCGGGCGCGCGCGCGGGTTGGTGGACCGCAGGCGGCGTTGCCTTGGCGTCGGTCGGGGTCGCCGCGTGGAGCTACGCGGCAGAGCCCGCCGACGGTTTGGTCGCCTCGGTGTGTGACGGCGGAGGCGCGCGCGTTGCCGAGGTCTGGACGGCCGAGCGCGGACGGTTGGTCGCCGCATCTGCGGGTGCGAGTCCCGAGCAGGTCGAGGCGTTCGTCCAGCGCGGCGATGACTACGCCGACGCGTGGGCGGATGCGTACCGGGAGGCGTGCTGGGATACGGCCGTGCTGCGCGTGCAGAGCGAGGAACGCATGGATGCGCGAATGTTGTGCCTCGACGGGCGACTTCGTGGATTTGGGGGCTCGATGCGGGTGATCGAGAACGATGCCGCGGACGATGCCGAATCGGCGCTGAAGATTCTCGAGAACCTTCCGTCCGTGGAAGAATGCGCGGATCCGCGACGCGACGGATTTGAGTCGCCGCCGAAAACACGGGAAGGCGTTCTTCAAGTTGAGGAACAACTTGCACAGGCGCGTGCCCTCGATTTGCTTTCAGACCCGGAGCAGGCCATCTCGATTCTGGAGACCCAACTCGAGCGATCGAGGGAACTGGGTGAACCTCGACTGCTCACCCGTGCACTCGTCTCCATTGCGGCTCTCGAGGTCCGTAGCGGTCAAGCGGGGCGCGCTCGCAAGCATATCGACGAGGCCCGACTCGAGGCAGAACGCGCCGGTTTGGACTTGTTGCTCGTTCGTATCTTGATCATGCGGGCGGCGGATGCAGGATTGCGCAGAGACAACGGGCAAGCCAAAGCCGACCTCGAGGTTGCAGCCGCGATCTTGCATCGCTACGGCGGGGACTCTCGATACGAAGCGCAACTCCTCGTCCGGCGGGGCATCATCGCGTATCATAGCGGGGACCCCGAAAGCGCGGTCGAGCTGTATCAGCGTGGTCTCGAGCGCTTCGAGGAGATTGAGACCGAGATCGAAGCAACGATTGGGGCTCTAGTCAATCTGGGTCTTGCACTTCGCGACCTTGGTCGAAACGACGAGGCTATGGTGGCACTAGAGGATGCGCGCCGGCGCAGTCGTGAATCCTTCGGTCCGCAAAACCCAGAGTTGCCCTCGATCGATCTGCACATCGCGATGGTGCTTGACGAAGTGGACCGTCTCGACGACGCGCTGGTCGTCCTGCGTCGAGGTCAACGGATCCTGGACGCCACCCGTCAGGGAGCGTCCATGGATGGGGTGCAGCACCACGCGGGCTTCGCTTGGATTCACCAGCGCCTCGAGCAGCACGGTGACGCGCTCGAGCACAGCGTGCAGGCCGTCCAGGACTTGCGTTCGCTGGGCCAGGAGCGCCACCCGGACATGGCGATGTGCGCGAGCTATGCCGGCGCTGCGTTGGTGAAGCTGGGACGGCCCGAGGAGAGCCTCCCGCTGTTTCGTGAAGCGTTGGCGGTCAACGAGGCGCTCCTGGGCAGAAGCCATCCGGAGGTGGCCGATACGTTGATGGGCCTCGGCCGTGCGGAGCGTGCACTGGAGCACTGGAGCGAAGCCCAGCAGGCCTACGCGCGGGCTCTACAAATCCGGCTCGCCTACAAGTTGCCCGGACCCATGGTCGGTGAAGCTCGTGAAGCGCTGGCGCTGAGCCTCCGCCATTCCAACCGAGCCGAGGCTCGCAACGTCGCTGCGCTCGCGCTCGAAGACTACGCGTCTACGCCGGAGCTTCGTGAGGCGGCGGCCGAACGCCTCGGGGATCTGGTTGGGTCGAGATGAAGACCTGTGCTTCACAGGAAAACTGTCAGGAGCTCTTGGCGATCTGCTCCTGACGACGGCGACGCAGCCATCCGAGGAGCGGGACGATGAGCCAGAGCGCGGGGGCGCGGTTCGACATGCTGCAGCCGCCTCCGGTTGCCGTTGCATTGCCACCGCTCGAGCTCGTGTTGCCTGCATCGGTGTCGTCCATCGGTCCCGTACCGCTGCCATTGTCGCCCGGCGGTCCGCCGTCGCTTCCTTCGCCACCGGCGCCTGAGGCATCGGTCGTGGGGCCGGTGGTGGCATCGGTGGTGCCCGCACTGGTGCTGCCTCCCTCGCTTGCGGTCGTATCGTCTCCGCCGGCGGTCGTGGTGGTGGAGTCCTCGCCGGAGCCGCCACTGCTGGAACCCTCGTCGTCTTGCATGTCGCAGACGTCCCCCGCGTCGTCGCCATCGACGTCGGATTGGTCGGGGTTCGCAGCGGCGGCGCAGTTGTCGACGTCTCCGCACACCCCGTCGCGGTCGACATCGTTGTTCTCGTCGTCCGGACATGGGTCGCACGCGTCGCCGAGCGCGTCTCCGTCTGCGTTGGCCTGGTCTTCGTTGTCGAGGCCGGGACAGTTGTCGAGCGCGTCGCAGTGCGAGTCCGCATCGCCGTTGGTCTCACACGTGCAGGCATCACCCACGCCATCGCCGTCCACGTCGGCAAGATCGGCGTTGGCGACCGTTGGGCAATTGTCGATTGGGTCGCACACGCCGTCGGCGTCGGCGTCGTTCTCCGCACTGGTTGGGCAGGGATCGCAGGCATCGCCAGCGGGGTCGTCGTCGGCATTCTCCTGCTCGGTGTTGGGCACCCACACGCAGTTGTCTTCAGTGTTGGGGATGCCGTCGTCGTCGATGTCGTCGTCGAGACCATCCGAGGTGCCATCGCCGTCGTGGTCCCCGCCGCAAGCGTCCGTGTCGGGGAGCAAGATGCAAGGGTCGGTGCAGTCCGGATCGCCATCCGCGTCGGTGTCTACGTCGGAAACGCTGCAGCCACATGCGCCAGGCTCGGTCTTGTCGGGATCTCCTGGGCAGGCGTCGGTGCAGGTTGGCGTTCCGTCTTCATCCGTGTCGATGTCGGAGACGCCGCAGCCACAGGCGCCGGGGTCGGTCTTGTCGGGGTCGGTCGGGCAGCCGTCGTTGCAGTCCGGGGTGCCGTCGTCGTCGGAGTCCGTGTCGGGAACGCCGCAGCCGCAGGCACCGGGGTCGGTTTTGTTGCCATCGCTGGGGCAGCCGTCGTTGCAGTCTGGGACGGCATCGGTATCGGAGTTCGTATCGGGGACGCCACAGCCACACACGCCGGGTTCGGTTTTTTCACCGTCGTCCGGACAGCCGTCGAGGCAGTCTGGGATGGCGTCACTGTCCGAGTTCGTGTCGGCGGTGCCGCAGCCACAAACACCGGGTTCGAGCTTGTCTGGATCGTTGGGGCATTCGTCGACGCAGTCGGGCAGCGCGTCCGCATCGGTGTTGGTGTCGGGGACACCGCAGCCACAGAGACCGGGGTCGGTCTTGTCGCCGTCGTTGGGGCAGCCGTCGTTGCAGTCTGGGGTGCTGTCGGAGTCGGAGTTGGTATCGGGAATACCGCAGCCGCAGAGACCGGGGTCGGTCTTGTCGCTGTCGTTGGGACAGCCGTCGTTGCAGTCCGGGGTGGTATCGGAGTCGGAGTTGGTATCGGGAACGCCGCAGCCGCAGAGACCGGGGTCGGTCTTGTCGCCGTCGTTGGGGCAGCCGTCGTTGCAGTCTGGGGTGCTGTCGGAGTCGGAGTTGGTATCGGGAATACCGCAGCCGCAGAGACCGGGGTCGGTCTTGTCACCGTCGGCGGGGCAGCCATCGTTGCAGTCCGGAGTGCTGTCGGAGTCGGAGTTGGTATCGGGGGTGCCGCAGCCGCACACGCCCGCAGCCGTCTTGTCCGGGTCGTCTGGGCAGCCGTCAGACGCCGTGGGCGTGCCATCTTCGTCGCTGTCGGCCGCCGCGAGGGCCGCATCGCAGTCGATCCGCGGGAACGAAGCCCCGAGCCGGGTGTCGAGGACGCTGACGCCCGTCGACGCAAGCGTGCTCAACACCTGGTCCGGAGAAAGGCCCGGGTCGTGCTCTCGGAGCAGGGTTGCGCAGCCCGCTGCGGCGGGACCGGCTTGCGAGGTTCCCGTTCGGTTTTCGCTTCCGCCGTTCTCGTCTGCGGAGATCACCCGTGCACCGGGTGCGAGCAGATCGAGGTCACTGGTCGCGTTGGAGAAGCAGCCCACCTGATCGGGGGTCGGCGTGGTGTCCGAGCACGCCGGGTAGTTGAAGATGCTCGTGGGGAAGTCGGAGTCGTATACGGCACCGACCGAGATGACCTCGTCGATGCATGCGGGTAGCGAGATGCCCTCGGTCGAGCCTTCGTTGCCCGAAGCCGCGAAGAGGACCGTGCCTTGGGCGCGAAGGGTCTGCGCCAGGTCGGCGGTGAGCGTGTTGGCGGCGTTGCCCGCAAAACAGTCGGTGGAGAACGCGCCCACGCTCATGTTGATGATGTCGGTGTCGGGCCGGTTGAGGGCGACCCACTCGAGCCCGAACAGCAGGTTGCTGTATGAGCCCGAGCCGCTGGCGCCCTGAACTTTGGCGGCGATCAAGCTGGCCGCAGGCGCCGCTCCCGTTGGGGCGACGTTGCCGCTGCCGACAATGATCCCCGACACGTGCGAGCCGTGCCCGTTGTCGTCGACGGCGGACCCGGCCCCTAGCTGCTCCGTCGTTCCGTCGGGGCAGCATCCGACTCCGCTGAGCGTGCAAAAGCAGATCTCGTCGCTCAGCGCGCCCGAGAGATCTGCGTGGTCGGCATCCACGCCGGTGTCGAAGACGGCCACGACCACGCCCGAACCGTCGACGTCATAGGTCGAGCGAGCCTCGGGTACGTCGATGAGCGCCATGGCTTGGCTGAGTTGAACCTCGAGCACCGGGTCCGCCTCGACGCGAAGGATGCGAGGGTCTGCCAGTAGCGCGTCGAGACCATCGCCGTCGACGGAGGCGACCACGGCCGGAAGGGTCGCAAAGGCGTTCTCGACTCGAAGACCGCCCACGCTGTTCAACCACGCGCGTGTCCCGTGGTCATCGGCAGCGAGCAGGGCCTCACGCGTGCTCAGCGATGCGTGGAGCGCAGTCGCGGCTTCGAGTTCGGGTGCGTCGTATACCACCAGGACTTGCTGGCTTTGTGGGCCCGACAGGGAAACCAGCGTCGCGTCGAGCCGTCCTCGCTGGGCCTCCGTCCTGCGATCGGCGACATGGCGCGCCTCGTTCGGCGAGAGGTCGAACTTGGAGTGACCGAGCCGTTCGAACTCCTCTGGAGGAGGAGCGTCGCAGGCCCCAAGGGCCGTGCATGCAGCGAGGAGAAGCGTCGAGCCGACGATCGAGCGCATGTAGCGTCTGTACGTTCCCGAGGGTGGGAAGGCCGGCCAGGTTCGAAACCAAGCCGCGTCGCAGGGGTTGATTCAGAACCCTTCCGCGGCCCGAATCGGTCGAGTGCAGCACCGCACCCGGACGAGCACCCTACGCGTCCATGTCCGGCGCGTCGAGGACACGTCGACCTCATCGGTGCTGTGGCGCACGCCCTCCTGCGAGACCTGCAGCGTTCCCGCCGAGGTCGGCGATGTCTGCAGGGGTCACAGGTGCGCCCAGGTAAGCTCGCCTACGCGGGCTCGATCTTGTGTGAGTGCCCACCGTCGTTGTCGGTGAAGGTTGCGGTCCACACATACTTGGTCCCCGCTTCGTCGGTGACGTCGCACTTCACGACCGCGTCCTTCACGGCAACCCAAACGTCGCCGTGGCAGTCCACCTCTTTGACGTCGTGGCCTTTGGCCTTGAGGTCTGCGGCGATCTCCGGCTCGACCTTCTCCACGACGAGGGTGTGGTCACGGGGCGTTGCGAACACCGTGCCTTGGTCGTCGAGCACCTCGAGGGCGAAGTGCACCTCGATACCGGCGACGTCAGCCGTGCATTCGAACTTGTTGCCCTTCTCCAGCTTCTGGCCGGAGGGGCAGGTGACGGACTCGGCCGTGACGCCTTCTTTCTTGAGCAGCGACTCGACGAGCCCCTCCGCTTGCGCGGGGTCGATCGTGTTCAGGGCATCGCAGCCGGCGAGGCTGACGAAGCAGAGAGCGAGGGAAGGTGCGAGTCGGCGCATGCCTGCATCGTAACGCGGGGCGTCACTCTGCGTCGCAGCGGAAGCCGTTGATGCACTGATCGGTGCTCGTACATTCACAAACACCGTCTGGGTTGCAGGTGTCGAGCAAGCACGGAATACCCACGTCACAGCGCTCTCTACAGTACGTCGCGCCCTCGTCCGTGGGCGCTCCGCAGGCGTATCCAGTCCCCAGCGCGCCGCAGGGGTCGTCGTTGGTGCACAACACGACGCACTGCGGCAGCCCTTCGATGAGCTCGCAGGTGCTGCCGGCGGTCCAGGCGTCGCAGGTCTCGTCGCTGTCGCAAACCGGCGGCACGCACATGCCGTCGACGCAGCCGTAGTTACCCGGGTACTCGAAGGAGGGGCAGGGCTCTTGGCCGGCCTTGCAGCAGTCTGCCGCGAACTCGCACTCGCGCCGGCAGGTGTTGAACTGGGGGGTGAAGACGGGGGCCGCCTCGGTGGTGGAGGACGACGTGCCATCGATGATGGACGTCGAGGACGTGCTCGTCGATGCTCCACCCGCCGACGTCGCGTCGGTGTCGACCGTGCTTTCACTCGAATCGCAGCCGACCCCGCACAGCACCAACGCGACCAACACCCTTCGCACCATGGAAGTGTACGGGAGTTGATGCCGCTGCTCGCGGGGACGCCGGGCCCCACCGCGGGGTCTCAGAGCGACAGCGGAAGTTCGAGGTGCTCGGCGTACAACCGATCGCGAAACGCCACCAGTGCGGGGTCGAGCGCTTCGGCCGTAGTCGCATCGAGCCAACCGAACGTCGCGCGGGTGCTGTCCCGCATGGCGCACTGCTGGGGTGGTAGGGGGTTGAACATGCCGACGCAGCACGCGAGCTGGATGTCTGCTGCCGTGAGCGCGTCGCCGACGAGGTAGCCTGATCCGGCCGCGACTCGTTTCGCGAACATCCGCAGCAGCGAGGCCACACGTTCACCCGCAGCCGCGCCGGCCTCAGGCGTGTAGCCGTACTTCTTGGCGAGGTAGCCGGCGACTTTAGGCGTGAATCCGCCGTTGCCCTGAAGGCCTGCATGGACCGCTTGAAGTCGGCGGCTATAGGCCAGCCCTTGCTCACCGAGCAGCTCGTGGCAAAGTCCCATCACCAGCGCGCGGTCCGTGGGGTCACCGGGAAGCACGGAGGGCGTAGGGGCGATCCGTTCGGCGAGAAGGACGATCTCCGCCCATCCGCTTCGCGGGCGCTCCTTCTCGAACACCGCCACCGGTCCGGTAAGCTCCCCAGCCCAGTCTTGCAGTGCCGGTTGGTCGTAGACGAGTCGGGTCGCAACCCACGGGATCGACTTCACGTGAAAGACCCCTTTGGCCGACTCCCCCCACGGGCTCGGTGTCCCACCGACCACGACCATGCGGAGACCTTCACGGGCGATCGCTTCCTCGACGCTGACGTATTCGAACGGCACGATGGCATCTTCGCGGAGCGCTTCGTCTCGCGCGATGCGTTCCCTCCAAACGGGGCTGTGTCACCGATGAGGGCCCTCTGTGCCGAGCGTCCGGTGTCGCTTTCTTCGCGCGAGTAGGATTTGGACGCGTCGAGAGAAGACAACTGGCGTGTTCGTCCGAGTCTGCCACCAGGCGCCCGAAGTCCGGTTGGCGCGGTCGTATTGAGACTTTTTGCTCGGGAGATGCCTTGTAGGTCTCCCGTGATCTGACGAACGCAGCAGCCAGCCTACACGTTCGTCAATCGTTGCAGCTGTAATTCGCGTAGTCGCATTTGTGGTGTCCGCCCAATGGCAGAAACAGTCACCGAACTTGTGACCGGTTCTTTACCCTCCTGCTCGGGAGCGCATGAGATGGAAAGATCAGGACGCAAATCTTTAGAGTGGACGAGGGCCGTTGCTTGGACAGTTGCTGGAGTGCTTGCGACGTTCATCACCCCGGCGTGCAGCGATGCCGATGAACCCTCGGGCGATGGGACCGAGGACGCCGTCGAGGACCCGGAGCTGACGGCGGGCAACAGTGGTGGGACCGACGGGGATACGCCGGGGACGACGGGGGTGGATGGCACGACGTCCGAACCCGATCCCCCGAGCGACTCCAGCGGGAGCGTCGACACGACCAGCACCGGCCCCATGGGAAGTACCGGGAGCGACACCGAGACCGACGGAGGCGAGCCAACGGTGCCCGATCCCGTCGAGCCCGTGCGCGCGGTCTACCAGGGAGTGCGGCAGCATACGAGCTTCTCCAACACAGTCGCCGACCAGGACTTCTGGACCTACGAGGACATTGCCTATACGGCGCCGCAAGGCCGCGTTACCAACGAGCAGGCCAACCAGTGGATCGCTTGGTACGTCCGGGCGGACGAACTCTATCGCGTCGTGTCGGGTCGCCCCGACTTCGACTTTGTGTATCGAGCCAATACCGAGTGGGGCCCCAAGAAAATCGTGGCGGTCGTGGAGGGGCAGACGTGTGGAGCCGGTTGCGGCAACAAGCAGAAAGCGGAGACCGACCAAGGTTTTCTCGACCAGATGCTCGATGACCCCGCCGACTACCAGTTCCACTGGATCTTCTTCTACGAGATGGGACGCGGCGGCTCACCAGAGCCCTGGTACGGCCGCGCGACGTGGCCAAGCAATACGGTGATCCTTCCGCACTTGATGGCGGGTCTCTCGTACTACGAAGTTGGCGGGGGCGAAGATGGACTGCGCGACACGTTCATTCCTGGTGACCTGCTGGCGGAACTGGAGACCTGGGAGGAGATGGACATCGAATACGTCGACCACTTCGTCGCGTCCGACCAGCAGAAGGTCGGAAGCTTCACGTCGCATCACCTGATGCCCGCGATGCTCTGGAAGATCCGGATGGAGACGGACCTGGAGACGATTGGGGAGATCACGGCGAACATGGCCACGAAGCCCCCAGCAACCTCGGGCCAGCAAGCGATGTGTGATTTCCGGGACGCGGTCAACGACGCAACCGACGGTGCGTTCGATGAGCAGATGATCGGTCCGTGGGGGCTGCCGCACGACTGCTAGGTGAGGACCGGGTCACTCCGGGATGCACTGCGACACATACGTGCGGAACACGAAGTCGACGTCGGGGCTGAAGCTGCCCCGGCCGCCGGGGTAGGCGTCGAAGTTGGCGAGGTCGATCCACCCGACCGTGATGTTCGGGACGGTGAAACGCACCGTGTAGACCTCCCCCGCAGTCATGGGAATGGGGTCATCGAGCTCAAACTCCTGCATCGTGTTGAACACGTCGGCGAAGGTCACGTCCTGACTTCCCAGTTCTACGCCGGCGATTCCTTCGCCGGCGTAGAACCGGAGTTGTCCGGGGGAGTCGCCGTTGATCGGGGAGCCGACGCCGAGGTCGACCTGGGTGAGACCGCCCGAGAGGCCGACCGTGAAAGACTGCCACTGGTCGGTGGAGCCCGAGCCCGCGTTGCTCTGCACGTTGACTTGGTCGCCGACGCCACCGTTGACCGGCTCGCAGACGCAGGTGCCGTCTTCGATCGTGGCGAGTGGATCGAAGTTGCTGGCGCTGGGGGTGGTGCAGCCCCAGCAGGGCTTGCCGAGCCCATTGCAGACGCCACACGCGTCGAGCATGGCGGCGCCGTTGGGGACCCCCGCGCAGTCGAGACAGGACGTGCCGTCGCCATTGCAGACGCCACAGACGTCTTCGATTGCGTCGCCGTTGGGGACGCCGTCGCAGTCGGCACACGAAGAGTCGTCGCCATTGCAGACGCCGCACGCATCCTCGACCGCGTCGCCGTTGGGGACGCCATCGCAGTCGGTGCAGGAGGTGCCATCGCCATTGCAGACGCCGCAGGGATCTTCGACCGCGGCGCCGCCGGGGACGCCCTCACAGTCGATACGCGCCGCGTCGGTGGTTTCGCCAATCGAGGTCTCCGCCGTTTCTCCCGTGGAGCTCTCGTCCTGTTCGGGTTCGGTGCCAGTCGACGAGGACTCGTCGGTGCTGCCACTCATCCCGCCGGTCTCATTCTGCGGGCCGGTCGTCTCGACGTTCGAGGTCTCGCTCTCCGAGGGGATGGCCGCCCCGGTCGAGGCGTCGCCTGTGCTTCCCGTGCCCAACGGGACAACGGGTTCCGAGAAGCACGCAGTGACCGACAACGAGACGGCCACCCCCACGAAGGCGAGAGACGGGCGAGACATCCGTAGAGACAGTCCGTGTCGTCCGCGGTTGTCCGGATCTTTTTTTAGCCTTCTCGAGGCCGAGTG
>CAYSPB010000054.1:0-22853 GCA_964432695.1 uncultured Nannocystaceae bacterium
GGGCAGCCCGTCGAGTCGCTTGCGCGCGCCCCACTGCTGCATCACCTCGGCGTTGAGCGCGACGTAGTTGGTGATCCGCGCCTCGATGCCCGCGTGGAGCTCGAAGCCAACCCGCGCCTTGGTTACCGTGCGCGCGTCGGTCTCGAACCGCTCGAAGCGCATGCGAATCACGTCGAAGCCGAAGCCCATGCCCGCGTACGGACGCAGCGGGAAGTTGTCGAACGCGTACACGTTGCCGCCGAGGAACACCGGCACCGCGACGTACGAGCCCGCAGTGGCGTCTCCGGCTTGCAGCTGCACCTCTTCGGGCAGCGAGAAGTTCGCGTGGCCGCCGGTGTACCCGGTTCGGAAGTAGCCGATGACGCCCGGGTACTTCTTCTTTCGGCCGGTCCGGAACACCTGCCAGCGCAGGTCGAAGCCGCGAAGCACCGAGCACGCATTGGCGTCGTCGGGGGACAAGCAGCCGCGATAGCTGTCCGAGGGTACGCGTCCCGAGACGAGGCTGAGGTCACCCGAGGGATCCTGCGGCGTGATGACCGTGCCGAAGAACAATGCACCCCAGGTGCTGCCTTGGTCCCACCAGTGACGGTCGCCGGACTCTTCGATGATGACCTCGGTCTCCATCGCTTCGTCGGCGTCCTCGGCCTCGACTTCGGTCTCCGCGACCTTCATCTCGTTGCCGTCTTCGTCGACTTCCCACACCTCGACGCGCCACGTCGGGTCTTCGACCGCGAGCAGTCCGCGGGTGTCGGTGTAGCCACTGTAGTAACCAGGGCCGAACGGGGTCAGGAACAATCCGCTGCGAAACGCCTGATCCAAGGCGCCACGAGCGGCGCGCTCCGTGCGGCGGAACTCGAGGTCCTCCGCGCGCGTCAGGCCGCGATCGTGCGCCGCAATGGTTGCCTCTTGCTCATCCGCATCGCCATCCTTGGTTCGACGCGAGACGAACACGTCGCCCGCCGGCAGCCGCAGGTAACCGGGCTGGTCCCCCGCGCGGCGAAGGTCGGCAACCCGAACGCCGCGCTCGTCCTCCACCGTGTAGAGACGCTGATCGGTTCCCTGCGGGAAGTACAGCACCCGTTGGTCGGCGATGTCGTCGTGCTGCAGCACGGGCCAACGCTCGTCCTGCTTGGGAGGGCGCACGGTGACGGACAGCCGCGCCCGCGGGTCCTTCACGCCGCTGTTGGCCGCCGCCACGAACGCGCCCAACTCCGAGTACTCGACGGCGCCGTCACCGTTGAGGTCGGCGCCGCCGCGCAGGCCGGAGAGCAGCTGGTGCGTGAAGATGCCGCCGCGATAGCGCTCCCACTCGTGTGTCTGCTGGTCGGCCGAGTGCGCCACGATGACCCCCGTATCCGGGTGCCCACCGAGGTGGTTCTTTCCGAGGTAGCGCCCGACATCGGCCGTGCCGTCCCCCTGCGCACGGTCGTTCTTCCAGGTCTTGCCGCGCGTCAGGACGAACTGCTCACTGCGGCACGCGTCGATGAGCACGTGGTTATGGTCGGCCGGCGACGCCGTGAGGATCTCGGAGAACAGACGGTTCCGCGTCAGCTTGCCGCCGTCGAGCGTCAGATAGCCCTGACCATCGGGGCCGACGTCGCCGTGACCCGAGTAGTAGATCAGAAGCTCGACATCGGCGGCTTCCGGAGCCTCGTCCATGCGACGACGCAGCTGCTCCCAGGCCGCTTCGAGGCCCGCGGGGGACGGAGTGCGAGCGACGCGAACAAGGTCGGGGTGCAGCGCCTGGCTCTCCTGGTCCAGTGAGGTCACCAGCTCGACGTCGTAGCCGACCTCGGCGAGCAACTCGGCGACCGACGCCGCATCGTCGTCGGCAAAGCGCAGCGGGGCGAGGTCGTCGTCGAGCGTAGCGTTGCTGCCGACCACCAGGGCAAATCGCTGCGGAGGCGCACGCATCGACAGCGCCAGGCCAGCGCCGATGGAGCCCGCCTCCGCGGCCTCGGCCGTAGCGGGGGCAGCGGCCAGCCCGAGCAAGAGCGGGAGCGAAGCGAGCAGTCGGGAGCACGGAGTCTTCATCGGAGGTCCTCGCGGATGTCGAACGTCAGTTCGGCGCTTTCGCAGTCGTCGGCGGTCGGGCAGAGCTTGGCCAGCGTGGAGTCGCCATCGAGGCGACGGTGCCAGGCGGGGTCTCCGACATGCCCCTTGGGGGCAGTGGAGAGTGCGGCGGCAAGGGCATCGACCTGTTCGACCGTGGGCTGCTGCGCCGACAGCAGCCCGTACAGGACGACGTCCCCCGCCCTATGATTCACCTCGAGCGTCACGACCATCGGAAGCGGCTGCCAGGTTCCCGGCATCGCATCGACACAGGACGCGTCGGCCGGGGTCGGCGCGTAGTACTGCACGTCACCTTGGGCGTCGACGCCGAACAGGGTCAATGAGCCTGCAAAGGCGCTCGGGTCCACGCGGTAGGCGAACGAGAGCGTTCCAGACAGCGCGCAGCCGTACTCGGCGGCCGGCACCAAGCCATCGCCGCCAGCCCGCTTAGGACATAGCGCATCGATCGCCAGCGCGCGGTCGTCCCCACTACCTCGTACGCCAAACTCGTCGTCGTCGGGCGGTGAGGTGGGCATGGCGACGACCAGCGCGATCGCTGCCGCCGCTGCAAGGCCGGCCCCGATCCACGTCGGCGAGAAGAGTCTCGACCACCATGAGACGGCGGTCTGTGCCGGGCTCGCCTCGGCCGCGAGATCTGCCATGAGCCACGACTCGACGAGGTCGATCTCGGCGTCGGCGACCGGTGCATGCTCGAGCTCGCGAATGGCATCGAAGGTGAGATCGTAGTCCGCGCGCGCCTTTTCGTCGGTGCGCAACTTCTCGAACAGCTTGGCCCGCGTCTTGTCTGAGAGACGGCCGCTGACCGCCTCTTCGAGCCGACGCCAGAACGTTGCATCGCTCATGCCTGCATCCCTTCGCTGAGGATCTGCGCCAGCGAGAGCAGCGCGATCATGGCAGTGGTGGACACCAAACCGGACTCACCTTGCGCTTTGAGGTAGCGGACCAAGGCCGTGCGCAGCTTGGCCTCGCGAGAGCGAACCTGCTGCCGACCCAAGCCCAACGACTCGGCCGCGTCGCGCTGCGACTGCCCGTCGATGAAGCGCAGCTCCAGCAGCTTGCGCCCCTGCGGCTCGAGCGTCTCGAGGAATCCTCGAACCAGCGCCTGGACCTGATTGGAGGCGACGGTCTGCTCCGGACTGGGACCTTCGTCTCCCCACGCGGTCACGGCGGGCTTGCCGCCGTCGTCGTCTTCGACCGCCGGAAAGAGCACCTCGCGCTTGCGGAACGAGCGGAGCACGACGTTGCGGGCGATCGTCCTGAGGTAGGGAAGATAGGGGCGGATCCCGTCATATCCCTCCCGCGCCCGGGGCTCGAACGCCCGACGAAACGTCTCGTGCAGGGCGTCTTGGAGATCGAACGCCGACCCATAGCCGACGAAGCGGTGGGCTCGCCCACGCGATTCGAAGCTGAACCCGAAGCGAAGCTGCTTCGCGACGTCGTCCGCGTAGAGGCGGTAGACGTCACGCAGCGCCTCGGAACGGCCCGCACGGAAGCCGTCGAGCAGGCTCCACGGCCACCCATTAGGCGCCTCGCCGGTTCTTGCCGCGGTGCTCGTCGCGCTCACGAAGGTCCCCTACCCGGCTCGGGCCCGGTTGGGTTGGAGAACCTTTCGGTCCGTGCCGGACCGCACCCACCACGCGGCGCGCCTTGCGCCTCTTCGCTCCTCGGCACCGCGACCATGCTACTGTCTGGATCTGCAAACCCCCATGGAAACCGCACGGTTCGGGGCCTGAGCTGGCCCCAGGCCCCGTGCCCCTTCCCGGTCCGAGTCCCCCCGTGGGGCCATCGCGTCGACGCGCGTCGGACCGGCCCCCCGCGCGACCGCCCCGTGCAGCCCTCACTCACCCCGGACGATCCGGTCCGCTGGCAGCAGGAAGCCGATCTGCTGGCAGACGGCCGCGAGGTCGTCGAGCGAATGTGCACGTCGACGCGGTTTCGCTACCTCTATCCCGAGGGGCCCTCGCTCGCGCTGCTGCTCTCGGCGTACCAGGAGTACGACCGCCGCCGCACCGTGGGCCGGGTCCGTGGCGGGCCGTGGCGCCGGCGCCGGCTCTTCAAGAAGCTCGTGCGCACCCACGTCCGGGCCGACGTGAGCAGCCGGAGCCGCCGCCTCTCGTATGGCTACCCGCTGCCTCGGCTGCGCCGTCTACCGCCCCCGCCGCCGGTCGTTGAGCGCGCCCTCGCCCAGGTCGACCCAGACGCGCGGGCGGTCGTCGAGTCCCACGCCGGCATGGAGTCGATGCGGATGGGGATGACGCTCTCGCAAGACGCCGTCATCGCGGCGGCCGGCGCCGCAGCCCGCGGCGTGGGCCAGTTCCGTGACGCGCTGCTCAATGAAGCGCTCGCGGATCCGGACAGCATCCGGCGCCTGCACGTGCAGCACCTGCACATGCTCGCCACCGCGCCGCCCACGGTACGACGCCACCCGATCGCCACGCTAGTCTTCGTCAAACTGCCACTGCAGCTGTTGCTGGGCTTGGTGATGATGCTCGTGCTCGCCTACTTCGGCGCGTACGTGTTCTTCAACGACGAGCGCCTCGGCGACTTCGTCTCCGCCCAGGTCAGCGGCTTGCTCGAGGGCGACCTCGACATGAAGAGCATCCACTGGCAGCCCCGGCTGATCTTCGACCTGGTCACCGGCACGCCGTCGCCCGTCGTGGTCGAGGACGTCACGGTGTGGAGCCCCTACAAGCGTTCCGAGCACGGACGCAAGCATCAGGCTGCCCACGCCGAGCGGCTCGAAGCCAAGCTCGTGCTCAGCGAGATCATCCCTTGGACGCGACTGGGCATCCCGGCGTTCTTCGACATTCCGTGGGTCCTGCACTTCACGGAGGTACGAAGCGACCGGCCGATGTGGTTCGACATCGAGGAGTACCGCGACGTCCGCGACGGCAGCGACGTCACGGTGCTCAGCCTCATCGACGCGTTCACACCCCTGGACCAGGAGCCCAACGACCGGCGAGGTCTGTCCTTTGCGGTCGACGACGCCCAGCTGGGTCCGCTCGCGCTCGATGTGGACTCGATGGAGATTTCACAGTGGCGGGCCACGGCGCAGCTCGACGAGGCGGCGTTCTCGCTCACCTTCGAAGCGCCAGACCCGGCGATCGATGCGCCGATCGAGCTTCCGTTCTCGTTCCAGGTCCGCGGACGCGGACCGCACGGGCTGCTGCAGATCGATGAAATCGACCTGCCGCTGACCGAACTCGTCCTCGAGTCCCTGCAGTCGAACACCGAGGTCATTCCCGCCGGCGACCTCTCGTATCGGCTGCAAGCCCGCGCCTCCGGATCGGCGGTGGAGGTCGAAGGCACGCTGCGCGACATCTTCGGACGCCTCAACGACCCCGGCCCGGGGCCTCCTGCCCGGGTCGCGCTCGATGCGACCTCGCCGGATGCGGACCTGCTGATCACCCACCTCATGGGAGAGCTTGATCTGCCGGAGTCCACGGTCGTCGGGCGCGACTCGCCGGCCGCGGCCTCGCTTGGCGGCTTGCTGTCGGACCCGATCTACACGCTGTCTTCCGATCACCTCAGCCTCGACCTGCTCGAGGAATCCGCCTGGATCGCCGACGACGTGGCGGTGTCGCTGTCGATGGCGACCGAGGAAGTTCCCCGGATGTGGGCAGACCGCTTCGACCCCGGAGAGAGCCGAAGTCTCATCACCTTCGACCGCTTCGAGGGCACCGCGCTCGACGGCACGTTCGTCCTGGGGACGCGACCCAGCGACGATCCCCGGTTCCCCGATGAGGGCTCTCAGCGCGCGCACATCGTGATGCCATTCTTCGAGGAAGACGCGTACCTCATCTCCATCCCGCTGGAGGTCCGCGGCTTCAACCCGGCTCAGCTCGTACCGACCGACCCCGAGCTCGCTCCAACGCTGGCCGGAGTCGGCACGGGTGCGGTCGACCTCGAGCAGCTCATCTTCGGGCCCGACCCGGCCGCGGCACACCTCGCCGAGGCGCCCACCCTTCTCGAGCGACTCGACGTCCGCCTGGGCAACCTGGCCATTCGCCGCGATCGCGGACCCGCGCAAGACGGGCTTCCCCGCGACCTCCGGCTCGATGGGCGCCTGAGCCTGGGCAGCGACGACCTCGTCGATCTCGACCCTCTCACGGTGACCACCGGCGGCACGTCTGTGCGGGCCAGCGGGGCCCTCGACACGAAGACCGCCGCGCTCGAGGCCCTGCTACTCGACCTTCGCATCGACGACGGCGAGGCGTTCGCTCGAGCGTTCGGCATTCCACCGTACTTCGACCGACTGCGTGCGCGGACCCTCGCCAGCGGACCGAGCACCGCCCCCTCCGCGACGGGCGGCAGCTTGACAATCGGGGGACTGATCAACACCGGCACCACCACCGAAGCCTCGTTCGTAGTCAACGAGGGACGCCTGAGGCTTCGAGTGGACACCTCCGACGCACGCCTGTTCGGCGGACAGGGCAAGGTTTCGGCCGAGGTCGACGTCTTCGAAGGGGGCACCGTCTCCTCGAACCCGCGAATCAAGGCCACCGCCTCGCTGACCGGTGTCGATCTGGCGGAACTCTCCGGTGGTCTGCTCGAAGGCCGGGCCACCGTCGACCTCGACGTGGGCGACGGCGAGGGTCGAGCCGCTCGACTGGATTCCCTGCGGGTCACGGGCGAGGCCACCGTCCCTGCTCTGCGCTTCGGCGGCACGACCTACAGAGACGCCACCGTCGCGTTCGCGCTCAACCAGGATGAAGTCGCGATCGAGCGACTGACTCTGCCGATTCACCGCCCGCTGAGCCCCCACTTCGCCGGCGACACGACCGTACCGATCGGCGAGATCGTGATCGACGGTTCGCTCACCCTCGAAGACGACCCTCGTCTCGACCTCGACGTCGACGCGCGCGGCGTCCCGCTGGCCACGGTGATGCGCATTCTCGAGGTCGACCTCGGCGTCTATGGACAGGTCGCCTCGACCAACCTCCGCGTGCAGGGCACGGTTTCTCGGCCACGCATCGACGGTCGACTCGCGCTGCGCGGCCTCTCGGCGTCCGGCATTGCCTTGGGCGCGGGGACGCTCGACGTGACGAGCGAGGACGTGGCGTCCGCCGGACCTCTGCTCGGCCACCGCGAGCTGCGAATTCACGGCGAGCTGCAGCAGGGGGAAGGCCCCGCGCCGATTCAGTGGTCGGTCGACACCGTGGTCGCCATCGGCACCGAGACCGGGGCCGACGGAGCCGTGCCCGTGGAAGCGCAGCTGGACATCGAGTTCGACCGCGTCACCGTCGCGACCTTGCTCAAGGATCCCGTCGACCCTGCCCGAAGCCCGCCGGTCGAGGGCGAACTACGCGAGGTGTCCGCGCACGTGCTCACGTGCTCGGGCGGCACCGCCATGCTGACCGACTGCGTGGGCGTTGCGCCGCCGCCTGACCAAGACGTTTCGGTGTCGATCGCATTCGCGGTGCAAGACGCATGGATGCGCAGCAGCACCGATCCCCTGCCCAACGGCCTCGCCCCATGCGACAGTCCCACGACGCTGTGCGCCGACGCCGAGCTCGCGGCCGAGATCGACTGGCCGGTGGTGCGACTCTCGCAGCCGTGGAAGCTGCGCAGCGGGGGACCCGACGGTGGCGTGCTTGCGCTACAGGGCGTATTCGATCTCAGCGATCCCGATCCGGTCGCCTCGAAGGCCCTCGCGAACCGGTGCATCCCACCCAAGCTGCAAAGCGCTCCGGTGGCCAGCAGCGTCCCAGCGGGCACGGCCGCCGCGCGCATCGAAGGCTCGATCGACCTCGCTCCGCTGGCCGCCATCGCGCGAAGCTACGGGGTCGAGGGCATGGAGGGACGCCTCGACGTGGGCGTCGACGTGGCGGGCAAGATCCAAGACCCGACTATCGAAGGCCGCGCCTCGCTGGCGCCCGGTCCCAGCGGTCGCGTCGCGCCGCTCGTCCTCGCGCTCGATGCCCTGCCCTTCGACATCACCTTCGCGGACCTACGGCTACAGATGGTGGATGGATGGCTCGTGACCGATGGCGAGGCCTCGTTGCGCGGCGGCACGGTCCGCTTCGGTTCGGTCGACCGCCGCAACACCGGGTACGGCGTCACCGGACCTTGCGCGGGTCACTTCTCCGTCGGCGCCGAAGGGCGACTGAGCGCCAACCTCATCGCCGGGCTCGTGGGCCCACCCATCGTCGGTGGCCCCGGCGGCGTCGACCTGCGTTCGCTCTACGTCGCGGGCGTCATCGACGACGAGACCGATCTGCGGGCGCTCGACGCTCGACTGGGCTTCGACCAAAACGCGCTGAGCATCGAGTTCTCCGAGGGCGTCACCTCAGCCAGCTTCGACCGCGGCCAGGTCGACGTCTCGCTGTGTGGAGCCGACTGCGAGTTCGGCGACGCGGGCTGGTACCGCATCGACATCGGCGGTAACACCTCCGACACAGCGTCCGCTGACCTGCCCAGCTCCGCGCTCCGGCTCTCGGCGGGCAACCGGGGTCGCGCCTTCGCCTGGGGCCGCGCGTACATCGACCCGGACTTCGAACGCTCGGCCGGCGTCGACCTGCAGGTCCGTCTCGACGGGCTACCGTATCGCTCCTACGACACGACCGGTCGTCCGGTGTACGAAGTCGAGGTCACCAGTGAGGACCTTGCCATCACCGGCGGCACGCCGCTGGTCGCAACCGGAAGCGCCGAGGTGGACCGAGCCCGCTACGTGAAAGACGCGGTCCAGGGGGTCGAGATATTGGCGTTTACCGACGGCTCGCCCGAGATCGAGGAACCTCCGCCCGAACACGTACAGGGCATGACGTTTGACCTACGCGTCGAGACCGACCGCCCCTTCCGCATGGAAAACAACGTCGCCTCCGGTCTGCAGGCGGACGCCGTCGTCCAGGTCACCGGCACGTACGAGGACCCGGAGTTCACCGGCCGCCTCGACATCGAGCCCGGTGGCACCGTGGACATCCCGTTCCTCACCGGCACATACGAGATCCAGCGCGGGCGCGTCACGCTGCTGCGCGAACTCGAGGACGCCGAGGGCGACGTGCTCGCGCTTCGCAACGAGCCGATTTACATCGACGACCAGCCACGCTCGATTCAGCTTCTGCTCAGCGGCACGCTCTCGGCGATCCGCTGGAGCTGCATCACCGACGGCGGGGGCTCCGAGCTCGACACCGTGCGCGGCTGTACCGAGTACCTCGTTCTGGGCACGGGGGACGTTCAGCTCAGCGAGAACGACGTGCAGCAGTTTGGCGCCGGGGGCCTGGCCGGCGTCCGCAAGCCGCTTCAGGTCGTGGGGCACCTCACCGAGTTCGACGTGGGCGAGCGCGCCGGCGAGGCCGCTCCACGACTGGATCCCTACGTGCCCGACGTGCGGCTTCGGCTGGGTCAGATCGGCCCCGAGCTCGAGATCGCAACCCCGACCGAGTGGCTCGACTTCGACTACGGGCGCGCGACGTTCGGCTGGGACTACACGCGCGGCTATCCGGGCTTTCTGCTCCGTCAGAGCCGTGAAGCGAGCTTCAAGCTGGAGCTGCTCGACCCGATCACGATCGAATGGAGCCGCCGGACGCGCTCGTACCTCAACGAGCGCGTGATCTTCGACCCGCTGGAGCAGAGCTCGATCGAGCTGCGGTTCGACTTCAACGTCCCGACCCTGCGCTGAGACGGGCCCGGCCGCCCCTTGGTACAACGCTAGGCGCCCGTGTTCGGCCGACCCGCAGCGATGCGCCCCGGTGGCGCCCCCCGAGTGCTGGGTTGGCTCGTGCCTCTTCTGTGGCTGTTGCTGCACCCAGTTGAGGGCGCCGCCGCGCCGCCGGCTCCGCCGTCTCCCGAAGATGCGGCCCCCCCCGCACCCGAAGACCCTCCCGTCGAACCTGCCCCTCCCTCGCCCAACGCCACCGAGACGACGGACCCCGTTCCCCCCGCCGACCCCGATGGCGCGACGCCGAAGGGTCCAGACGCCACTGCCACTGAACCGGATCCCGCGGCCGTCGACGAGCCGGACGTGGACGAGCCCGACCCCGCCGACCTCGGTGCAGCCGCGACTGAAGAGACTGCGCCACTCGACGCGCCCCCCCCCGCCACCGAACCCAACGCAACCCCCTCCGACGCTCCGCCCGAGGTCGACCTCGCCGATCCGATGGGGCCGGTGGAAGCCGCCTTCGACGGCCTCGCCGCCTCGGGGCTGGTCATCTCGAACCGCGCCCGGTCCGTCAGCGCCCTGCAGGGGGAAGTTCTCACCGCCACCGTGCAGGGCCCCGAGCCCGACCTGCTCATCTACGTGCTGCAGCGCGTCGCCGAAGACGGCTACCAGTTCCTGCTCGCACCCGTCGGCCGCGAGGCGTTCGACGTGATCGTGCTGCGAGCGCGCGCTGGCCAGGGCCGTGGGGTCGACTTGGTAAACGTCGACCAGGTCGACATCCGGGGCAACTTTCGACGCGACGAAGATGCCGAGGTCCTCCGCAAATTCGCCGCGCTACCGCCCGGCGGCGTGGTTCCGGTCGAGGTCACCGACGACCTTTCGGCAATCGGCTACCAAGCGACGCTCTCGGCAACCGGCCGTGGACGCATTCAGATCGACGTCAAGCCCGGTCGCGCGCTGCGGCGCGTCCGCGTGCGGGGGCACGTGCCGCTCTCCGAGCGCGAGGTTCAGCGGGTGCTCAGCCCGAGCGCCCGCCCTGGCGCGCTCGCCCGGGGGCAGTGCCAAGACCCCAAGACGCTCCGCAAGGACCGACCAGACTCGATCTGTTTGCCCGGCGACCTCGCTTGCGCTCAGTGGGAGCAAGACGAGCGCGACCGCTTGCACCGCTTTTTGTTCGACAGTGGCTACCTCGAAGGTCGCGCAAGCTTGGGCTTGGCGTGCGGCGGCGACGGCGAGGCGGACCTGCACGTCTACCTGAAGAAGGGTCGCGCGTTCCGAGTCCGCAACCCGAAGATCGTCGGCAACGTGCAGACCCGGGACCAGTCGTGGATCCGGCGAATGTTCCGCTCGACGGTCAGCCCGTTCATCCCGATCGGCAAGCGGATCACCCGCAAGGACCTCGAAGAAGCGACGGAGCGCGTCGCCTCCGAGTACGCACAGCCGCGAAGCCGTGCCCGCGCCACGGCTCGGCGTCAGCTCGAGCTCCCGTATCCGGGCGTTCGCGTCGAGACGAACTTCGAACGGCTCTCCCGCGAAGACCTTCCCGACAAGGGCCGCGTGCTACCGCTGGAGGTCGACGTGCAGCTGGGCAACGGCGTGCGCGTGGGGTTCATCGGCAATGAGCACGTCGCAGAGTCGCGGCTGCTGGACCAACTGCAGATGTTCAAGCGCCGCGAGCCGGCCACCGCGGCTGCAGCCGCACGCGAAGCCGAGAACCTCCGGCGGTACTACCAGCGTCGCGGCTACATGTTCGCCGACGTCGAGGCGATTTTCGGCGATTCCGGCACGCTCAAGCAGCTGACGTTCAACATTCACGAGGGGCCGCGAACGAGCATTCGCGACGTCGTCTTCACCCCCCCACAGAGCGTGCCGCGACCGGTTCGCCGCGCGATCGAGCGAACCTACAAACAGAGCCGCGAGATGGGTGATGGCGACCGCTTCAGCGACGCCGCGGCACGCTCCGACCTCGCCGTGATCCTCGAGGCCTTTGCCGAGCGCGGCTACCTGTGTGCGCGGGCGCAATTCCGCGTCACGCCGCTGCCCGATGGCTTCGACCGCGCCGGCTACAACGCGGTGATCGACCCGCTCACCGAGCTCGAGAACGCAGGTCATCCGACCTGGCTCGAGCGGCAGATCGACGCGAGCGGACTCTCGGCGCTTCGGCAGGAACGCCGGGTCGGCGTCTACCTTCGCCTCGAGGTCGACCCCGGACCGCGGGTGCTGACCTCGGGCCGCGAAACCCTGCGCAACCTCGAGCTGCCGATCCCTCCCAGCCGCGACGTGGACGCGATCCCCGAGGCCGCCGACGGGGCTTGGGGCGCGCCGCGACTGCTTCGGGACGGCCCGCTACGCCGGCGCGGCGACGAACGCTCCGGCGGTATCCCGCTCACGCTCGAGCTCGACCGTGAGGTCGAACGCGACATCGTCACCCGGCTGCGAGACTCCGGGTACCCGCTCGCCGACGCCGAAGTCCGCTGGGTCTACACCGACCCCTCAGGCGTCGAGCACTCGGTCGCGCAGGCGGAGCGACTCACGACCGAGTCGGTCGGCATGTGCCAGAACACCATCGGCGAGCCCCTGGTCACCATCGACACCGCACTCGCCGTGCACGAAGGCCGACGCGCGACCTTCGGGACGACGCTGCTGCGAGGCAACTTCAAGACCCGCAACTACGTGCTGCGCCGCGAGATCGAGTGGGACGAAGGCGACCCTTACGACGCTCGCAAGCTCGACCTCACCCGCCGCCACCTCGAAGGCACGGGGACTGCGTCATCGATCCAGATCCGCGAGCAGCCAACGGACTGCAAGTTCACCGACGACCCCGAGCGCCCGTGCGTGGTCCACCAGGTGGTCTCCCTGCAGGAGTCCAAAGATCGGCTGATGGATATTTCCTGGGGCTTCGGCGCGGCTACGCTCGACCCGCTGTACGCCTTCGTTGCGCCCTCGTTCCCCAACGTGCTGGGCACGGGCTGGGACATCCAGCTCGATGGCCACTGGGGCGCGGACCTTTCCCAGGTCAACACGCAGCTTTGCGACGGCGAAGCCTGCTACGAACGGAGCGCGCGAGCCTCGGTCATCCGTCCACGCATCTTCGGCTCTCCGCTCACGTTCGACGTCAGCGCGCAGATCCAGCGTCGCGTCACGCCGGCCCGCGGCCAGATCGACTCCCTGCTGGGAAGCGTTCGACTCTCGTGGCCGATCAACGAGCACCTGCGCACGTACGTCGGCTACGTCATCCAGGCCGCCAACATCTCCAAAGACGTCGCCAAGCCAACCCCCGGCGTTGAAACAGGGTGCGTCGACAACATCTTCGGCTTCTGCCGCCCCCCCAACCGTTCGGAGGCCATCGTTCCAGACCTCACCGGCGGGGTCGAGATCGGCGCGCAGTACCAAGACGTCGACAACGCGTTCAACCCTGAGCGCGGCTACATTGCGACCGCGGACCTGCTGTTTGCCTCCCCATACCTCGGAGGCCGAGACCAATGGTTCCGCACCGAGCTCTCGTGGCAGCAGTTCATCCCGATTCGCGGCACCCGCAAGCGCCTCAACGTCCGCTATATGCTGCGCTACGGACACGCAGTCCCGATCAGCGGCCTGCCCGGCGCCAACACGACGAGCATTCCCGAGGTCTGGCGCTTCTTTGGCGGCGGCACGGCGGACCTGGGTATCCGCGGCATCGAACCGCAGACCATGCTCGTCGACATCGAGGAGATCGAGGGGCCCTACGGGACCCTCACCCTACGGCCCACCGCCCAAGGGGGGCACATCCGAGCGCTCGGCACCCTCGCGCTGCAGGTGGTCAGCGTGCCCAAGTTCCTCGGAGGCAAGCTCGCCCACTCCGTCTTCGTCGACGCAGGCGTCCTGACCCAGCGCTGGGACCATGTCGTCCCCATGCGCGACATCCGACGCAGCGTGGGGGTCAACTTCGTCAAGTGGGACATCCGCATCGTCACCGTCGCGCTCGGCTACGCCGTCCTCGTCCCCAACGCGGTCCTTCCGCAGAACGTCCGCCCAACCGACGACCAGAACGGCCGCTTCGTGTTTGATGTGGGCGCGACCTTTTGATGAGGGCAGCTCCCCCGCGTCGCCCTCACCCCAACGGGGTGAGTGAGGGCTCCTTCAGGGGGCTGCACGCAACGCCTTTCGTCGCGCCCACTTCCTCTTTCCCGCTCCGCGGGCCCTCCGGGCCCACTCGCTTTCTTTTCGGCGCGACCTTTTGATGAGGGCAGCTCCCCCGCGTCGCCCTCACCCCAACGGGGTGAGTGAGGGCTCCTTCAGGGGGCTGCACGCAACGCCTTTCGTCGCGCCCACTTCCTCTTTCCCGCTCCGCGGGCCCTCCGGGCCCACTCTCTCTCTTCGATGAACGCTTGGTGAGGCGGGCCTGCGGTGACGGATGTGACCTCCACGTGCGAGCAGGCGTCGTGGGAGCGTCAGTTCAACTCCGCAAGCACCCTGCCTACGGGACCCGAACCGCCCCAAGGAACCGCGCCGTCGACCGCCTCAGACAATCGCACCGTCGAAGACAGAGCGAGTGGGCCTGGAGGGTCCGCGGAGCGGGAAAAGAGAACCGCCGCCGAGCAACAGCGCACCGTCCAGCCTCCCGGAGGAGCCCGCACTCACCCCAACGGGGTGAGGGCGACGCAGGGAGGCTGCGCTTCCAGCTAGGCCGGTGCCGGTGGCGGTGGCGGTGGCGGAGCCGTCATCGCTTTGCCCGCGACTTTCTCGGCCGAGGTCGCTGCCCGGACGCCGAGTACCTTCACGCTCATGCCGATCTCCTGGTCGGCAAGGGGGTGCACGAGCTTCACGGTGACGTTGTCGTCCCCCTCCACTTCGTGGACGACGAGCTTGATCGTCTGGCCAGGGCCGACGGTTGCTTCAAAGGCGTCGCCTTTCTTGAGGTCCTGCTGCGGCAGGTCCTTGCGAGACAGGGTCTTCGTCGGCGCTTCGTCCGAGGTCCCGAAGGCCTCGTTCGGCGCAAACTTGAACGTCTCGTCTTGTCCTTCCTCCATGCCGACGATCTTCGCGTCGAGCCCCCGGATCAAACCGGAGTTGCCCGCCATGAACGTGATCGGCCCGGAGATATCGGACGTCTCGATGATTTCCCCCGACTGCGACGTGATGTCGTACGCCAGGGTCACCACGGTCCCTTCTGCGATTTTCATGTGCTTCCTGTGCCCCCGCTTCCGCACGGGGGCTCCATCGTACGACGAGCCCGTGCGACACGGGGTGGGGAAGCTCGCCTCACTCGGTCACGACGACCGCGCTGCCTTTCTCGCCGCGGCCGAGGGGTGCGATGGCATGCCACCCTTCAGGTAGATGTGGCTCGGTGAACCCGAACAGCCACCGCGCATCCGAAGGCGAGAGGTTCACGCACCCGTGGCTTCGGACTTGACCGAAGCCCGCATGCCAGAACGCCCCGTGCAGCGCGATGCTTCCGCTGAAGTACTGCGTCCATGGAACGTCGTCGATCGAGTACGCCTCTTCCTCTTTGGGCTGGTCCCGCATCGGCGTGGCAATGTGCTTGATCTGGACCCGATGGACGCCGATCGGCGTCATGCCGGCTTCCTTGCCGGTCGAGACGAGCGTGGCGAAGACCGGGACGTCGCCGTCGTACGCCACCAGCGTCTGCTCAGAGAGATCCACGTGCACCCAGTGCTCATCGGCCTTCACGCCGGGTGGACGCTTCAGCTTGTAGGCTTTGCCGACCGCGTACGCGCGCATCAACTTGCCCTCCGCGTCCTCGTAGTAAGCCTTGGGGCCCATCTGAAGGCTGCGAACGAACGGGTGCGTCGTCAGCCGCTCGGGGACGTCGTCGGTGTCCACGAGCACGTCGCTGAGTTCGCCTTCGCGCTGCTTGAACGCGATCTCGCGCCGAATGAAGTACAGTGGAAGGTCTTTGGCGCCGCCGGGCAGCAGCCGGCCCTGGAACTTGGGAGATTCCTTGGGCTTGAGTTGGTACTTGCGCGCGTACGACCCAAGCGTGGTCCGCACGAAGCGACGCTCACTCTTGAGCTCTTCGCCGGCCTTGGTGATGTAGTACCCGGAGTTCATGTACTCCTTGACCACCGCGGGGACTTCACCGGGCCGCACGCTCCGGTCGGTCGGCATCGGCTCACGCTTGTGTTCGGCGTACCAAGCCCGGCCGGCCGCATCGGCGTTGTCCTGCTCGGAGAAGCTGGGCAGTCGGTGAAAGAACGGCGTCATCTCGTCCTTCACGCGCCAGTAGTCGTACGGCAGCGGCTGGTCGATCTTGGGCGCAGGGACCTGCACGACGCCGTCGTCGGGCGGGGTCTCGTCGACCTTCAAGCCGGCCTTGCGGCACATCCACCCCCGCGGATAGACCTTGTTCCACCCCTCCGCACAGCCACCGCCGAAGGTGCGCTCCTCGTCGACCCGAATCCGCGTCCCCGCGCGAAGAATGCCGAGGATGGGAGACTGAAGGTCGGCCCGCTTCCGAACGATCGCCGCGAGCGACGTGACCAGTCCGTGGCGCGGGTACTCCGACTCCGACTCCGCGTCCATCGCAGGGATCTCGAGATACACACCGGGATACTCTGCGTAGCTTCCGGCTTCGTCGGGCTGCAGCCACGCCTCCGACGGAACCTCGACAACGGATTCCCCATCCTCCACGCCAGCGGCGTCGCCTCCGTTTCCCTCGCCGTCGACTTCCTCACCGGCGCCTGCCCCCGCGCCTCCTCCAGCGTAGATCGACGCGGGACTCGCGGGCGCCCCGTCCTCGACCCCCCCCTGGGGAGCCGCCGGTGCGGTCGCGTCATCGGGCGCCGAGGGTCGCGTGACCAGCTCGTAGCCGACCGCGACGACCCCGCCGCCGAGCAGGAATGCGCCCACGAGCTCGAGGACCTTGGACGTGGCCGATGCCATGACCGCGGACCGTAGGGCAACCCGCAGCCCGGAGCAACCCGTCCCAGGTGGACCGGCATCACGCGCCGGGCCTCGATCGCTTGCCCTGCTGGGGGGCCGTGGTTCATCCTCGGTCCGTGCCCTCCTCGCGCGCGCTTCGTCGCCTCTGCGCACCGCTCGTTGCGGTCGCCCTGTCGGCTGCGGCTGCTCCCGCGCACGCCGCAGCCCCCGCGGACGACCCCGATGCGTCGACGCAGACCTCCAGCGACGCGGATGACGAGGTGCGTCCACCGCGGATTTCGGGCCCCTACCTGGGCCTGACCCTGTTCGGCGGCCTCGGGATCGCACGGGTCAACCAGTTCAGCACGGACGCACCCTTTGCCGGCGCGGGCGCCTCGCTGCGCTTCGGCCAGATGGTTCTGCCGTGGCTGGGGCTCGGCCTCTCCGGCGGCGGGAATGCGGGGTCGGCATCCGATGGTGGCGCCCGACAGAGCCTCGGCCAGGGCGCGCTGCTCGTCGACTTCACCTTCGTGCCGGCTCCCAAGCGCGTCCAGGGCCTGAGCCTGCGCGGCAGCTTCGGATTCGGCGGCGGTGCCGTGACCGAAGAGGGCGTCGCGGGGCGGGGCGGCTACGGCGGGGCAGTCTTCGGTGCGGGTGGACGCTACGAGTTCTTCCCCGGCGCCAAGCGCTATCGCCCCACCAAAGCGGGCGGTTTTGCGATCGGGCCCGAGGTGGGCTGGCTGGGCTTCACGCCCGCCGCCGCCGGCCGACCGATGTCGAACACCTTCTTCGTCGGCCTCTCGACCGCGTTCTACTTCGGCGACTGAGCCCCCGCCGAAGGCCCTCAGGCGACCGCGTTGCGTCGCTCGAACGCGACCGGCGTATTCGGGTCGGCAGCGGGCTCGTATGGCGATCCGTGGAACCGGGCCATCGCGACCGTGACGTTGTCGGGGCCCCCCGCAGCGCACGCAGCTTCGGTCAGAGCCCGACAGCAGCGAATCGGATCCTCGTACTGCAGCATGAGGTCGAGCACGCGGCGGTCTTCGAGCGGCCCGGTCAAGCCGTCGCTGCACAGCAGCAGCACATCGCCGGGCTGAACCTGAACGCGAATGAGGTCAGGGCCAACCTTCGCCTGCACCCCGATCGCCTCCAGCAGCATGTTGCGCTGCTTCACCGTGCGCGCCTGGTCGGGCGTGATGCGCCCCGAGGCGATCATCTGGCCGACGACGTTCTGGTCCATCGTCACCTGCTGCAGCACGATGCCGCGCTTGAGGTACGCCCGCGAGTCGCCCACCTGCACGATGACGAGCTCAGGCCCGAACAGGGCAGCCGCCGTCATCGTCGTGCCCATCCCGCGTTTGTCGGGGTGCGCCTTGGCGAACGATGAAATCGATTGGTTCGACGTGCGAACTGCATCGATGAACATCTGCTCGGTCGACGCAACGTCAGACATTGGACCGGACGCGCGTACGACCTGCTCCAACCCTTCGAGCGCCATCTTCGACGCGAGGTCGCCCGCCGCGGCGCCCCCCATGCCGTCACACACCGCCACGACCGTTCCCGGCGGCGCCATTTCTCGCGCGCGCGCGTTCGGCCGCAGGCCACTCGTGCCCGAGGCCAAGTCCAACACGAGGAAAGCGTCCTCGTTGCGTTCGCGGGCGCAGCCGACTTCGGTACGGGCAAAGACGTCGAAGTGCATCAGTCGTCGAGCCGCAATCGTAGGATCTGATCGCCGGCTCGGAAAGTGTCCGTGCTTCGGATCTCCGAAGAACCTCGAATCCGGATGTAGGTGCCGTTCGCAGATCCGAGGTCTTCGAGGAACACCGACATCTGAGCGCCATGCAGCTCCAGACGCAGCTGCGCGTGCTCTCGGCTCACGAACGGGTCCCGCGGGAACAGGATGTCCCCCTGTTCGCGGCCAAAGATGACCTTGGCGCCACGCAGGTAGTACGCGTCTCCGGTCACGCCGCCACGTCCGATGAGGGAGAGCTTGCCCCATGCGGGCTTGAGCGGCGTTCCGAACAAACGCGTCCCATCCGGGGCCGGGGGCTGCTCGGCGACCGGGTCCGTCACGTTCTCGAGCCGCAACACCTGGTGCCCGACCATGAACAGGTCCCCGGGATAGACGGAGGCATTGCCGCGGATTCGAAGATAGACCCCATTGCTCGAGCCGAGGTCGACCAGGGTGAACAGCTCGCCGGACCGTTCGACCCGGGCGTGCTGCGGCGACATGAACATGTCGTCCGCGAAGACGATCTCCCCATGTTGGCGCCCGATGGTGATCGACGACCCGGTAAACGGGAACGCCTGGCCTTCTTCTCCGTCGCGCCCGACGAGAACGAGCCGCGGACCAACCGTCTCGATCGAGGTCGACACCTCATCGTCCATGTCCGGCGGCAGCATGGGCGGGGCGTCGACGGAATCGACGACGCCCCCTTCGTTGCGCATCGTGCCACTCGAGGGCGGCGGGACAGAGTCGGGTGCGCGCTCGACCGCGGGCGCAAACCCGCCGCCCACTGGGATCCCACTGTCGAGCCGAGCCTTGCCCGGCGCGGGAATGGTCATCGCGTCTTCCGCAGCCGCCGGCGATTGCACCGGCACCGCTTCGGCGGGCAAAGGCTCGGGCGGGCGCGCGAGGGGCGGTCCATCCATGAAAACGGTGCGCCCGGTTTTCGCGGGGGGCTGCGCGGCCTCGGGCGCGGGTTGCCCGGGCACCGGCGTGTGCATTGGCTGGCCCGGCACCGGCGTGTGCATCGGCTGCATCGGCTGGCCCGGCACCGGCATGTGCATCGGCTGCGGGGGCGCCTGCAACGGCTGCGGCGCTGCAGCCGCGGGCTGTCCAGGAGGGATCGGCGCCCCGTCTTGGTCGATCCGAACGATCTGTGTGGCAGGGCGCGCGAACCGATGCCGCTGGTCGAGACCGCACACGGGGCAGAAGTCGAACCCCTCGGGCACGTTCGAACCGCAGCGAGCGCACTTGTGCCCCCCTGCGTTGCTGGCGGGCTGAAGCGAGTACCCGCACACCGTGCAGAAGGCGGCACCGTGCTCGTTTTCCGTGCCACACATTGGGCACGGGACCGGAGGCGTATCGCTCATGCCCACCTCCGCGGTCGGCACACGTCCGGGGACGGCTCCCCGCTCGCTGGCCCGGAGCAGAAGCAGAACAGGCTCGACGGTGGAGTCAGGGGATTCACGTCACGCTTCGCGCTCAATTGACGTCGCACGGCTTGCCAGTTGCGGCGACGGTGCGGTATTGCCCGCCGGCGCGTAGGTTAATCGCTCGCGCCAGCCGACGTCAATTTGTCGATTTCCCGCACATCTTTCGCCCCTCGTTTGCGCACCGCTTCGGTCCTCGTCGCCGCGGCAGCGCTCGGCCTCTGCGCGTGCAGCCCCATCGTCCGCGATGCCGGGTTCGTCGGCGCGCGGGACCAGGTCGCCGACGTCACCCTCGAGGGTCCTTTCGATGGCCAGGTCGTCGATGCGACCACGGCCGAGCCCATCCAAGGCGCTACCGTTGTCGGCGTCTGGTCGTACGATCAGGGAGACGGCCTGCTCGGGCCCGCCGGGTCCGAGACCTTCGAGGTCAAGACGGACCAGGCTGGCCGCTATCGCCTCCCCAAGGCGAAGATGCGGCAGCGCGGCGTGACCGTTCGCCTCGTCTCGTTCGAGCTGGTGGCCTACAAGCGAGGCTACGTCGCCTACCGCTCCGACGCTGTCATGGAAGGCGGCGCGCGAGCGGACTTCAGCCTCCGCCAGAACAAGATTTCGCTGCGGAAGTGGCGCGAGTCGGACTCGCACGCCGAACACCTCCTTTTCATGGCCGCGCCGCCGGAGATTCAGCAGCTCGCCAAATGGGAGCGCGATCAGGCGAACCTGGACCTCTACCGGTCGCTGGGCGGCGACGCGGCCCCGGCACCGACCCCCGATCCCGAAGACGGCGGGACCGATGCGGCGGCTATGGAGCTGCTCGACGCCACCGCGCTGCTGCCTCCCGATGAAGTGCGCAAGCGAACCGGCTACGCCGAAGCCTTCGAGGTGAAGGAACTCGGCGACCTCGCGCGGACGCACTTCTATCACGGCGTTCACCTGCAGGCCGTGGGCCGCGACGAGACCTACGACGTCGCATACCGGGTGTGGAAGTCCCCGCCCGGCGGCCTCGACGGCGTTCGAGAAACCTTCGAAGCCACGCTGCCCGGCGTCTCCCCCAGCGGCGAGATCACCGACACCACCTGGGTCTACGACAGCGACGACGTACGTGCGGTCGCGTTCCTCGACCCCGAACAAGAGGTCGGCCTGCTGCTGACCTGCGGCGCGCAGCAGTGCGTCGACATCGAGTCGGCGATCATTTTGGCGAAGTATGCGGCCGATCGCCTCGAAGCGATCACATTCCAAGACGCACCGCCCGAGGCCACCCCTGCTCTGCTCCCGCCCTCTGCGGGTGGAGGAACGCCATGACTCTTCGCGCACGCGCACGGCGGTGCCTCGCCGCGTCCGTCCTCGTCGGCGCCGGGCTGCTCGGTCGCCCCGCGCACGCCTGGGACCCCTCCACCACGCACGTCGCCATGACGCAGCGTGCGGTGCTTCAGTCGCAGATGCACCTGCGCTGGATGGATCAAAGCGGCCTCACGCGCGGCGTGTTCTCGGCCATTCGCCTGCACCCCGAGGATCTCGATCCGCAGCTGCGGCGCATGCTGACCGTTGCGCTTCGCCGCGTGCACGAAGCCTCCGGTGCGGCCCCTCTGGGCGGACCCGGTGCGTGCCCGGGCGCCAGCGCCCCACCGTCCACGCAGGCTCGCTGTATCGATGGCGACGTCTGGGAACTCGACGCGCTCGGGTGGATCAAGCTCGGCGTCGCGCTGGAAACCGCGCCCAGGACACGACTGCTGCACCACTTCGCCAGTGCGAACGACCCCGCCGCAGCGACCTGGGCGGATCCTGAGCTGCCGGCTGCCGTGCTCCGCGCGAAGGCCCGTCGTTCCGAGGGCGCCTTGGCGCGTGCTGCAAACCGCTCTGCGTTCTCCGGCGGCGCAACCTCGGCCGTGGGCTGGCTCAGCGACGCCGACGATCCCTGGGCGCCACCCACCACGGCCGCCCACCTGCGGCAGGCCTCGCTCGCCCCCGACGCTCGGACCCGGGACCGAGAACTCGCGCTGGGCCTGCTCGGCCTCGGTGCGCTGCTGCACGTCGTGCAGGACCAGTCGGTGCCCGCCCACGCACGCGGCGACCTCACCGCCTTCTTCGCACCGTTGTCTCCGACGCGAGGCGACCGTGGACTTCCGCTCCAGGAGTACGCCCGTGCGCTGTATGGCCGAGTGACGCTGCCAGGGACGGTCTCTCTGTCCCCACGGGACATGCAGCGGACCGGCCCGCTCGCGCCAACGCTGCATCAGCATCTCCTCGGCTACGGCGACTACGAAGGGCTCACCCGATTCACGTCGTCGAACTTCTGGTCCGAGTCGTCCCTTCCCGCTCCGAAAGCGATCTCGCCGGAGCTCTCCCCCGAGGCTGCTGCTGCCGCCCTCGTCCGCGAGGGCGCAGGCCTTGCTCCGACTGAGCTCGACGGCGCTACGCTCAGCCCGTGGCCTGCCCCCGAGGGCTACCTGCGATCGGCCAGCGGTCGTGGATTGGCCGCGTTCGACACCGACGACGAAGGCCGAATCCGACTCTTTCTCGACCGTCGAGTCTACCGAGACCAGGCGGCACATTTGATCCCCGCCGGCATCGAGGCGAGCGCGTCCGTTCTCGATTTGATGCTCCCAGCGTTCCCCGACACCACCGTCGACTTCGACGCCGGCGTCATCGACCTCGATCTGCGCGAGGGCCTGTACGAGGCAGTCTTGACCGTTGCCGTCGAGGACGAGAACGGCCAGCGTTCTTCGCTTCAGCGCATCGCGCTGCGCAGCGGGCAACGCAACCACATCGTGGATGCCTTCGAGACCCCGCTGCCCGAAGCGCGTCGTCTGGTCCTTCTGATCGAGGGCTCCACGGCTCCCGAACACGGCCTGCGCGTCGCGACGGCGCTCGAGCCGACACCGCCAGCCGCGGCTGCCGCCATGTCCGTTCCTGCGGCCGCTCCCGAAGCGGAAGAGCCTGCTGCGGCGGAGTCAGCCGCATCCAGCGTTCCAGGCGGTGCGATCGGCGCCCCCGGCACGCTGCCAAGCACGACCACCCCCGTCGAAGGCGAGGGTCCGTCGCAGGGCGAGCTGATCGCCCCATTCCCAACCGCGGCATCCAAGGACGAGCCGCCCGCGAAGGCCGAAACGCCCAAGGACGAGCCGCCCGCGAAGGCCGAAACGCCCAAGGACGAGCCGCCCGCGAA
>CAYSPB010000054.1:22953-27667 GCA_964432695.1 uncultured Nannocystaceae bacterium
GGGCAACTGACGCGCCCGAAGGCCGCGCTCAGTCGTCGTCGCGGGTCGGTGTCGATTCGATCTCGGCGCGCAAGGACAGCAACTCGAGATTTCGCGGCGCCACGGCAAGGCCGAGCGTCAACAGCTCGATCGCACCAGTCCGGTCACGCCGCGTCCAGCGGCCGCGCGCACCGGCCAGTTGGTGCTGAGCAAAGTCCGGCCGCGACTCGAGCACCGCAGCCGCATGTTGCTTGGCCTTGTCCTCGTCTTCGCTCGCGTGGGCGGCCCAGGCTTGATAGGCGGCCGCGTTGATCGGATCAACAGCGTGCTCACATGCCCGTATGAACGCTCGCCGCGCGGGTTCGACTTGCTCCATCGCGAGCAGGGCCCTCGCCTTCTCGTAGTGGGCCGCCGCATACTCGGGCGCGTAGTGCAGAACGCGCTCGGCTTCCTTGGCCGCAGCTCGGTGCTCGTCCCCGGCGCGCAGAAGCTGGACAAGCCGCAGCCGGGGTGCGGGCGCGATCGGATCGAGATCGAGGCGACGCCGAAGCAGCTTGCGGTGGGCAGAGGGCTCGAGGTCTCCCCACTCGTCGATCAGCCCGTCGTGAAACTCGCCGTCGTCATCGTAGAGAACGCCGATCTCGCCGAGCAGGCCGAGCAGCAAGTGAATCACCGACGAAGCCTCGGGTGCCCGCTCGACCTCTTCGGTGATCGACACCACCGAGCCGCCTTCCGCCCAGGGGTCGGGCGGCAGCGCGAAGATGACCCGGCCACGCTCGCCGATGACGACATCACCGTCCAGCAGCAGCCCGTCGCGCGCAGCGCTCTGCGTGGCCGCGGCAATCTCATTGACCGCGAAAACGCGCGCCTCCCCCGACATCAGCTCGACGCCGTCATATCGCGCCCACAAGAGCGCGGCGCCCGGTGGCAGGTCGATGTCCGCGAGCGCCTCCGCGTCGGCCCGCGCCCCTGCGGCATGCAGGCCCTCGGGTGCGGTCTCCAAGCGCTCTTCGAGTCGGTCGAGCGCCGTCAGCAGGTCACGACGCTCGCTGGGGTCCAGCGGCTCATGCCCCACCAGAGTCCCCCTTGGTATCGCTGCCTTCGCGGGCCGCGAAGATCGCACGGTCGACCGTGATGCCGGCGGCCTGCAGATACTCGACGAGGCGCGGAACCTCGCCCGTGGGGATGAAGCGTGTCACACCGTCGGCGTTTTTCTCGGCACGGAAGATGGGCTGATGCTCGATCGTCTCACCGCCGGGAACGCGCGGCTCGATTACCTCGATGATCTGCATGGCCTCGCCACCGACACCGACCGAGAGCCGAATCAGCACGTCGACCGAGCGGGCGAGCGAAACGGTCAGCGACTGAATCGCGCCCGAGGCCACCGTGGACAACCCGGCCAGGCGCCACAGCCCGTGAGCGGAGTCGATGCCCCACAGGGACACGATGGCGCCGCGGGTCGCTCCCGCAAACGCATCCATCACAGCGGCGGCGTCCTCGTGGCGGGTGCGCTGGCTGACCAGCAGGTCGATGCCGCCCCGAAGGATCACACCGAGCGTGTCCGAAAGCGCGAGCGCGTCTGCGGGGTCGCCCACTCGGCGAACCTGAGCCCACCCCGCCCGGTTGCGGCCGACTTGACCACTGTCGGAGATCGCCGCGACGCGAAGTTCATCGGGCACCTCCCCGACCAGCGCTCCCATGAAGCGATCCAAGTCGGTGGCCCCCGACGCGCAGACGAGAATCCGGCGACAACCCCGGATGGCCGCCCGCAAGAACTCCGCCATGTCGGCACTGAGCACGCCTTCTTGGACGAGTGAGGCCAGGTTGTTCGCGTCGGAGTGGGCGCGACGAAGGTGGATGACCGGAGCGCGCAGCTGCGTGGGCGGCAGGACGGCGTACATCGTGAAGCCGTGCTCGACCTTTCCCTCAAGCACCTGCGTGCCCTCGACGAGGAACCCCCACTTGCGAGCCAGCCGCTGGGCGACGAGCGCCAGCGCCCGGTCCCCGCTGAAGCGACGGTTGGTCAGCTCGGCCTGTGCACCCTCGGACACCGCGTCTCGAACCACGCGAATCGGACCGCTGCCCACGACCTGGATCTCCCGAATGTCGGGGTCGGCCATCAGCTCGGACAGCGGACCGAGTTCGATGAGTTCGCGGACGACCTGGCTCTTGAGCGCCTCGATCTGAACGCCCTCTTCGAGTTCTTCCGCGCGGCCCATGTCCGCGATGATCGATTCGACCAGCGTGACCGCTTCTTTTGCAGCCTCGGGTACGATTTCGGCGGCGTGCACCGGATCCAGTGCGTGCACGTTGGTGAGCACGGTCTGCAGGATTCGGTTGGCAACCTGATCGAGGTACGCCGAGTCCACACCCGCCGGCGGGACCCGCCGCGCGGAAGTCATCACGCCGCTGTCATCATCGGTCGACGAGCTGCGGGTGACCGGAGGCGGCAGCGGCGTGTTCGCGTCGTGCTGCAGCGGCGGCACGTCGATGCGCCGCACTTCGGGCGTGCCGTCGACCCCCGTCACCATGATCTCCTTCCGTTCGACCGGCGCGATCGCGTCGTCGTCGCCCTCGAGCATGAGGATGTAGTCACCGACGTAGATGCGATCGGGACGACGGACATTCCGCGGCGTCTGAACCCGGCGGCCGTTGACGTACGTGCCGTTGGTGCTCTCGAGGTCGACGACCTCGATCTTCCCGTCAGCGCGCCGGAACCGCAGGTGGTGCTTCGAGATGTTCGCGCGGTCGAGGACGAGATCGTTGTCCTCTTCGCGCCCGACCTGGAACAGGTCGCCCTCGAAGTTGAACCGTTGGGTTCGTCCGCCCTTCTCGTGGACAACTACCCGAAGCACGGGACTGGTCTACCCCGGGCGCGATCCGGGTCGCAACACCGAACTGATGCAGAGCCCCCTCGAAGAGACCACCCAGAGACTAGAAGCCGTCTTCGTCGTCGAGCGCGTCCTCGAGCGCATCGAGTTCAGCGACCGACGGTGAACCGTCTCGTTTCGTGACCGTCGATGCAGCCCTGGCCGCGCCCGCAGCCGCCACTACGGGCCGGCTCTGACGGACCCAACGGCGGCCCAGCGTGATGAGCAGGGACAGCGCGAGCACGCCACCGACCACGGTCGCGATCATCAGAGACGGCGGCGGCCGGTATCCGATGATGTCGGACCCATAGTCTGCGACCAGCGACTGCTCGATCTGCTCGCGAGTCTTGCCCGACTTGGCCTCATCGAGGATGCGTTCCTCGAGCTTTCGAGCCGACTTGGACGGGCAGCTCGCGATGGTGCGACCCGGGCAAAACGGCGACATCAGGTCGCTACTCAGCTCGGAAAGCAGTGCCTCGGCCTCACGGTCGACAGGTTTGGTCTCGGGAGCCCACATCGCCAGTCGGCGCCCACCCTAGCAGGGCCGCCGTCCGCACGCACGCGCACCGCCTGCGCTGCAGCGGGGATTTTCCGCTGCCCTGGCGATGGGGGGCCGGACTTCGGCGCCTCGAACCACGCGCGGCTGCATGGCCAACGGCCTGCGGCGTCCGGGGAGGTCGAGCGGTCCGCAGGCTCTGAGCGTCGGGTCCGTACGAGCCTAGAACTCGACGCGCTTGGCCTTGCGCTTCTTGCCACCGCTGCTGCGGCGCTTCTTCGCCTTACCGCTGCGATCCGGCGGCGTCATCGCTTCCTCGCAGTACTTGGCGTGCGCCTCGGCCACCTTCGGCTTCGACATGTCCCGCTCAGGCCACTTGGAACCCAGGCTTTTCACGTACTTCTTGTTCTTGGCCTCGACGATGGCCCAGTGGGCGTCCTGCTTCTGCAGCTCGGTCTTGTCCCCGTCGTTGAAGGCCCGCAGGTACCCGTTCATGACCAGCTCGTGCGCTTCGAGGAAGTTACCGACGAACTTGGACTTCTCCATGACGCGGGGCTGCTCGGCGAACAAGCGCTTCTGCCACCCGTCGAGGTGAGCCACGAACGCCCGCTTGAACTGGAACCACTGTTCGGCCTTCTCGCTCCCCGGTTCCGCGCCGAAGGCCTTCTCCCCCTCAGTCTTGACCTTCTGTTGGAAGCACTCGAGGTCGTGCCAGTAGCCGAGCATGTCGTCGAGGTGCGCCTTGTCCCACTTGTAGAGGTGCTTTTCCCCTTCCGGATCCTTTCGGTTCCAGGCCTTGAACTCGGCGTCGGTCGGGCCGTCGAGGCCTTTGGGCCGCGGCTTGGGGTTCAACTTCTTGGTCTCGACCTGCTTCTCCTCGTCGATCTGCGCCAGCGACTCCGCGAGCGAGGGCTCGCCGCCACCGTCACACCCGGCGAGCGGGCCGGCGACCACCGCGGTGGTGAGACTGAGAAGGAGCGCCCGGGGGCCGAGCGACGCGAGGATCCGCGAGAGGGGGGTCGTCATTGACTGCGTCCTGTGGGGGGGCCTGCGGAGGGTCGGGCCCCGCTGCGGCGCGCTGAGAGTAGCGGCCCGCGCTGGCGGATGTAAAGGCGGCCCGCCGCAGTGCCGACGACGGGCTCGATACCTTCGATGGGGTCGGCGGAGACCGGAGGTCGATCGCTTGGTTGAGCAGAGCTTTTTCGCCGTGAGAACCTCGCAGCACCGTTGCCTGAGGACCCGAGGGTCCCTCACCCCGAAGGAACTGCCCGCCATGGCGAAGCCCACGCGAACGAAAAAGAAGACGACCAAGAAGAAGACCGCGGCGAAACGAACGACGACCGCGAAGAAGACCGCGGCCAAGAAGAAG
>CAYSPB010000055.1:0-11585 GCA_964432695.1 uncultured Nannocystaceae bacterium
CGCGGCGAGGTCGAGCGCGGCCATGAGCTCTTGGGCCGGGCGAATGTCTGCCCCGGACACCGTGGGGAGCTTTCCGAGTGCGGCCGTCATCGCGCGGTCGAGCGCCGCACCATGGACGCCGGCCCGCTCGAGCAGAGGGCGGACGAGGCCGCCGTCTTGGGTGGCGGCAGCCTGAAGAACGTGAATGCTTGTGACCTCGGGGTGCCCGAGTTCTTGGGCCATCGCTTGCGCGTGAGCGAGCGCATGGCGGGTTTTCACGGTTGCGGATTCAGCCTGGAATGCGGCCATCTCAACACCGACCTTTCTGGGCCACATCGTCGACCCGGACCGTAACGTAGGCATCGCCGATGCTCGCGCAACCTGACTGATGCGGCAGGGATGGTCCGGTTTGCGTAACGGGCGGGTGCCGGGCACGGTTGACCGGCCCATGACGCGCACGCTGTGGATCGCTGGTGTTTGGACGCTCGCTGGGGCGCTGGCCGGGTGCGAGCCCGAGGCCTCGACCCCGGTGCCGAAGTCCGAGGCCAAAGAGCCCGCTGCGGCAGCATCGAAGCATGACGCGGTGAAGCCCGAAGCTGCACCGAAGGCTCCGGCCGCGCCTGGCGTACAAACCGATGGCTCGGTCGTCTCCGCCGTGCAGTGGTTTCACGGTTCGGTGGACGAGGCGAAAGCCAAGGCGAAGGCAGAGGGCAAGTTGGTGTTCGTCGACGTGGGTGCGTACTGGTGCCCGCCCTGCCAAAAGCTGGACGAAGAGGTCTTCGTCTTGCCGAAGGTCGCGCGAGCGCTGGAGGCGGGTTACGTTGCGGTGCACGTCGACGCGGAGAAAGGCGAGGGCCCCGAGTTTGCCGAAGAGCACCACATTCAGGCCTACCCGACGATGCTGGTGCTCGAGCCCACGGGGATGGAAAAAGGGCGCGTGGTGGACTTCCTCGAGGCCGATGCGCTGCTCATCGCGTTGGGCCGGATCGAGTCGGGAGAGAGCGTACTCGCCGACGTCGTTGCGCAGGTCGAGGCCAAGCCCGACGACATCGCGCTTCGTCAGCGTTTGGGCCACCTGTACGTTCTTGCGGGCGACCGGGAGTCGGCCGAGGCGCAGTTCGTTCGTGTACTGGAGGCCGACCCCACCAACGAGATGGGACTCGCCAGCAAGGTGCTCTATGACCGCGCGCTGTTCATTAAGCACAAGCTCGACGCGGACCACGAGGGCGCCATCGCCGACTTCCGGGCCATGCAGGCGCAGTTCCCCGATTCCAAAGAAGCCGTTCGCGCGTATCGCCACATCGGTCGAATCCTCAATACGCTCGGCAAGCCCGACGAGGCGATCGCATCCCTCGACGCGATGCTGAAGACCGACCCTGAAGACACCGGGCTGGCGAGCAGCTTCGGGTGGTTCTCGTTCCGACAGAAGTGCAAGCCGGCGCGGGGCCTCGAAGTCGTCAGCGCCGCGCTCACTCGCGAACCGAAGAATGCAGACCTTCTGTACTTGAAGGCCGAGTTGTCGCACCTGACCGGCGATGACCCGGGCGCGCTTGCTGCGATCAATGCGGCGCGCGATATCGAGCCGAACTCCGCGTTCTTCCGGCGACAGGTTCGGCGATTCGAGGGGGGCGCATGAGCCCGGGGCTCGTGCTCGGCGTTGCGCTGCTTGGGCCGCCGGCGCCGGCGTCGAATGTTTCGACCGACGCCGCGGTCGCGCCGACGGACGATTCGGAGGGGCGCGTCTTGCAGACGCCCCCGCCGGAACCCGAGGTCTCCGCGGTCGACGACGTGCAGCCGACGGCGCCCGAGCCCCTCGTCCATGAGGATGCAGCCCCAGCGCAGCCCGAACCCTTCGAGCCTGGCCCATCGATTCAACGCGCTTCACAGCCGCCGACCACCGCTCCGCCGCCGCCGGACTACGACCCCGACTCGGGGTTCGCGCCCGGCGGGGGGTACTGGGCACCCGGTGATGCGCCAGCCGTCGCGCCCAAGGACGGTCGCGATCAGATCTTGGCCGGGCTGATTTTGCTGCCCTTGGGGACGCTCGCCACCGCGTCGGCGATCCCGTTTTTGTGGGCGACGGTGCCGGACCATTGTCCTCGTCGGCTGCAGGCGTGGGGCATCAACGCCAACGCCGACCAGTGCCAAGGTCTGTACATCTACAACTGGATCCGCGTGTCTTACGGCGTCGCGGAGATCGTCACGGGCGCGGTGATGCTCGCGATCGGCAAGAAGCGAGAACGGGAATACGAGGTTTGGAAGCAGCGCCGGTTTCAACGCGCCACGCGACCCCGTCTCCAGCTCGCACCCAACCGCCACGGACTCGCCGCCAGCGTCTCCCTGCGGTTCTGAGTACCTGTACGGACGATGAGACCGGCTGAACGTCCCAGGTAGGGAACGCTCGCAGGGTGGACCGGCTGCGCGATTACGGTACGATTGCTTACGCGTGCAACTTTGCGCGGAAGTGCGGAGGCGAGCCGGTGTCCAAAGGGATGACGGCAACGCAGAACGCCTTGGGGGGCGAGACCTTGAAGCAACCGATGATTCATAGACACCTGACGCTGGCTGGACTCCTGTGCGTGGCGGGCGGCTGCCCGTCCTCGGAGCCGGGTGCCGACGAGACCACCGACGGAACCGAGGGCAGCGGCATCATGACCCTGTCCGGGACCGATACGGACGACACGGCAACCACCGGCGAAGACACGACGGAACCCAGCACGACCGGGATCAGCGCCACCGAAGGCGATTCGAGCAGCAGCGAAGGAGGGCTCAACTGCGGGGAATCCGAGTTCGTACTCGAAGCCGTGCCACCGAACGTGGTGCTGGTCCTCGATAAGTCCGGCAGCATGGTCCAGAACTCCTGGGACGCCGATGCCGATCCGGAGACCGGAGAGGAGACGCGTTGGCGGAGTCTCCACGACGTGGTGACCTTTGTGGTCGGTACGTTCGAGACCGAGATCAACTTCGGGGCGGTCCTTTTCCCGTCAACCGGAGCGATCAACCAGCTCGGTGATGGCGCCTGCGTGGTCAATGAAGACCCCGAGGTCCCGGTCGAATCGACCAATGCCGAGGGGGTCCTCGACGGGATTCCTCCTGCCGATGCCGGTACGCCAGGCAACCCGCCGATCAACGGTGCAACACCCGCGACCGCTGGCATTCAAACTGCCCTCGAACACCTCAAGTCGCTCGACGAGACAGTCGACCGGTTCATGATTCTGATCACCGACGGCGCCGCGAACTGTGGCGCGGACGCGGAGCTCACCGAGTGCCCCGGTTTGGGCTGCGGCCTCATGGAAACGTACGACGGCAACTTGCCGATCGTGGTGGGCGACGCCTTCATGGTCGATGACATCCCAACCTTCGTCATCGGCATCGATATCCTGGATGACTTGGTCGGTGGCGAACCTGATGACGGTCAGGTCGCCGCGAACACGTTCACTGAACTCAACGCGGTCGCCGAGGCTGGGGGGCGTGCGCGGGAAGGCGACGAGAAGTTCTTCAACGCGACCAACGAGATCGAGCTTCAGGATGCGCTCTCGGAGATCGCGGGACAGGTGGTCTCGTGCACGATCCCGCTCAACCCAGAACCGACCGCTCCGGCGTTCGTGGAGATCGAGATTGGCGGGACGGAAATCCCGATGGTTCAAGACTGCGAGACCGAGGACGGCTGGGTCTATGTGAACCCCGAAGGACCGTTCGACGCGATCGAGCTGTGCAACGCCGCTTGTGATTCGCTCGCAGAGACGGGCGAACTCGACGCGACCTACGGCTGCCCGCCGTCGGGCTGATTCGGCGTCCCAACGCCGGAGATCTGCCCGTTCGGGCTGTCGGCCACCCCAGCGCGGGGTGGCCGCTCGTCTTTTGGGAGTCGGCTGGATACTCTCGACGCCGCTTCGATGGCTGCAAAGAAGAAGACGACCAAGAAGAAGACGTCGGCCAAGACCACGTCGACGAAGAAGAAGACGTCGAAGGTAGGCGTGTCGAAGAAGAAGGCGTCGTCGAAGAAGACGACCAAGAAGAAGACGTCGGCCAAGACCACGTCGACGAAGAAGAAGACGTCGAAGGTAGGCGTGTCGAAGAAGAAGGCGTCGTCGAAGAAGACGACCAAGAAGAAGACGTCGGCCAAGACCACGTCGACGAAGAAGAAGACGACGAAAGCAGGCGCGTCGAAGAAGGCGTCGACGAAGAAGAAGACGACGAAAGCAGGCGCGGCGAAAAAGACGGCATCTTCAAAGAAGACAGGCGCGTCGAAGAAGAAGACGACAAAGACACGCGTGTCGAAGAAGACGACGAAGGCATCCACGTCAAAGAAGAAAGCAGGATCCGGATCGTCGAAGAAGACGACGAAAGTAGGCGCGTCGAAGACAGCGGCGTCGAAGAAGAAGGCTTCGTCGAAGAAGACGACGAAAGTCGCCGCGTCAAAGAAGGCGGCCACGTCGAAGAAGAAGGCAGCGTCGTCGGCGAAGGCGAAGAAGACAGCAGCGTCGGAGAAGACCGCCGCCTCGAAGGTGACGAAGAAGGCCGGCGGGTCGAAGAAGGCCGTCGCGGCGAAGACCCCGAAGGCGGCCACGACGAAGCAGGGGGAGTCCGCGTCTCCCGCGGAGTTCTCGGCGTTCGGCCCTCGACTGATCGAGTTCCTCGTCGAGCTGGGGATGAACAACGACAAGGCCTGGTTCACCGAGAACAAAAGCCAGTACGAGGCGGCAGTGCGAGAGCCCGCGCGGGCCTTCATTCGGACGATGGGTCCGGGAATTGCGACCATCTCCTCCGAGTTCGTTGCGAACGACAAGAAGGTCGGAGGCTCTTTGATGCGGGTCTACCGAGACGTTCGCTTCTCCAAAGACAAAACGCCGTACAAGACGAACGTGGGGATCCACTTCCGACACAAAGTCGGCAAGGACGCTCACGCCCCAGGCCTCTACGTGCACATCGCCCCCGGGCGTCACTTTGTGGGCGTCGGCATGTGGCGCCCCGACAAGGACGCATTGGCTGCGATTCGAAAGCGGATCGTCGAGGACACCGACGCCTGGGTCTCGGCCACGCAGTCCGCACCGTTCAAGGAACGGTTCGAGCTGGGAGGCGAGAGCCTGTCACGACCCCCGAAAGGCTTCGACAAGGAACACCCCATGCTCGTGGACCTCAAGCGCAAGGATCACATCGCCATGGCGACGATCGACGAGGGGACGATGATCGGAGACGGTGTCGTCGAGTACATCCTCAGCCTGTTCGAAGCTGCATCGCCGTACATGGCGTTTCAGTGTCAGGCGCTCGGGATCAGCTTCTGAGGTGCCCGCCGCCCGACGCTCATCGTCGGGTCGTCGAGAACCAAGAGAAAAGGGCGGGCTCCGAGGAGCGCCGCCCTTTTCTGCGTCGAGCCGGAGTGCTTACTCGGTCTCGATGTAGATGCACCACTCGTTGAGGGTGCCGTCGTCGCCGCCGACGTTGTCGACGGCGGTGAGCGTCCAGTCACCGTTCATCTCGAGTCCGTCGAACGCGGTGAGTGGGTTGCTCGGGATCAGGTTGCCCTCGACCACGATCGGGTCGATACAGTTCACACCCGCGCCCGCGCTGCCTTCGTCGTTGAAGGTCGCGAACATGTCGTCGCCGCTGCCACAGACACCATCGAGGAACTGAACCTCGGTGCCGCCTGTTTCGAGGAACAGGTCCACGTCCGAGCTCCAGGTGTGCGTGATGTCGACGAACACGTCTACGTCAGCGATCGTGCCCATGTCCGGGACGTTGATGACGTCGATGGCCGGCACGCCGTCTTCAATCGTCGTGCCCGGGGTCGAGCAGTACGCGTTGACCGTGTTGCTGCACTGCGTGGTGTCGTAGGAGCAGTCAGCCGCGCAGTCGAGCGAGCCGCCCGCGAAGCCTTGGTCGGTGCAGTTCTGGCTACCGAGTTCGGTGAGGTCACAGGCTTCGCCGGGCTCGATGGTGCCGTCGCCGCAGGGGTCGCCACAGCCGGTCTCGTCGAACTGGCAGGCGGCGTCGCAACCGAGGACCCCGCCGCCGAGGCCCTGCGAGAAGCAGCTCTGGCCGCCGAGGTTCATGCCATCGCACTCCTCGCCGATCTCGATGAAGCCGTTGCCGCAGTCGGGCGAGGTCACGTTGAAGACGTAGTCGCCGAAGCCGCCGTTGCGTCCGTCGATGATGAGGGTGATCGTCTCGTCGGCCTCGAGCGGGATGATCAGCTGCGAGTCGAGGCCGTCGCCGCTGTCGTCGTCGCACGCGATTTCCGTGCCGCCGCAGGTTTCGCCCTCGTAGTAGTACAGCACCGTGTCGAAGTCGCTGCCGTTGGTGTCGAAGACGTAGGTGGCGGTTTCGGGCGCCGTGTAGGTGTATGCGACGTCGTTGGAGTCGCCAGGGCCGCAGGAGCCCGAGCTGGCGTCGATCTCGAACTCGGTGTTGCCCGTGACGGTCAGCGGCAGGTCGCCGGCGAGGTCGAAGTCGGGGCAGGTGTCGAGCTCGATGTTGACGTTGAAGTCGCCCGACTCGGCGTTTGCACCGTCGACGATGAAGAGGACCTCTTCGCCAGCGGCGAGCGTCACGTTGATGCGCGAGCTCGCATCGACGCCGGCGTCGTTGCTGCAGGCGATCTCGGCACCGCCGCAGCCATCGACGGCGTACAGGACGGTATCGAAGCTCGAGCCGCTGGTGTCGATCGTGTAGATGCCCGCTTCGGGGGCCGTGTACGAGAACGACACGCCCGGGGCACCTTCGCCACCGCAGCTGCCGGTGCTCGCGTCGAGCTCCCCGACGGTCGAATCGGTGATGTTCAGCGGCGCGACGCTGTCGAGGACCACGTCGGGGCAGACGTCGCGGTCGATGGAGACCGTGTAGTCACCCTCTTCGAGGTTCGCGCCGTCGACGGCAACGATGACCTCTTGTCCCGCGGTCATCAGCAGGTTCAGGTGCGAGGTCGGGTCGGTGAGGACGTCGTCGCTGCAGCCGAGCTCGTCACCACCGCACCCGTCGAGCAGGTACATGATGGTGTCGAAGTTCGAGCCCGCGGTGTCGAAGGCGTACACCCCGTCTTCGGGGGCCGTGAACGTGAGCTGGTCGTCGTTTGCCGTGTCGCCACCGCAGCTTGCGAAGACGGTGTTGTCGGTTCCGACCGTGGTTCCGGTGTAGAGGACCGGCACGGTGTTACCGAGGTCGTCGTCGGGGCAGGACCCGGCGAAGAAGGTGACTTCGAGGTCGACAGCTCCACCGGTCACTGCGAAGCCGTCGACGACGACGGTGACTTCTTGGCCCGTGGTCAGCGCAACCGATACCTCGGCATCGTTGGTGAACCCGTCGATGTCGTTGTTGCAATCGAGCTGGTCCCCGCCACACACGCCGTCGAAGACGGCGACGATCGGGTCGACGACGCCGTCGGGACTCGAAGCGCGGAAGAAGTAGGTACCGTCGGCCGGCGCGACGAGCGTGTACGAGACGTCGGGAGCACCGCCGCCGCCACAGGCGGTCGTGAACTCGCTGTCCTGACCCGCGGTGTTCACGCTGAGCACGTCGGGCGCCATCAGCGTGCCGTACGGGCAGTCCTGGGCCATCTTCGGGTCGCCCGTCGACGACGAAGACGACTCGGCAGCGCCACTGCTGCTGCTGCTGCTGGTCGACGGGTCGGTCGGGTCGACCATCGTCGTGCTGTCGTCGCTCGTGGTCGGCCCGCCGGTCGTCGTGGTGTCGTCGGACATGGTGGTCGACGAGTCGACGACGCCCATCGAAGTGCTGCTCGAGGTGCTTTCTTCGCTGGTGGTCGTCCCCGTGGTCGGGTCCGCGTTCGTGGTGGACGTGCTGGCGTCGGTGGTCGCCCCGCCGGTCGAATCGTCACCGGTGGTTGCGGACGACACATCGTCGCCGCAGCCGGGCATCACGGACAGTGCCGCCAGCAGGCACATCAGGCGTGCTGGGCGGTCGGTGAGGGACGTGTTCAGTTCGTAGGGCATGCTCGAGTCCTTGGAAGCTGGGAGGTTCACCTGCGATGGTGCCGGCAATGCGGCCCAAAGGTGGACAAAGATGCACCACCATACGGGATGTCCACTCGTGCATGGAACCCCGGGGATCCGTGAGCTGGGTGCGCGTTCGCCCTTTCACACAACGTGGTCGGCGCGCGGTGCAGGTGGGATGGACACGTCGATGGAGCGAACCGAACCGATCCGATCCGCCGAAACCGCGGTCACGGTCCTGGGTGGAACCGCCGCCAGCTCCGCGCGGGGCGGCCGCGTGATCCCGGCTCAAGCTGTGCCGCTTCGCGAAACGCCCTGCGCTGGCGAAGGGCGCCCAACGCAAGCGAATCGGCCGATTGGACCCAAATGTCGTGAGCTTCCCCGTGCCTTCTTTCGTTGATCCTCGCGATCGCCGCGACGTACCATGGCGAGGACCGTGGGGGGACGCGGTGGGCACCTCGGTGCCCCGACTTGAATCGACACTCCTGTTTCGGCAGGTACACGCCAAACAAAGGGCTCCATGCCGGGCCCCCAAAGCCTGACGGTGATTCTGGGCGAACCCCTCTGCTGCAATCCGAGCCACGTGCTCGCCACCCGTCCGAACATCGAAAAAGGCAAAAGGTACGAACCCATGAACACTTACCGACTCGGCCGGTTGGCCACACTCTCCCTCGCATCCCTTCTCGCCGTTGCTTGTGACGATGGCTCCACGGGCGGTTCGGCTGGCGGGAGCGCTGGCTCGTCGACCACTGGCGACAGCGCTGGAACGGACGACGCTGGCAGCGGTGAGACGCTCACGACGGCCAGCACGGCGGGTGAAGCCAGCGACTCGGACAGCACCACCGAGGCGAGCGGTTCGAGCTCCACGAGCGACACCGCGGATACGGCCGACACCGACAGCGCGGATTCGTCGACGACGCGCGACAGCGACAGCGAAGGGGATAGCGGCAGCTCGAGCTCAGGCGGCGATGAGTCGGGCTCGACCTCGACTGGCTCCGCCGTGAGCGACTCCGACAGCGACTCCGACAGCGACTCCGACTCGGACAGTGACTCGGCTGGCGAAACCGGGACCATCGAAATCTGCGAAGCTCCGGGCGACCTCATCCCGTGCGACGGCCTCGTCATGGACGGAGACGTCGATCCCTTCAACGCGATGGGCCTGGGCTGCGTCGGTGGCCCCAACAACGTCATTCCGATTCTCAACGACATCTTCGTGTCTGCGGATGACACGGCATGGCGCGTCGTCACGCAGTACGGCACGCACATCGACCCCACCGACGGTCTGCCCACGTGGCGCCCGCGTGAAGGCGAGACGATGCTGATGATCTCCACCAGCACGCTTCCGGAGCCCGACGATACCGGCGTTCTCACGCAGACACCCGGCAACGGCGGTGGCAACGGCAACCCGGACGGGTCAGCGCTGCCCGCCCCGATGAGCCCGTTCCCCGGGTCCAACGCCGGTGCTGGTGGCACGCCCTTCCTCGGTTGCGACGGCGTCGGTGACTGCTCCGACAGCCTCATCGACCAATGGAACGCAGGCGGTGGCTCGGCGAACGACCTGCTCTGGTTCCAGTTCGAGACGCAGGTCCCCGTCGGCACCTTCGGCTTCTCGTTCGACTTCGCCTACTTCTCGGCGGAGTTTCCCGAGTGGGTCGACACCACCTTCAACGACATCTTCCTCGTCTGGAGCGACTCGGAGAGCTACACCGGCAACCTGTGCTTCGTGAACGATGAGCCCTGCACGGTGACCGCGCTGTGGCCCCCGCAGTTCCAAGAGGGCGATCCGGTCCTCGAGGGCACGATGTTCGAAGCGAGCGGCACGGAAGGCGAAGCAACGGGCTGGTTCGAGGCCAAGGGTTCGGCGGTCCCCGGCGAACTCCTCCAGCTGACCTTCGCCATCTTCGACATGGGCGACACCGCCTTCGACACGCTCGTTCTGCTCGACAACTTCCAGTGGGACTGCGAAGGCTGCACCCCTTCGGAAGTCGACCCTTGCATTGGCATCGACCCCGTCTAAGGGATCTTGAACGTGCGACTGCGGTCGCACCGCGCGGGCGCGCTCTCCTCGGGGGGCGCGCTTTTTCGCGTGCGCGAATGCCCCGCGCGCCGATGAGCCGAACAGCCGCACACCTCGGGCAGGAACGATTTGCACCGCATCGGGGAGTCCAGGTCGTTGTCCCGCTTCCATTGGGCGCGTATGGTGACGGTGCCCATTGGGGAGTGGGCCCATGCCGCCGACCAAGTCGTTCGACGAACGAAGGGTAGGCAACGATGCAACGAAATAACTTTGGTCCCCTGGCGGCGATGTCGCTGGCGGCTTTGATGATTACCGGCTGCGGCGACGACTCGTCGAGCAGCGGTGGTGCGGGCGCGGATTCCTCGACGGGAAGCTCGGCTTCGGAAGGCATGAGCACCTCCGAAGGAGGGGGCGGCACGACGTCTGAGGGCGGGGACGGTGGCGGCACCAGCTCCAGCTCGAGCTCCAGCACCGACGGCGTTGCCGATTCCTCGTCGACGTCGGACAGGGTCACGACCGAAACCGACGGTGACCCGACGACGAGCGGCGAGACGACGACGACGACGACGACCGATGGTGACGAGTCGAGCAGCAGCTCGTCGGATGGTGACCCGACCACCGGAGACCCGACCGAGGGGGGCAACGAGATTTGCCAAGCACCGGGCGACCCGATCCCGTGCGACGACGGTACCGACGACCTGTTCAACGCGATCGGTCTGGGCTGCGTAGGCGGACCCAACAACGTCATTCCGATTTTCAACACCGTCGTCGCGTCGACGGACACGACCGCGTGGCGCATCGTGACGCAGTACGGCACGCACATCGACCCGACCGACGGACTGCCGACGTGGCGCCCGCGGGAAGGCTCGTCGATGCTCATGATCTCCACCGGGCAGCTGCCGGTGCCGGACGCCGATGGCGTGCTCATCGAGCTTGGCGACAACCCGGACGAGAGCGACAACCCCGATGCCTCGGCCATGCCGGCACCCATGTCGCCCGTGAACGGCAGCAACGGCGGGGCAGGCGGGACGCCCTTCATCAACTGCGACGGGTTCGGAGACTGTTCGGACAGCATCCTCACGCAGTGGAACCTCGGACAAGCGGAGGCCAACGACCTGATGTGGTTCCAGTTCGAGACCCCCGTGCCGGAGGGAACCTTCGGGTACTCGTTCGACTTCGCGTACTTCTCGTCCGAGTTCCCCGAGTACGTCGACGACATCTTCAACGACATGTTCATCGCGTGGAGTAACTCGGAGAGCTACACGGGCAACTTGTGCTTCGTGAACGATGAGCCGTGCACGGTCACGGCGTTGTGGCCGACCACGTATCCGCTGGGGAGCGAGCAGCTCGTCGGCACGCAGTTCGACAACGATGACGGCGAAGCGACGGGGTGGTTCGAAGCCAAGGGCTCGGCGATCCCCGGTGAGCTTCTTCAGCTGACGTTTGCCGTGTTTGACATGGGAGACGACGTGCTCGACACCTCGGTTCTGGTGGACAACTTCCGCTGGGACTGCGAAGGCTGCACGCCGTCTGAGGTCGACCCGTGCATCGGGATTGACCCGGTTTAGGGGAACCTCTCGGTTCCCGGCGGTGCGGCAGCGGAGCTGCCTTCGCGCCTCCCTCCAAGACGGGCTTGGGCC
>CAYSPB010000055.1:11685-27136 GCA_964432695.1 uncultured Nannocystaceae bacterium
CTCTCTCGCGGGCCGCGTTGCGGCCCGCTCCCGCGTAGGCGGGGGCTTGACTGTGTTCGAGGGGGACCAGTCGGTTCGCGGCGGTGCGGCAGCGGAGCTGCCTTCGCGCCTCCCTCGAAGACGGGCTTGGGCCCTCTCTCGCGGGCCGCGTTGCGGCCCGCTCCCGCGTAGGCGGGGGCTTGACTGTGGTCGAGGGGGACCAGTCGGTTCCCGGCGGTGCGGCAGCGGAGCTGCCTTCGCGCCTCCGGCCAAGACGGGCCTGGGCCCTGTCTCGCGGGCTGCGCTTGAGGGGGCCTCTGGGTGCTGGGGGTCAGCCTTCGGGGACGAAGCTGACGCAGGCTTGGACCAGGTCGACGAGTGCGTCGTCGAAGGTCTGGGCGAGGTCGCCGTCGCAGATGTCGGATGTGATGCCTTGGTCGCCGAAGGAGCGGACGATGGAGTCGAGGCGGCGGCCGGGCGCCGCGTTGCCGTAGGTGCCGTTGCACGTCGTCTTCGGGGCCTCGAACACGCCCGGGTCGCCGGCAATCGACAGCATGACCAAGCGGCTTCGATCACCGCCGACGGCTTGAAGCAGCAGCTGATGCTCCTGCACTCGCGTTGCGCCGAGGCCCAGCGTGTCCTCGTCGGTGAGCATCACGACGAACAGGACCGAGTCATCGCGAAGAAAGCCCTCGTTCGCGGGGTCGTTCAGGGCTTCCGCAGCATTGCGGGACGTCGTTTCGAGCGTGCTGCTCGCCGCGGTCGCGGCGACACAGGCAAACGCATCCGCGAGGTCGGGCGAGGGCGCGACGATCCACGGCTCGTCCAGTCCGCAGTCGGTGGCCGGCGTCGGCTCGAACGCGGGTTGGTCGCGGTGCGTATGCAGCACGACGTCGTCGGGCTCAGCGGAGATGACCCCGACGTGAATGTCTTCGAGGGATTCCAGCGAGAGGGCAAGTGCGTCGGTGAACTCGGCGAAGACCGGCGGGCCCGTGATGCCGCGCAGAGCCTCCTGCTCTTCGGCCATCGAGAGCGAGCCGTCGACCACGAAGAGGATGTCGATGAACTCGCAGCCTCCCGGCGGCTCGGGGACCTTGGGCTCCTCGGCGCGGGCGCAAGCATCGACCACTGCGGGCAGGAACGTCTGCAGCGATTCGTCGAGGTCGTCGTTCGCCCAGTCCGCGTGTAGGGCATAGGGCGCGAAGCCGAGGCTGAACGTGTGCAGCTCATCGGCGTCTTCACCGATCGTGAAGCTCAGCGCGCGGTCTCGGTCGCCGTCGGCGGCCAGCCGCAGGAACGCTTCGCTGCTGAGCCCCGGACGAGCGTACATGTTGTTCTCGTCGTCGTCGGTGTTCGCGAGGATCATGCTCACGGATACGCTGCGCTCCGGTGTGGGCCAGTCTCCGTGCTGCAAGAACGGGAACATCAACCCCGTGAACATCCAATCGCCGTCGGCATCGGTGTCGCTGGGGAAGTTCTTCACCCCTTGGTACACGCAGTCCAGGCGCGGGCGGGCGTTGTTCTTGGGCCGGAAGCCCTCGCCCCACACGAACGTGAGCCCGTCTGCGGGCCCGTCGGCATCGAGCGAGCACTCCCACTGTGGCGGCGTTGGAGCGCCGGTGTTGGGAAAGATCCGAACCCGAGCGCCGGTCTGCTCGGTCAAGTCGTCGAGAAAGTTCGCAACGGCGCGTCGCTTCTCGAGGTTGAAGATGGGGGCTTGGCGTCCCAGCACCAGCGAGATGTCGATCGCTTCGCACAGAGGCGTCGGTCCTCCGGTGGTGTCGGCCGCCGTGCTCGATGCGTCCGCGGTGGTGCTCGTCGGGTTGGCGTCGGTACTCGTCGAGCCCGGTGGAGCCGTCCCGGTCGCGTCCTCGCCTTCGCCGGTCGACCCACCGTCGCCGTCGCCGAAGCCGGGGCCCGAAGGCGTGCGTGTGCAGGCGGCCACGACGACCGCCGCCAGGGCCGTCGTCAGCCTCTGTCCGCGCACCTCCTCAGCCTGCCACAGAATCTTTGGCGGCGCCCTCGGTGGCCTCGGCGGCGGGTGCGTCGCGCTTGGTCATCGTGATGCCCAAAAAACCGTAGAGGATCGAGAGCAGCGGGTTGACGTAGTTGAGGACGGCGTACGGCAGATATGCGCCGGTTGCCACCATCAGGGTTCCGGACATGAACGCCCCGCAGGTATTCCAGGGGATCAGCGGCGAGGTGATCGTGCCGCCGTCTTCGATCGCCCGCGAGAGGTTCTTGGGGTGCAGGTTCTGCTCCGCGAAGGCCGCGCCGTACATGCGGCCCGGGACGACGATCGAGATGTACTGGTCCCCCGCCACGATGTTGATGCCTGCGGCGGTTGCGACGGTCACCGCGACGAGGGAGCCGGTGCTCTTGGCCAGGGTGAGCAGCCGGTTCGCCAGGGTCTGAAGCATGCCGGTGCGCTCCATGACGCCACCAAACGACATGGCGCAGAGAATGAGGATGACCGTGCTCGACATCTCGAGCATGCCACCGCGACTGAGCAGGTCGTCGACGGCGGCATTGCCGGTGGCTGCGGCATGACCGGAAAGCGCGGCGTTGATCACTGCGTCTGCGCCCTGACCGAGCAGGAGGGCGAGCCCCGCACCCAAGGCCGCACCCGTGAGCAGCGTCGGCAAGGCCGGCTGTCGCCGCAGCACCAGCGCCAGCACGACGGCCGGCGGCAGCAGATGGATGAGTCCCGGTGCGTAGGACGTGCGAATCGCGGACTGAATGACCTCGACACCGTCGGCATCCACGTTCACGTCGCTCCCCAAGCTCAGGACGGTGTAGACGATCATTGCGATGACCCAGGCGGGTCCCGTCGTCAGCAGCTGGTGCCGGATGTGTTCGAACAACTCTGCGCCGGCCATTGCGGGCGCAAGGTTGGTCGTATCGGACATCGGGGACAGCTTGTCCCCGAAGTAGGCACCGCTGATCACCGCGCCGGCGGTCATCGCCGGGTCCACGCCGAGCGCGCCTCCGATCCCGATCATCGCGATGCCGACCGTTCCGGCCGTCGACCAGGAGCTGCCACTGACGAGGCTGACGACCGAGCACACGGCACAGACCGTCGGTAGGAAAAACTGAGGCGACAGCAGGCTCAGGCCCCAGTCGACCAGCGCCGGGACCACGCCCGAGACGAGCCAGGTCCCCATCAAGATCCCGATGACGAGCAAAATGAGCATCGCGCTCATCGCCATGCCGATCGCCTTGCGAATGCCCTCGTCGAGCACCGACCAGCGCCAACCGTATGCGCGCGCAACGAGGCCGCCGACGGCTGCGGCCAGCAGCAGCGGTAGGTGGCCCGTGCCTTCGAACCCCCCGTAGTGCTCGGGCAGGATGAGGATGAACAGGCTCAGGAAGCCGACCAGCGCGATGACGGGGATCAGCGCGGCCCAGCCAGGGATGGGGCGACCGTCAGCCGCTACGGCATCCTCACTCACCGCGGGACCGTAACACGGGATACACTGCATCCTCGTGGCGACGGCACGCAGCACGGTGGTCGCATTGACTGACTATGCGCGTGCGCTCCCCAAGGCGGAGCTGCACGTGCACCTCGAAGGCTCCATTCGTCCACCGATGGCCGCGACGCTCGCGGAGCGGCATGGCCTGCGGCTCCCGGGCAGCGACCGCGGTCCCGAGGGCATCGAGCGGGCATTCGAGTTTCGCTCCTTCCTCGACTTTCTTCGGCTCTACATCAAGGTGTCGCGCTGCTTGGTCACCGTGCAGGACCTCCGCGACGTGGTCGTCGACCTCGCGTCGCGCCATGCCGAGCAGGGCGTCCGCTACGCCGAGGTCACGTTCACGCCGCTCACGCACCGAGCCCGGGGCATCTCGGCCGATGTGTTGTGGGCCGGGTTGCGAGAGGGCCGAGCCGAAGCGGTGCGTCGACATGGCGTGCACATGCGGTGGGTGTTCGACGTCGTGCGCTCGATGCCACAGCAGGCCGAGGCCACGGTGGACTTTGCCGTGGGCATGGACGCGCGGGACCCCGGCAGCGTCGTGGGGCTCGGCGTGGGCGGCCCCGAGGCGGACCATTTCCCCATGGAGGACATCGGCCGTGCCTTTGATCGCGGCCGCGCGATGGGCTTCAAGAGTCTTCCGCACGCTGGCGAGAATGCGGGCGCCGCCAGCCTGTGGACGGCGGTGAAGCGCTTGCGTGCCGACCGGATCGGCCACGGCGTTCGCTGTCTCGAAGACGCCGCGTTGGTCGATGCCTTGGTTCAGGCTGGGACGCCGCTGGAAGTCTGCCCGACCAGCAACGTCGTGCTCGGGGTCTTCGAGTCGATGCAAGCTCACCCGCTGCCGCGTCTGCTCGACGCCGGCCTTGCCGTGACGCTCGCCTCCGACGATCCTCCGATGTTCGGAACCGACTTGATCACCGAGTACGCGCGGTGCATCGAAGCGTTCGCGTGGGATGCGAAGCGGATTGCCGCGATGGCGGCGGCAAGCGTCCGTCACAGCTTCATGCCGACGGCTCTCGCCGATGCGATGCTAATGGCGCAGGCGGACGTGGCGGCTCCGATCTGAGCGCTCAGCGAACGTCGGTCTTGGCCCCCGCCATGCGAAGCACGTGCTTGAAGTGCTCCTTGCCTACCGGCTGCACCGACAACCGCGAGCGCTGCGTGACGACCATGCCCTCCAGCTCGACTGCCGCCTTGAGATCGTCGAGCGAGACCAGCCTTGGCGTCTTCTCTACGAACGCCACGTCGACCATGTCCCAGCGTGGGTTGTCCTGGGGGGATTTGGCGTCGAAGTACTTGCTCTTCGGATCCCACGCCGTGTGGTCGGGGTAGGCCGTCTTGCACACCTTCGCGACGCCGACGACGCCAGGGGGCTTCGCATTCGAGTGGTAGAACAGCACGAGGTCGCCGACGTTCATCGCCCGCATGTTGTTCCGCGCCTGGTAGTTGCGAATTCCGTCCCAGGGCTCCGAACCGTCACGCTCGAGGTCGTCGATCGAGTAGGCGTCGGGCTCCGACTTCATCAACCAGTACTGGCGCTTGCGACTCACGTGCGGGGCTCTCCTGCGCGCACTCTAGCAGCCCTGCGTGCGAGGGAACGTCGAGGCGCCGGGCTGCGGGTCCGCCCGCGCATGCGTGCGTGCTCATCTGGGCACTACTCTTCGCGACAGGGCCACATGGCGGACACGTCGTCTGCGCGTCGGTAGAGCCATCGGTGGAAGTCACGCTCCTGCTTGTCATCGCGGTCGGCGTTGAGCAGTGCGTGGGCCGGCCCATCGGGCTCGACTGCCGTCAGCACGAAGAAGTCCTCGCGACGCCCTCCGCATGGCGAGTCGAGTCGATAGACGTCGAGTGCCTGCTCCGCGTGTTCATCGTCTTTCACGTTGAATGCGGAGCGCAGGTCCGGGCACGCGCGTACGGCCTCCATCAGCCGAACCATCTCGGTCCGAAACGCCTCGGCGTTTGGTGGCGCTTGCGCAGGTCGCAGGGCGGCCGCGCAGGGATATTCGGTGCAGTCGACGAGTTCGATGTCGGCGCCGATGTCACACGAGGCGAGCGCCTCTTCGACGGCTTCCGTCCATAGGTCGGGAGCCTCGACGGAGTCTTCATCTGCCGGCCAGGGTTGCCGCGCCTCGTCGCGTGCCCGCTTCAGCTCCGCGAGTTCGGACGAACACCACTTGGCACGCAGCCGCAGCGCGTCCAGCTCTTCCTCGCCGAGGTCGCGGGACTGCACGGACGCACACACCATGCGTCCGAGTTTCTGCTTCGCGCCCGTGGCACCGGCCGATAGTGGCGGTGGTGCGGATGGAGGGACCTGTACGGTGGACGTGGCGCGACGGCCGGCGGCGTAACCCAAGCCGGCCATCGTGAGTCCAGCCGCGACGTAGGCGAGTCGTCTCTGCATGATGCGACTTCGAACCGACGGACTTGCAATTTGATTACGGCTTCGACCATGCGGGCCCGGGGCGATGCGCAGTCGGTCACACCGTGATCCGGACCCCTTTCATTGAAGCGAACGTGTCGCGGGCCGACGAAGTGCAGGCCGCTCAGCGGAGGCTGGTGAACAGGGCGATGAACCCGAGCCCGACGGCGGTGCCCAGCGCGGTCAGCAGTCTCCAGCGACGCCGAACGAACACATAGGCCTGGCGGCGTCGTCGTCGACCGCCATCGGCGCGGAACGGAAGGCACCGGCGCCGTCGATCGGGGGCGTGAGCGGTGCGGCTCGAGATCACGACGGCGCGACGGACGGACCGAAACGGTCGTTGAAGTGTCTCCGTTCGGCGGACACGCCGTGCCTCGGAAGCGTCTCGGCGTGGGAGGACGCGCGTGGGCAGCTCGGCGAACAGGTCGTCCATGATCTCGTCGAGCGGGGATGGCGGATCGGCGTCGCGCCCGGGCGTCGGCTCAACGTGGCCGTCGCAACGTGGGGGGTAGCTCGCCGTCGAAGGCGTCGGGTTCGGGTTCGGGCCGCGCGTCGAAGATGAGGAAGCCGGACACGTGATCGCGGAGCGCGGAGATCCCCCGGCGAATGACGTGCCCCCGGCGCGGTGGCGAGCGGAGCTCGGCGGGGCGGTCGTACTTCGCCGTGGGGACGTCTTCGCAGTGGTCATCGTCAACGCTTCGAGTCTCGGCGCCATCGCGGCCCGACGTCGTGCTCATGACGCTGAAGATGCGGCGAGTGCGAGGCTGCCGCCACGAAATCGACCCGACGTCGAAGAAGCGCTTGGTGCCTTACCGATGGATCGGTGGGTATCCACCAACGCTCGATGTGTTCTTGGTCAGGGTGCCTGCAACTCCATCACGCAGCGGAAGCCGATGAAGGCGTCCGAAAGGTTGGGTGGGACTTCGTGCCGGTGTGTCACGGTGAAGTCTGCGGGCTCGTCCTGGAACCAGCCTCCGCCGCGAAGAATGCGGTCCGTGCCGAAGCCAGGACCCGTGGGGTCGAGGGTCTGTGCCGCGTCGTACTCCCCGTAGTAGTCCGAGACCCATTCCCATACGTTACCGATCATATCGTGCAAGCCCTCTTCGGAGACTCCCGCGGGCTTGCTCATGACGGCAAACGTCGAGCCTTCGCCGCAGCCGAGGCCGCCGTCGTCCATGACCGCGTTCAGGCAGCTCGGACCCGGTGCGTTGCCCCATGGGTAGCGGCGTGCGTCGGTCCACCGGGCTGCACGTTCCCACTCGGCCTCGGTCGGGAGGCGCTTGCCGAGCCAGTTGCAGTACGCAGCCGATTGGTCGAAGCCGGCGCAGTTGACCGGATGGTCGAGTCGGTCGTCGCGGCCATAGTTACACTGTGCGTCGAACTGCTGGTTTGCGGTGGACATCGGCGGCACGCAGAAGGCCTCGTCGACGCACTCGGCATACGCGCCGGCGGTGACCTCGGTGACGTCGATGAAGTAGCCCGACAGCGTGACGTTGCGGATCGGTTGTTCTTCGGCGGCGTCGATCGAGCCCATTTCGAATGTGCCCGGGGGAATGAAGGCCATGCCGTCGGGCGGGGTGCATGCCTGCACCACGAAGGTGCAGTCGTCAGCGCAGGTCAGCGTGCCGCCGACGAAGCCGAACGTGTCGCAGCTGATGCCGCCGAGCGCTGCGCCGTCGCAGGATTCTTCGGGGTCGAGGACGCCGTCTCCACAGAAAGCGACCGCGCCGGTCGAGGAGCTTCCACCTCCGGTGCTCGAGCTGCCCCCTGATGAGGACGTCGCGTCACTCGAGGCATCGTCCGCTTCGCTGGTACTCGAGGTCGTGTCGGCGCCCGAGGAGCTTGCCGGGTCGAGCGTTGGGTCGGTGCTGCTGGAACTCTGCGGTGCCGCTTCACTCGTGAATGCACCGGTGCTGTCTTGCGCCGCGGTGGTGCTACCGACCCCGGTGGCCGCGGTGTCGATGGGATCGGTGAAGCACCCGGGTACACAGACGGATCCGAGTCCGAAGAAAAGCCAAGCGGACGATCGCATGAAGCCAGGCTAGAGCGATTTCGACGCGGCGGGTCCGGGGAACCCTGTCACTGCGATATCATCAGAGCGGTCAGGAAATCCGACGGGATGTCGGCTAGTTGAAGAGTTCTGCAATGCGCCCACGCCGCTGTCGTCGCGGCCTCGAGTTGAAGGCCGCGGCTCTCATCGGAACGAGCTTGGACGCAGGGGCTCCCAACGGGGCAGCGTGAAGGGACGGTCGAGTCCGAGGGGGCTCGGCCTTTGTGACTCCATGGCGCGCCGAGGAGCAGGGCCACATGCAGGCCTCGGCGGTCTGCGATGGCGAGGCCGTCGCAGCGCTCACCGGGGACGAGCGTCGCCGCGGCGACGCTTCGCGACGGGAGGATCGTCCGGGTGGCGGATGGCCCGTCGGATCTTGGCGACGGGTGCGGGAAGCCCATGCGCTTCCACGCGACCGTCGGGTCCGATGCGGACTTCGATGCGAGTGTTCCCCGACCACAGGGCACCCGATGCATACCGGGCGGTTCGGTGGATCAGACGCTGGTTGCTCGAGCCGATGTAGCGCCGCGGGGGTAGAGTTGCATCGACGTCGAAGCGCCCATCGATCAGCGTGTCGACCCGAGACCAGATCGCATCGAAGCCGGGTCGGGGGCGCGCTTCGGCAAGCGTGTAGCCCGAAAAGACGACCGTGCCGAGGTCGCGCTCCACCGCAGCCTCGAGCAGCTCGGCGACTGCGCTCGGTTGCTGCAGGGGTTCTCCCCCGAGCACCGTGATGCCCTCGATGTGCCCGCGTAGCGCGTCGAGCCTTGCCTCGAGGTCGGCACGAGAGAGGGGCTCGCCCGCGTTGGGATCGAACAGCTCGGGGTTGCAGCATCCGGGGCAGCGGAGCGTGCATCCGGCCACCCAGAGCGCCATGCGGGTGTGCGGTCCCTCGGCGGTGGTCCGCTCGATGATTTTCGCGACGCGCAGCACGAGGTCGACCGTGCGCGAGGACGTTGCGGCCGTCAACGGGAGGCCGGCTCAGGCGAGATCGTCTTGGCGTCTCCGGACGATGACCCCGACGAGCACGGCAAGCGCGAGCAGCAGGGCCGCGCCGCCGAGGTGCGACGGAAGCACGTGGAGCATGCCCGAGTGAGGGCAATGCCAGGTCACCATGTTCAACGCGACGAGCGAGCAGCCCGCGGCGATCCAGAACACGGCGGCCATGCGACGCCGCTGCACGAAGGCGCCGCTGAAGACGCCGATGCCCAGGAGCAAGCCGCCGATGCCCAAGGTGAAGGGCAGGCAGCCACCGATCATGCTCTCGTGCGAGTGGGCGTGGGCGGTGGCTGCGACGTCCGCGAAGGGCCAGCCGGTGGCGGCAACGACGCTCAACGCGACTGCGGTGACAGCAAGCGCCAGACGCGCCGCACGGCCGACGAACAGCAGCCCAACGCCGATTGCGGGGAAAACGCCCAGGCAGAGGACCCAGAGCAAACCCTGCACGGCAAGCTGGGCTGGCGGGAGCTGGAGAAGGTCGGGGCGGACGCCGAGCACGATCAACGGGCCGGCAACGACCACCAGCGACATCAACAGTGCGGGCAGGAAGTGCGCCCTGCGGCGGGCCTGCTCGGTGTCGAGCTCGGCGCTGATCGCCTCGAGGGCGCTGCGTGGCGTCTTGCCGTCCATCGGGTCACCCCAGCCAACGCTTCGTACCCCTGCGATGTTTCGTCGCAGGCACAACCAACGTCAGGAACCGGTGTGCGCCGCCAGCCACGCCATGACTTCTTCATGCCACTGCAGGCTGTTGTTGGGGCGCAGCACCCAGTGGTTCTCGTCGGGGTACATCAACAGTTTCGACTCGATTCCCTGCCGCTGCAGGGCCGTGAAGGTCGCAAGCCCCTGATCTTCGGGCACGCGGAAGTCGAGCGCGCCCTGCACCACGAGCATCGGCGTCTTCCACTTTGCGACGTGCAGCGCCGGGTTGTGCTTCTCGTGAGCCTTAGGGTTCTTGAAGTACGGGCCGCGGTGCTCCTTCTCTGGGAACCACAGCTCTTCGGTCGCGAAGTACATGATCCGGTTGTCGAAGACGCCGTCGTGGTTCACGAGGCACTTGAATCGATCGGGCCACTGGCCGGCGATCCAGTTGATCATGAACCCGCCGTAGCTGGCTCCGAGCGCGCAGGCGTTCTTGCCATCCAGCCAAGGGTTCGCCTTGGTGGCGAATGCGAGCCCTTTCTTGAGGTCCTGTAGCGGCTTGCCGCCCCAATCGTCGCCGATCGAGTCGGTGAAGGCCTGCCCGTATCCCGTCGAGCCGTGGAAGTCGATCATCACCACGCCGTAGCCGGCGCCGGCATAGGTCTGCGCGTTCCAGCGATAGTGGAACATGTTGCCGAACGAGCCTTGGGGGCCGCCGTGGATGAGGAACGCGATCGGATAGGTCTTGTCCGGATCGAAGTCTGCCGGTTTGACCACGTAGCCGTACACGGTGTCGCCTCGGGCGCCCTTGAACGAGAACTGGCTCGCCTCACCCATCCGCGCGGCAGCGACCTTCGCGTCGTTGATGTGGGTCAGCGGGCGCAATGCACCGCCGGCCTTGGGTACCGTAAACAGCTCGGTCGGATGCGTCAGGTCATGCTTGCTCAGCAAGATGGCGTCGCCGACCGGAGTCGGACCGCCGAGGGAGCCTTCGTGCACCAGCTCGGTGATCTCGGCGCCCGGCTTCAGGGGCACCCGGAACAGCGAGCGCTGCCCGAGATTTTGCGCGACGACCAACAGCGACTGCCCGTCGGCGTCGAAGGCCATGCTGCCTGCCGACCGGTCCCAGGCCTTGGTGACCGCGGTGGGCTTGCCGTCGGGGAACGCCATGGTCCGGATTGTGAACTTGTCGGCTTCGTATCCGGGCCGGTCCATCGACGCGAACGCGAGCGTTTTGCCGTCAGGTGAGAACACAGGGTGCGCATCCCAGGCCGGGTTGTCGCCGGTGAGCAGCGTGGGCGGACCGCCGGCGGTCGACACCGCGTACAGGTCGAAGTTGGTCGACCAGGGCTCGGTCTTGCCCGCGATGCGGACCGTGTAGACGAGGTGTTTGCCGTCGGGGGAGAACGCGTAGTCCTCGGCGCCGCCAAAGGGCTTGGTCGGGACGTCGCCGTCCACACCCTTGGTCACGTCCAGCGGCGTGCCGCCGCCGAGCTTCTGCACGAACAGGTGCGAGCGACGGCCGTCCTTGTACGTGTCCCAGTGACGCACGAACAGGCGGTCGTACACGTGTCCGCTGCGCTTGTCGTTCGCGTCGTCGTCTAGGCGCTTCACCGTGCAGGCGAAGTCGGGGCAGTCGACGAACACGTCGGTCGAGAACGCGAAATGCTCCCCGTCGGGGCTGGGCTCGAAGGTCGACAGCGACAGCGGGTGGTCGGTGACCTGGGTGGCGGCACCGCCGGTGGCAGACATCGACCACGCCTGCACCGAGCCACTACGGCTCGAGAGAAAGAACAGCGTCTTGCCGTCGGGCGAGAACCGCGGGTTGAAGTCGGACGCTGCGTGCGTGGTCAGGCGAGTGGGCGTGCCGCCGGCCAGCGGAATCGACCACAGGTCGGTCCGCCCGCGATCCTCTTCGAGGTCGGTCACGCGCCGCACGAAGACGACGGTCTTGCCGTCGGGCGAGACCTGGTGGTCGCTGATTCGGTCCATGCCCAGCAGGTCCCGCACGTCGAAGGGATGGGGGTCGGTCGAGGCAATGGGCGCCGGGTCCGAGACTGCAGCGGCCTCGGCTGGCGTATCGGTATCGCCCTCGGTCGTCGTGCCATCAGGGGCGGCCGCGTCCGCGGGCGGAGGCGTGGGCGCGGGGTTGGTCTTCGCCGCGCAGCCGGCGAGGGCTGCGAGCGCGAGGGGGAGCGCGAGCGGAGTCCGCATGGCTGCAGAGGCTAGCAGCCTGTGGCGCGACCCGACGTGGCGGATCCCGGAGGATCTTTAGCACCTGGATTGGCGCCGAAACGCGGCTTTTCGGGCGTATCTCGGGTTTTTGGCGACAGCCTCCGGTCCGAAGAAGACGAGCGGGGTGTCCTGCCGGCTTGGACCGTGGGGTGCTGGCTGCCTCCGCGGGGTGGATCACGGCGCGTCGTCGATCGAGACCGAGACCAAGGGTTCGAACGTGAATCCGGCGCTCGGACTGCCGCGCAGGCCCGCCTGCAGGTCGAACGCGAGGCGTACGGTGACGTCGGCGTCCACGGCGAACGCCCCGTCCAGGACCACCTCGTCGACGATGGGCGTCGCGTCCATCCAGCCGTTGTGGGTTGCGACCCGGACCCGGGTGATGCCGAAGGTGAGCTGGTCGTAGAGCTCCGCTTGCATTGGGACTTCGCGCAGCGCAGCGCTTCGCGGCTCGGCGAGCAGCGGAACCGCGTCGGCTTCGCCAGAGAGCAGGACCCACCGATCGTCCACCGGGCTGTGCAGCGAAAGCGTGTCGAGGGTGAGCTCGACGTCGAGGACCTCTGCCATCGGTGGCGCGTCGGCATCGAGGTCGACCGAGGCGCGCGCCGCCTGGCGTCCGGCATAGTTCGAGGTCGTCGGATACAGGGCCACGTCACACGCGGTGGCGCCGAGCGTCAGGCAGAACAGTGCGGTCACGGTCTTCAGTACGGTGGGCATGCGGCGTCCTCGAACGGGCCATCGTCCGCGACTGGGCCACCTTGAGGGGGGGTCCGGTCGCAACGGGCTCGCGCGGCGCGGCCGCAGCCTCAGCGGGACGGATGCATGCCGGCGAAGGCCGCTTTGAGGTCGCAAGGGCGGTGCTCGCCCAGGGGAAGGTCGGCGGGAAGCTCGACCGCCCCGAACCGGACGCGCGCCAGCCCCACCACATGCGACTGCAGCGCGGCGAAGATGCGGCGAACCTCGTGAAAGCGACCGGTGGTGATCGTGATGCTCGCGAACGCCTGTGCGTCGTCGGGACGATGCAGGGCCGGGTGCAGCGACGCCGGGTCTCGTTCGGTCAACTCGACGATGTCGGGGACGTACCCATCGTCGAGCACGAGCTGCGCGGGCGGGGGAGACCACGGCCGCGCGAGGGCGACGTGATAGGTCCGGGGCACGGCGTAGCGCGGATGCGTAATGCGGTGCAGCAGCGTGCCGTCGGTCGTCCACATCAACAGGCCTGAGGTTTCCTTGTCGAGTCGACCGACCGCGCGCAGCTCGTCGAACAGGGGAGCGTCGCGCAGGAGCGCGTAGGCGGTGGGGTGCCGGGCATCCTCGTGTGCAGTGACCACGCCGAGCGGCTTGTTGAGCACGAGGTCGTAGCGCATTCGAAGCTGGACGGGCGCGTCGTCGACCACGATGGTGCGCGGGAGCTCGCTGGGCGGCACGTTGACTTTGGGCTGCAGACGCTCGCCCTGCGGATCACAGATCCGACCGGCCTTGAACATCCGCGTCACCTGACGCCGCGAGTATGGCGTGTTGCGGGCCACCAGCAGGTCCAGGCGCGGCATGAGGGACAGCTTGGATGAGAGCACCGACTTCGCGCTACCCTGCTCGTGCGTGAGTGCCCGCCCCCAGGCGCTTCCCAAGGAGCGATCGATCGTCGAGCGGGCCCAACGAGGCGACCGCCGGGCATTCGAGCGGCTCTATCGGCACTACGCGCCCACGCTGTACAGCTACGTGCTCGTGCCGATGCTCGGCGACCGCGACGATGCCCACGACTGCCTGCGCGAGACGTTCATGGCGGCTCACCGCGCGCTGCCGAGTTACGGGTGGCGGGAGCCGAGCATCTACGGGTGGCTCAAAACGCTCGCCAAGAACAAGGCCCGCGATCTCCTGCGTGCGTCGGGTCGGCGGCAGCGCCTGCGCGGATCGTTCCACGAGCATGTCGAAGCGCTCGGCGGTCCGCCGCCGCCGACGACCGCCGGGGAGGAAGAGGTCCGGCGGGCGCAGCTGCGCGGCCAGATCGAGGCGGTGCTCGAGACGATGAACCCGCGCTACGCGGTCGTGCTTCGCATGCGCTTGCTCGACGACCGCGACCGGGAGAGCTGCGCCACGGAACTCGACGTGAAGATCGGCACGCTCGACGTGATTTTGTTTCGGGCGTGTAAAGCGTTTCGGGCCGCCTGCGCGAAGCAGGGCGTGTCCTTGCACCTGGAGTTGCGATGATGGCGCCAACGCCGAGGGTCGACGCGAGAGTAAAGGATTGCCGTAAGGTGAAGCCCACGGCGGGCGTTCCGGGAGCCGAAGAGAGGCGAGAACGGTCATGAGTGACGAAAAACCGGGGGTCTTGGACCCTCAGTGGGAAGACGCACTTCGCGCGGGGCAGGCCGCGGAGGGCGAACGGGGCTCGGTGGAGTCCGAGCTGGCCGTGCTCCAACTGCTCCGCCATGCCCGCGGACCCGAACCGCTGCAGCCAGACGCGCTCGATGCAGTGTGGGCAGAACTCGAGCCGGAGATCGCCGAGCAGGGGGGCTTCACCGCGTGGTGGCAGCGCCTGTTGGACTGGCGCGTGGGCGTGGGCGTCGCGGTGGCCTCGGCCGCGGCCGCCGTCGTGTTCTTCGCGGTCAAGCCCGCCGACGGACCGCTTCTACCGCCCCAGAACGACGCGGTTGCTCAGGCGTCCGCGCTCGACCCGAGCCTGTCCGCGACCCTGCAGACCCAGTTCGATCTGCTCGAGCCGGCCGCGCGCGCGCAGATCGATGGTGATGTCGCGGCAGGCCGAGGCGCCCTGCGCACCGAGTTGCTCGCGTCGATCGCCACGCCCGGTACCGCAGGAGGTGCGCCATGACGGCCCGACCTTGGACCCAACGCCTCGGTCTGGTCGGGGCGGGGCTCGTCCTTGGCGCGGGGCTGATGTTCGTGGGGCTCGCGCAGGCCGACCGCATCGCCCCCGCGCGGCCAGGCGTGCTCGTGGCGCTCGGGCAGAAGCTCGAGGTCGAGCACCGCGCCGTCGATCTCAAGATCGACCGTGGCGACATTGCCGGGGCGATCGCATCGCTCGAGTCCCTGCGCACGGGACCATGGCCGGAGAGCGATGCGGACCTCGCTCGGTCCAATGACGTGGCGGTTGCGCTGCGCCATGACGTCTACGGCCGCCTGGTCCGTCTCCGCCTCGACTACCCCGAGGTCGACGCCAAGCCCGTCGCCGACCTGCTTTCGATCGTCGACGAAGGTCTCGGCGAGGACGACGTCGATGCCAACCCGTTCACGGCCCGGCTGTACGCGCTCCAGGGGGAGCTTTACGAAGCCGAAGGCCGCGATGACGAGGCCCTTGCAGCCTACGAGAAGGCGCTGGAGATCAACGGGGTTTTGCTCGAGCGAGAGCTGGGAGGGTCCCCATGACGCGGGCTCGGCAGTCGTGGATGGTCGCGGTGCTCCTGGCGACCGGATGTGCGAAGAGTGCCGCCACAGGGACGATGGCGCCCGAAGCGGCCGCGGACGCCTCTGTGATGCCGGGCGACGGCGCTGGCGACGTCGATGCGACGCTCGCGGACTTGCAGGCCGAGTTCGATGCGCTCGATGCAGACCTGTCTGCAGCAGGCATACCGCCCCGTGATGCGGAAGGAGAGTCGGGGGCAGACGAATTAGCATCCCCGCCGTCGGTAACCCGCGTGA
>CAYSPB010000056.1:0-24147 GCA_964432695.1 uncultured Nannocystaceae bacterium
CAGGCTCAGGGGCGGGCTCAGGCTCGGGTTCCGGCGCGGGCTCAGGCTCCGGTTCCACGGGCATGTCGCTTGGCAGATCGATCAGCTCGATCGCCCGGACCTCGAGGTCTTCGAGGGGGTCCTTCGGAACGTCCACAACCACCAGCCCCGCCAGCGCCGCCGCGTGGACCACCAGCGTCCCGATGCCCGCCCAAAGCTTCACGGCACCTCGAACTCTACGACGAGCAGCCCCGGAGCGTCCGTATCGCGGGCGTGGGTGCGCGCGTCAAAGGCGTACATCGTGCCCGTGGCGCGCTCCAGTCGTTCTTCGCCCAGCTGGACGGTCGCCTCGAAGTTGACCGACGCCGCATCACAGATCGAGTAGAGTTCGGCGTAGACCCGGTAGCGGCCCGGCGGCGGCGTCACCTGCCAGACCACGTTCTCGCGGTTGCGCAGGTCCAGCCCGCACTGCTGGTTCGAGTCGAAGTCATGGTAGCCACCCAGGGTTGCGCCGTCGGGCGGCGTGATCATCCCGGGCACGGGCTCGAACGCGTTGGTGTTCTTGGGACCCACCACCACGCCTCCAGGCAGCTCGACGTGCAAGTCCAGATCGACGGGCGCGTCCCAGCCCAGAGACACCAACAGCTGCGAGGGCGGCACGTCGTCGAGCAAATCGAACGTCGTGGTCGAGACGGCGCCGGGGCGCCCGGCTACGTCCACCGCCTGCAGCTCGACCTGAAGCTGCGGCGTTGCGATGGCGTGGGAGAACTCGAGCTGCGCGTCCCAGAGCAGCTCGTCGGAGATGACGAAGTCGAAGCCATTGGGCGCGACCTGCCAGTGGTCGTCATCACCGACTGCGTGGACTAGCAACGACACGCCGCCGACCCCAAGACGCCCACCGAGCTTCACGGTGGCCTCTCCGCGCCGCACGCCGAGCTGCGGCGTGAGCACCTGCGTCACGTCCGGACCGCCCCGCGGCTCGAGCAGCTCGCCTCGCTGCAGCTGAGCCTCGAACACCCGAAGCTGCAGCTCGAGCCCGAGCTCGGCCGACGAAGGGCTGGCTTCGCAGCCAGCGGCGAGCAGCAACGCGAGCAGCAGCCTGCGCATCAGAACTTCACCTCCGCTCGAATGCGAAGCGTATCGTCGTCGAGCCGCGTAGGGCGACCGTTCGCGTCGCGCCCCAGGTCGTTGTCGATCGAACGCACGTACTCCACCAGCAAGCGGGCCCGAAGGTTCGGCCCGTGCCGGAACACGCCCGCCGCCGAAGCGGTCAGGCTCTGAAAGCGACGCCGCGTGACCACGACGGTGCCATCGTACGGCTCGAGTTCGTCGAGCTGCGGGTAGTAGGCGTCGTAACGCACGCCCGCGCCCGCATGCCGGGTAAGCGATTGGTGCAGCCCGGCATACCAGCCCAGCCCACGGAGATCGCGGCCGAGCAGGACCGGGTCGGCGATCGCCACCCCGCGATCCATGTTCTGCAGGTACGCGAACTCCCCGTAGACCATCAGCGGACCCAGCACCGGCAGCTCACTGTGTAGCTGCACGTCCGCGCCCAGGGCCCAGCGCTCGAAGTTCTCCGACGGCCGGCCGGCGGTGCCGGGCACCGGGATCAGCTCAGCGAGCGTGACGCGGCCGTCCTCGTTGAGGTCGACCCACTCGAAGTCGTCCTTGGTTGGCGGCGTGCCGGCACTGAAACCCGTGCCCCGCAAGAACGAAAAGCCGACCGCCCCCTCGAGCCAGCGGAACAGGTCGCCGCGCAGATGCAAGCGGCCGGCGTAGTCCTTGGCGCGGTTGGGGTCACGCAGCCCGTAGCCGGCAGCGCCCCGCGGCTGTCCGTTGTAGACGCCGGCGATCCAGTGCAGCGCCCACACGTTGCCAGACACCGATGCGCCGACGTCGAAGACCCCGGGCACGAGCGCCTCCGACACCATCGTGCGCTCCGCGAAGAAGCGCTCGCCGTCGGTCTCGCCGTAGAGTTCGAAACCGAACGGCACGCGAACCAGTCCGGCTGAGACCTTCATCCACGGCGGCTCGTCGCCTCCGCGCGGGAGCTGGGCGTGCACGTCTGCGGTCAGCGGCGCGACCGCGCTGCCACCGTCTTCGAAGAACTCCACCACGCCGCGCACGCCCACATAGCGCCAGTCGGCCGCTGCTCCAACGCGTCCGCGGGTCAGCGCGAAGCCGTCTTCGTTCAGCGGCGCCCCCGAGCCGTCGGAGAGCTGATCGCTGGATCGCTGTCGGTTCAGAAAGTCGACCTGGACCAGGCCGAAAATCCCGAACGCGGGCCGCGGCAGTCGTGCGAGAGGCGGCGCCTCGGTGGGCACCGTCGCCTCGGGTGCTTCGACGTCTTCGACCCGCAGGGTCGTCTCGGCGGCGACATCGGCCATCGGCGCCGTGGCAGATGCGTCGACGACCGCCGACTCGTCGACAGCATCGACGTCATCAGCCTCGTCGACGTCGTCAACTTCGTCGACGTCATCAATCTCGTCGACGTCATCAATCTCGTCGACGTCATCAATCTCGTCGACGTCATCAATCTCGTCGACGTCATCAACCTCGTCGACCGCGGGTGCCGCGAAGGCGCGGCTCGAAGTCGCGAGGACTCCGAGCGCGATGGCGAACGCAACCCCGCGACGACGCATCGCCCCTACGGCAGGTCGGTGGGACCAGGCTCGCCGGGGTGGGTCGGCGGCTTGTCGATCACCTCGACGTCCGCCTCGACCGGCGCGTTGAACAGGTTGCCTTGTGCAGGGTTGGCCCCGATCGGGTCACACATGTCATCCGCCGCAGTTTCGCCGGCGTCGGTGTCGGCCGCGTCGGTTTCCGCCTCGGTGGTGTCGTCGTCACATCCGGTCAGACCGGTGCTGAGCAGCCCGCACAGGGCCAGCATCGAAAGTCGTTTCGTCATTGCGGTTCTCCGAGTCAGCGGGGTTCGCAGAAGCCTTGGCGACATTCGCCACCGCCGCAGTCATCACCGGGGTCACACGGCTCGCAGCCGCTGGCGACCCCGTTCTCCTCGAGGAAGAAGCAGTCACACGGCGCAGGGTGTTCGAACGGCTCGATCGGACCGCCGTCCACCTGACGGCCGACGTGCATGGCGCAGCTGGGGATGTTGCCGACGCCGATGACGGCGCCCGCAACGTCGAGTCCGGCGACTTCGGCGTCACCGGTCATCAGGTCGACGAACAGCTCAGCGCGCGCGGCCGCGTCCTCACCGTTGTCGGTGACGACCGTACCGGCATCGTCGACGCGAAGGATGAAGCGCAGGTTGGTCCAGATCGGGTAGTGACCGTCGCGAACGTTCCGCTTGTCGCGAGACGTCGACGTGGAGTCGGGGTACAGCGCACCGATGCAGCCGTTGAACGGCTGGAAGGCAAGCACGCGCAGCTCCTCAAACGCGGCTTCCCACTTGCTGCTGTTGAGGATGCCGATCGTCTTCTCGGCGTTGCCGGTGCTGTTCTCGGCGATGACGGCGTCACGAACGTCGCTGCTGCCCTGGTGGCCCGTCAGCGCGCCGTTCCACATCGTGCCGGCGATGCCGACGTTGGCACCGATCGTCAGCTGAGTGCTCGAGCCCGGGTTTCGGACCAGCACGAAGTTCGGGTCCGTCCACGGCTCGACCTCGCGCTCGGCTTCTCCGCCGAACTTGAGCATGTAGTAGGCTTCGGTCGCGGTGATGGCCAGCTGCGAGGAGTTGCGCGGGACGACGAAGCCCAGCGTCTCGACGTAGCTGGGCACTTCGACCAGCGTGTCCGGCGGGGTTTCACCGCCAAGGCAGGTTGCGCCACCCACGTCCATCGCCGAGAGGTCCGAGCGGATCTCCACGTCGGTGGGAATGTTGCAGGTGCCCTGCGTGCCATCGGGCGTGTAGTAGATCGCCGTGCCAGACAGCGGCATCTGCTCCCGCTGAATGTCGTACGTGATGCACGAGGACAGCGGGAAGTGCACGATGGTCATCGCATCGTCGCCCATGACCTCGGGATCGGCGAGCGTGGGAGAGAGTTCCGCGAGAAGCGACTCGAGGAGCGTTGTGGCGGGGAAGTAGACCGGATTGGGGAGCGTAGTGCAGTCGACGCCGTCGTTTTCACCGGCCTGCGGTGCTCCTCCGACCAACACGGACGCGGTCGCGAGCAAAATGGGAAGCATGAGAACCCTAGAGCGGCCGCTCGTACCAACGTCTGATCCGCGCGTTCAACCGCCGGTGCGGCCGGCCGCACAGCACCGTCTGGGGCGCAGAATTCGAAAAGTTGAATCGGGGGAGCATCACACATCGACGATTCCGATGACCCGTTCGAGGGGCCATCGACTGCTATGGTCCGCCTCCCATGCGCCGTCGAGATCTGCTCGCTGCCCTCGCCTCCACGCCCCTGTGGAGTCTCGGCTGTCCCGCGGGGACCCCTCCCCTGCGCTTTTCGGGGATTCCCGACGCCGACAAGCGTGCCCTCAAAGAAGGCTATGACGCGGTTGCGACATACCTCCGTGCTGCCTTGAAGACGCCGGTCGAGTACGTGCACGTGCCGGACTACACGGCCGCCGTCACCTCGCTCGCGAGCGGGTCGATCGACTTTGCGTGGCTCGGCGGCGTGACCACCGTGCAGGCCGAGCGTCGCACGCCCGGCGGCGTCCACTTCATCGCGGCTCGCGAACGCGACCTTCACTTCAAGAGCTACCTGGTGGCCAACCGGCACGCGGCCGAAGAGGCTGGCCTGACGCCGCTGCGAGATCGCGTGCCGGGCACGGTCGACGCGCTGCGGGCCCTCGCCCCCGCCCTGAAGGGCAAACGATTCAGCTTTGGAGCGAAGAACTCAACCTCGGGCCACGTGATGCCCCGCTCCTTCTTCACGCAGGCAGGCGTCGACCCCGAAGCCACCTTTGATGGCGGGCCCATCTATCAGCTCAAGGGCGGCCACGCGGCCACGCTGCGCGCTGTCGCGGCACGCGTCGTCGACTTCGGCGTGTTGAACTTCGCGACCTGGGAAAACGCCGACATCACGCTGAAGCAGGAAGCCCCCGTCATCGCGGTCACGCCAGAGTACGTCGACTACTGCCTCGTCGCGAACGCCCGCATGCCCCAAGCACAGGCTGAGGCGCTACAGACCGCCCTCACCGCCCTCGACGGCGCCGACGAAGCGCAGGCCAAGGTGCTCTCCGCATTCTCGGCCAAGCGCTTCGTCCAGGTCGATCCAGCGGCATGGGACGGCATTCGGACGGTGCTCGAGGCGCTCGACACCGAAGGCACGCCCACGTGAACGAGGCCGCGACGCTGCAGCAGGCCAGCGTCGCCTATGGTGACGGGCGTGGCGTCGCAGATCTGAGCGTCTCGGTGCGCCGAGGCACCGCGGTTGCACTCATCGGCCCTTCGGGCGCTGGCAAGAGCACGGTGCTCAGCCTCGTCGCGGGCACGCTGGCCCCTTCCTCGGGCAGGGTCCATACCCTCGGCGAGCCCGTCGCCCAGCTCCGCGGTGCGGCGTATCGAACGGCACGGGGCCGCATCGGCCTTCTGCCCCAAGGAGACAGCCTCACGCCCGGCCTGTCCGTCCTCCACAACGTCCTGGCCGGCAAGCTGGCGCTGTGGTCGACCGCGCGGGCGCTGTGGTCACGGTTCCGCCCCGCCGCCGCCGACGTCGAAGCTGCTCGACAGGCCCTGGAGGCGGTCGAGCTGGGCGACCGCCTCCACGCCTGGCCCGATGAGCTCTCCGGTGGAGAACGCAAGCGTGTCGCCCTGGCTCGGCTGCTGCTCCAAGCGCCCGCCCTGTGGCTCGCCGACGAGCCCACCGCCGGCCTCGACCCCAGGCGACGCCGCGAAGCGCTCGACCTGCTGCTTCGGCTGGTCCGGCGCGATGACGCGACCGTGTTGGTCGCGCTGCACGACCTCGAACTGCTCGAAGCGGACTTCGACGAAGTCTGGGCGCTGCGAGCGGGGCGCCTGGCGTGGCGTCGTCCGCCCCGCGACGTCGACGCAGACACGCTCGCGGAGCTGTACGAGGCAGGACGGTGAGAGGCGCGCTGGGCCTCGCGCTGGCGGTCGTGGTCGCCGCCCTCGCGCTGGACCTGCACGCCACGCTGCGGGCATTCGACCCGAGCGAAGCCGCCCATGCCATCGCCTCGCTGACCGAAGGTCTGGCGCGCCCCGACCTTTCCACGCAGGCGCTCGGACGCGCGAGCGGCCTGGCCCTCGACACCGTCGCCATCGCGGTCGTCGGAACCGCCGGCGGGGGCATGCTCGGATTGTTGCTGGCCATCGCAGCAGCGTCCACCACCGCCGTCAGCCGCCCGAGCCCGATTCATCGCGCGCTGGGCAGCACCCTCCGCATGGGCATGGACGCCATCCGGGCCCTGCCCGACTTCGCGTGGGCGCTTGCGATTCTCATCGTGCTCGGGCCGGGCGCCGTGACCGGAACGCTGGCGATCGCCGTGAGCGTCGCAGGCATCTTGGGCCGCGCCTTCACCCGCCTGCTCGACGATGTGCCGTCCCGCAGCGTTGCGGTCCTCGAAGCCTCGGGTGCGTCGGCCGTGGTGCGGGTCATCTACGGTCGCCTGCCCCACATTCGCGCCGCGGGCTGGAGCTACGCACTCGCTCGCCTCGAGTGCTCGATGCGCAACGCCTCGGTGATCGGCATCGTCGGCGGCGGAGGGCTGGGCGCGGAGCTCTTCGAAGAACTCGGCTACGGACGGATGGACCGAGTCGCGACGCTGCTGCTCGCCCTGGTCGCCGTGACGGCGAGCGCCGACGCCGGCTCCACGCTGCTGCGCATCCGGGCCCTGCACCGCCGAAGCCTGGTCCACCCAGCCTTCGCGTTGGTGCTGCTTGCCGGACTCGTGCTGCTGCCGGCGCTGCGCAACGTGGTGCTCCATCTTCGGGCGGTCGACCCCGGGTTCATGGTGCAGACCGTGGCGCGGCTGCTGCAGCCGGAGCTCTCGCAATCCACCATGCGCGCGGCGGTCACCGGCCTCGGCGCGCCGCTGAGCCTCGCGTTTCTCAGCACGCTCATCGCATCCGCGGTCGCGCTCGGCGTCCTGCCGTGGACGAGCCGCGTCATCCGAACGCGCGCCCGCGGCCCTGCTGCGGACCCATCCGCGCCAGCACTCCTCATCGCCGTCGCGGTGCGCTCGAGCGCCCTGCTGCTCCGCGCCGTCCCCGAGGTCGCGTGGCTGCTGCTGTTCGCGGCCGCCCTGCGCATGGGCACCCTTCCGGCGCTGCTCGCCCTGTCCGTGCACGGCATCGGTGTGCTCATTCGCTTGTTCACCGAGGCGCTCGATGACGCTCGCATGCCTGCGCCGCGAACGGGACCGGGTTTTGGCGCAGCCTGGCTGGCGTACGACGCCGTGCCTCGCCTGCACACGACCTTGGGGACCCACGCAGCCCTTCAGGGCGAGTCACACCTGCGAACCGCCTTCACGCTGGGTATCGTCGGCGCGGGCGGGATTGGAGATGCGTTTCACACCGCCGTGGGATTCTGGCAGCTCGAACGCGCGGCCACGCTGGGCCTTACGATGGTGCTCGCGTTCATCGTGGTCGACCGGTTCGTACGCCGCCTTGCCCGGTGAACGATCCCGTGCACGTGGCAATCGAGCCCATGGGACCGGCGTCCATTCAGACGCACGCCTACGGTGAAGGCGCCGATGGCTCACCGCACCTGTCTTCTTCTTCCGCTCGTCGTCCCCCTGCTCGGCTGCCCCGACGAGGGCCCCGAGCCTTCGGATGCGGACACGGACGGTCCAGACGCTCCGTCCGGCTTCGAGGGGCCCGGACCGATGCGGGACGCGTGGAGAACGGTCGTCGACCAACCGATGCCTACGGACGGGTCCGTGACCGCGGTTCGCATTGGCGGCACGGAGGTGATGGAGAACTTCGTCAATCGTGGTGACGTCACCGTGCGCTATGCCGACACCGACCGCATCACGGTCGAGCTACGGCGGTTCACCTCGGCGGGCTCAGCCGCCGAAGCGAGCGACGACTTCGACCGCCTGCAGCCGTGGGCCTACGTCGGAGGGGCGAATCCTCAACGACCGGATCAAATGGACCCGGCCGACGACTGCATCGACGACGCCGGACTCGCACCGTGGCGGGACGGCTGCCAGCTGCGGATCTACTACGACGGTCAAGTTCAGCCCTCGCGCAGCGGTGCTGACGTCCGCGTCACCCTGCCCCACGCCTACGTCTACACGCTCGACATCGTCACCGAAGACGACAGCGTCGACCCCGACTACCAAAACCGCGGCAACGTCTGCATTCGAGACCTGCCGGGGTCGGCGACGGTCCGACTCGGCGCGGGGCAAGCCTGGATCTCGCTCGCGGACGAACTGCGAGAGGTCCCCACCTGTAGCGACGTCGACGTCCAGGCATGCCGAGACGCCGCGTGGGAAACGACAGCGTGCCCCTGCCTGGCCGCGCAGCCGCCGTTCGGAACGCTCACCGTGGACTCGGGTGCGGGCTCGCCCGCCGACATCACACTCGATGCCCCCGCCGACCGCTGGACGCGGCTGCTGCTGCGCAACGAGCAGGCTGGACTCTCGTCGGAGAACCCGCTGTGCAGCAGCGAGGTCGACACCGACGACGCGGTCGTCTTCGTCGACGACGGTGTCGACCCTACACAGACGCCCTGGGTATTCCGGGGTGGCTTCAACCAGCCCCCCGCCCCGCCGGCCGTACTCGCGGGCGGCTATACGGCAACCTTGCGCTCAGCCCGATGCGAAGGCGTCGCGGCGACCGAACAACCCGAGGACTTCGTCGGGCAAGGTCAGGGCGCGATGCAGCCGATCACCGTCCGCGGCCAGCTGTCGGTGTGTACCGACTGCCTCGATGGAGTGCCGTGCGAAGACCTGCTGCCGGGCTCCTGAGCGACGTCAATCGTCGAGACACGCGGACAGGTCGTCGATCCGCGCATAGCGGACGTAATCCCACACGCCCACCACGTCGCCGTCGAAGGAGAGATCCGGCTCGGTCCCGCGAGAGTTCCACGCGGTGAGCGAGAAGCCGGCCTGCACCTCATCGTCGAGCTCGAGGTCGTACTCGGCAGAGACGGACAACGCGGCCTCGTCGTCGAGCTGGCGCGTGAGCATGATCTGGCCACCCACCCTGCAGATCCGGATGCGCCCGCGGAACTCGTTTGCGGTCAGGGTGAGCTGGGAGTTGGAGTCGCGCGTGATCTTGCGCTCGACGCCGACCCCGTCCCCCTCGGGGTCATGCATGCCCAGATGGTGCAGGACCCAGTTTTCCCCGCCGGGTGCGTCCGACGGATTGCGGATCAACGGTCCCGCCGAGTTGTACGGCTGCAGGGGAGCGACCCCGTCGTCGCCGCGACGGTGCGCCACGACGTGGGCCTCCATCATGAAGTTCCCTTGCACCCGCTGGAACACATAGGGGCCCTTGAACGCTCCGTACCAACCGCCGCGCGTCGGGACCATGCGGGCGCGGTCATCCTCGGCGCTGCCAAAGGTGAACTCGGCGAACTGCGCGGCTTCGCCCTCGACCTCGTGTCGGAACGACCATCGCGCGGCGCTGGCGGCCGGGTCGTCGAATTCGTCCGAGTAGTCGTCGAGGTTGCCGACCTCGTCCTCACCGCTCCCCGAGCCGTCGCTGCTCCCGTCAGCCCCAGCATCCGCCGGGGAGACACCGCCCCCGGTGGAACCCCCGCCTGCAGACGCGGGGTTCCCCGTACCGGTGGTCGACGCCCCCGCGCCGGGGGTCTCATCTGACGACTCCGCCTCCGCGCCGGTCGAAGCAGCCTCCGTTCCAACCCCAGAACGGTCGTCCTCCGCCTCGGCCTGACACCCGATCCACATCCCGAACGCGACCATGACGCAGCGGCACTTCATGCGTCCACCGTGTCGCCGGTTGGCCGCGATGGCGAGGACTCGTGGGAAAAACCGCACGGGTCGCCCACGGCGGAGGGGTCGGGCGCGGGGAAGCGTAGCAAACGCCGCGTGACGCGTCGGCCTCAGCCGTGGGTCGAGAGAAACTGCAAAATGTCGTCCGTGACCGTGGGGCTGCTCGAGAAGAGCCGCGACCCGTGGCTGCCTCCATCGTACTGTTCGAAGACCCAGGCGTCGCCTGCCAGCCCCCGAACGCCTTCCGGCCACGCGCGCTCGCCATCGGGGTAGCCGAGAAACACCGGCATGCTCGACAGCACGTCCGCGTGATCGACCACGGCGTTCTGGTTCTCGGTGTAACCACCAGGGCTGAGGAACACGAGGGCCAGCGGCCGGTCCGAGGCCTCGGCCGTGACCGCATGATCGAGCGCGGTGGTGGTTCCGTTCGAGGCGCCGACGATGACGGTGTTCCGGGCCTCGAGCGCGCAGTGCGACGACGCGAGGAACGACATCGCCGCAACGGCGTCCAGCCGACCGTTCGGGCCCTCATACGCGGCTCGAGGGTCTCCCTTCGATCCTCCGGCCCCGCGCCGATCCACGTTGAGCACCGTGTAGCCGGCCCCGGTAAGCGCTTCGATGAACGCCGGCGGGTAGTTCGTCCGGTCGTTGCTCGGCGGGATCATGTGCAGCAGCACCGCAGCTTTCCCCGTGGCCTGTCCCGACGGCACGAAGTCGGCCTCCAGCGCGACCCCGTCGCTGGTCGTGAACGACACGACGCTCGCGGGGCCCGAGCACGCAACCGCGGATCCGGAGCTCCCCCCGGCGTCGATGCTGGTGCTGCCATCGTCCGGACTCGGCGCCGCATCGGTGGTCGCGGGAGGGCTAGGCTCGCCCGTGGAGGCCGGTGTTGCTGCGGTCGCTTCGGCGCTTTGCGGTGCGCCGGAGGACTGGTTGCTGCTGCACGCGGCGAGCAAGACGAAGGGAGCGGAGACGAGCGGAGACAGACGGAGCATCGCGGACCTACCGCGCGGGGAACGGTCCGTACCCGAAGAGTGTTTCAGCCTTCACCTCGCGAACCGTCCCGACCTTGCGCAGCGCATCCAAGCCAATGCGGTCGCGGTCGCCGACGATTGCGAACAACACGGGGGCGTCGGTCCAGCCGCCCGCAAAGGCCGCGAGCGCTTCGGCGTCGGCGGCCTGAATGCGCGCCCAGGCCCGCGGCCGCGGGTCGTCGGGCTCGCCCATGTCGCTCCATGCCACGACGTTGTAGCCGAGCCAGCGCGGGTCGATGCGGCTAGAGCGGAACTCGTGGTCGAGCGACTCCTTGGCTTCATCGATGCGTGCCTGCGGAAGGTCCGTGCGTTCGAGCAGCCCGAGGAACCGGGTGACCGCCTCGGGCGTCTTGTCGGCCTGCGTGTTGAGCACGCCGAACAGCGCCGAGGCGTCCTTGGGCGTACGGCCAGCGCTGACTCGCGCTGACGCACTGTAGGCCAGTCCCGTCGACTCCCGCAGTTCCTGAAACACCAGCGCGCTCATGTTTCCGCTGAGGACCTGCGTGTACAGACGCGCGAGCGGTCGCGCGTCGCGCTCCAGCGGAGGCTGCGGATACGCGAAGCGAACGCTCGCCTTGGCGCTCTTCTTGTCGAGCACGAAGACGGTGGGCGTCTTCACGGGCCGGAAGGCCCGCGTCCAGACCGGGCCCGGATCGATGAACTTCGCCCGCCCCTTGGAGGTCTTCTCCCGGCGCAGGGCAGCCGCAGCCTCGTCGGCAGCGCGGGGCCCGAAGTACAGCGTGCGCCCTCGGTAGTCGAGCACGGTGGTCATCAGCCGCCGAAGTGCCGCGGGCTTGGCCTTGGCCAGCGCGGCGTTGGAGGGCGCCCGCAACCACGCCGAGGCCTCGCCGTACTTCGCGTAGGCATCGAGCGCTGCCGTGAGGTACGCGTCCTGTTCGAGCTGGTCCGCCCGCTCGCTGAGCGTGTTGTCGAGCAGCTTGCCCTGCAGCTCTTTGGTGAAGCTCGGGTCGGCAAGCCATCGATCGACCAGCGCGATCGTAGCTTCGAGGTTCTCGTCGACGCCCGCGATCTCGACCGAGCTGTTCTCGGCGTCGCACGAGGTCCACACCGAAGACCCCAGGGCATACAGCTCCTTCTGCAGAGCCTCGGCCGACGCATCCCCTCGCCCGCTGAGTTCGAACAGCTCCAGCGCATGGCACAACAGCGGTGCTTTACGGTAGCCTCGATCGATCTCGATGGAGACCCGGAAGAGGTCATTGCGCTCGTTGCGAACCGCAATGAGTTCGCCGTTCGGCAGCGCGCGACGGGCGTAGTGCGTGCCCTCCTTCGCCCACACGGGCTGCAGTGGGTCCACCTGCATCGCCGCAATGTCGGCCGCGAACGTGCTCTGCCGGCCCGCGTCGATCGGAACCGGGGTGATGCTCGGCTTGGTCAGCTTGGGCACGTCCATCGAGCCCTTGCGCTTGAACACCGCGACGTAGTCGTCGCCCAAGTACGCCTTGGCGACCCGGATGACGTCTTCGCGCGTGACGGCGGCCACCTTCGAATCGAGCGCCACCACGTCGGACCACGCGCGGTGCTCGATGAATGCGTCCATCATCCGCGACGCCCGGGCGTCGGGACTCTCGAGCGACTGCTTGCGGTCGATGCTCCAGTGCAGCTTGGCTGCAGCGACGTCTGCGTCCGTAAAGGCACCGGCCTTGAGCTCCTCGAGCACGCCGCGCAGCATGCCCTCGACCTCGTCGAGCGACTGTCCTTCACGGGCTTGCGCGATCGCCTGGAAGTAGCCCGACTCGATCATCGCGCTGTTCCCCGACGAAGCCCACGGGACCCTCTGCGTAAGCTCCAGACGGGTGTTGAGCAGGCCCACGCTCGCATCGTCGAGGACGCGGTCGAGCACGATGAGTGCGGCCTCGTCCGGGTGGCCAACGGGGGCCGAGTGCCACGCAAGCCACACCGATGGCTCTCCATCGCCGACCACTTCGGCAAACCGCCGACCTTTGACCGGCGGCAGCGCGCCGGGCTCGGGCGTGGGGACCGACTTGGGCTTCAGGTGCCCGAACGCCGCCTCCAGGACCGGAACCGCCGCCTCGGCATCGATGTCACCCGCAAGCACGATCGCCATGTTGTTCGGCGCATACCAACGCTCGAAGTAGGCAGCCATATCGCCGTATGCGGGCGTCTTGAGGTGCTCGACCGACCCGATCGTCGTCTGCGTACCGTAGGGGTGCTCAGGGTATAGGTTGCCCAGCATCGCGTCCCACACCCGCGTGATCGGGCGGTCGAGCGAGAGGTTTTTTTCCTCGTAGACCGCCTCGAGCTCGGGCAAGAACAAGCGATAAACAGGGTCGGTGTAGCGCTCGGCCTCGATGGCCGCCCACTGAGAGAGACGGTTGCTGGGCAAGTCGCCGATGTAGACCGTCTGCTCGTCGCTGGTGAATGCGTTGACGCCCTCGACCCCGAGGCTCGCGTACATCCGGTCGATCTCGTTGGGAATGGCGTACTTGGCCTGCGCCTGGGTCTGCGCATCGATCTCCGTCAAGATGGCGGCGCGCTCGGCCGGCGCCTGGGTTGCCCGCAGCTGGTCGTAGAGGTTCGCCACGGCGTCGATGTGCGGCTGCTCGGCAGCCATGTCGAGCGTGCCGAACTCGTCGGTGCCCTTGAAGAGCATGTGTTCGAGGTAGTGCGCGAGACCGGTCGACTGCGCCGGATCCATGCGGCTACCCGCTCGCACGCCGATCCACGCGGTGATGCGAGGCTTCTGACGGTCGGTGCTGACGTACACGGTCATCCCGTTGCTCAGCCGGTGCACGCTGACGCCCATCGCGTCGTCCTTCAGCGGCGTGGCCAACGGTGCAGGCAGGTCGGACGCCTCGAGGATGGCCGCGGCCGAGGGCGCGGCAGAGTCGACCTGAGCCTGCTTGCCCGGCGAAGCGGGCGAAGTCGGCGACGCGGTGTCGGAACCCGTTCGGCACCCCCACCCAGTGGATACAGCGGTGAGCAGAGCGAGACCCCAGAGCGGACGCACGCGAAGCATGACGACCGGGATATCAGCCCGATGACGGGGCGCGCAACGATGCTCGACACCGCCGCGATGTCATGCGTGGCCCACGTCGCGGACCGATTCGTCGTTACGGCTGAAGGAACTTGAGGGCCCGCGCCATGAACCACTGACGGTCGTCTAGCCCTTCGATCGCCTCGAACGGGACACCCAAGACGAGCGTGCGCCCGGTGCCGCTCCACGCCACGGCCGCGGTGCCGCCCGCGCCACCGCGATAGTCCAAAACCGCCTCTGCACCGCCCGCAGCTGCGAGCTGATCGGGGAAGTCGACCACGATGCCATCACGGGTGCTGAACCCGATCGGCGGCGCATCGGCGAACGCACCGCGTCCATCCTGCATCCACCACGTCGAGGCGTCGTCACCGACATAGGTGACGTGAAGAACGTCGGCGAGGAACGCCGCGTCCTCCGGGGTTCCCACTGCGCCGAGGTCGTACGCCCACTCCGCACCGGACACGAACAGCGCGCCGCCGCCGTCGACGTAGCTCGCAACGACCGCTTGCTCGAGCGTATCGAAGCTGAGGTTGGCGTCGCTTTCCTCACCAAGCATCCACAACACGGCGTCGTACGCGGCCAACTCGACGACCTCGTCCGCGACCTCGCGCGCGGCGACCGTGTCGAACGACGCGCCCTCTGGCATCGCGTCGGCGTAGCGGGCGATGAACCCGTGCGCGACCCCGCGGGGATTCTCGGGAGCGGGCTGGGCCTGCCAGCGCTCGTTGCCGTCGACCACCAGCAAACGCGCCGTTCCCAGCGCCGCCGTGGCGCCGAACACGGTGGAGGGGATCGAGTGCACCGCGCCCGCCTGCTCGACGAATGCGCTGACCCGCACGAATGCTGGCGAGTACGGAAGGTCACCCGCGCGAAAGCTGGTGTCGTCGACACGGCGCGCCTCGCTGCGGTCCCACGACTCTCCATCGGGGCTGAGCCATACCGCGTAGCCGTCCGCACCCGGGACCTCGGTCCATGCCAGCTCTACCACGTCGGAGGCAGCTCCCCGCGTCGTCAGCAGCTGGGGCCCCGCGGGGCGCCCGCCGACACCGTGGTGATCTGCCGAAACCGCGGTCACGAAATCGTTCTGCACCCCACGCGCGGCCGTCACGTTGGGGACACCGTTGAAGAGCAGCGAGACCGCGTACCGCCGACCATCGTCGCGGTGAAACAGGATGCCGCTGAGGGACACCACGCCGATCGACGGTAGCGTGCCGGTCTTTCCCCAGAATCGACCGAGCGTGCTCGAACCCGTCATCCGGCTGGCGAGCGTTCCCCGGACCCCGGCAATCGCCATCGAACGCATCCAGCGATCCGCCGCCTCCGTGCCCTCCATGAACCGTAGCAGGTCGACGATGTTGCGCGCAGACGTACGGTTGCTGTGGCTCAGACCCGACCCGTCGTTCCACGATACCTCGGCGTTGTTCGTCGGCAGCGAAGCCATCCAGTCCTCGATCTGCGCGCCCCCGGCCTCGTACGTCGCGACGCCGTCGGTCGCGAGGCCGAGGTGCCGAAGCATCATGTCGGCAAACTCGTTGTGGCTGCGCACGTTGACGGGCACGCCCAGCGAGCTCATCGGCGGTGAGCGCCACGTCAACAAGGATACAGCTCCCCCGGGCGCATCGAAGCTGGGGTTGGTCGCCGTGGACCCACCGATGGAGATGCCCGCCCCGATCAGCGCATTGCGGAACTGTTGGACGGCGGCCGCTCGGTAGTCGACCGCGTTGTAGACCCCCAGCGAGGCGCCGCCGTAGATGAACTCGCCATGCGCGACGACGTCACCGCTGACCGAACGAACGCCCGCGTCGTAGAGCCCCTCGGCAATGCGATCGAGTGGGTCCCGCGAGGAGCCGTAGAAGTCGGTCGACCACGATGAGTCGAGCCGCCCCATCAGGTAGAGATTGCCGCTGACGACCCCGCTCGCGTCGGGTGTCGCGTCGGCGAACACCTCGGTCTCGACGCGCGCCTCCGCCCCGAGGATGTCGATCGCCGCGGCGGTCGTGAACATCTTCGTGTTCGATGCGGGCACCAGCGACTGGTCGGGGTTGCGTTCATACAGCACCTGGTCGGTCTCGAGGTCGACCACCAGCGCACCGACGGTGGCCGAGCCCAGTGCGGCACCGTCGAGAATCCCGTTGAGCGTCCCCTGCAGCGCGGCGACGTCCGCATCTGGGAGCGGTGCCGGTTCGGGCAGCGGCAAATAGGGGTCTCCCGGATCATCGGGCGGGACGTCTCCGGTCGAGGACCCTTCCGCGTCGGTATCGGTCGGCACAGTCGTCGCGTCCGAGGTCGTCGCGTCCGCCCCCGGCCCACCCCCGGGTCCACCCGTGGAGTCGTCGGCGGCCGTGGACGCGTCCTCATCGGCATCCCAGCCCTGCGGCGGCGGAGACTCCGACCCGCAGCCGACCGCAAGCATTGCAACTACCATCCATCCGCGTCTCGGCATCGCGGGGACAATATCGCGCGGCGTGGCGCGGCGGCTACTCGACGCCGAGTTCCACGTACGGGTCGACGATGATCGGCTCGCCCACTTCGCTGCTCACCACGAAGGTCCGCATCTGAAGCTGGCCGACCTCGGAGACGACCACCCCACCGTGTGTTGCAGGGCCCCCTCCCTCGACGATGTCGAACTGAAACATGCCGGCGGTGTGTTCGCCGTCGAGGTTGGCAGCAGTAGGAAGCTCGGCTTTCTGCGGAACCACGCCGATCGGCTGCAACACCTCCCCGACGTGCGGCAGCCCCATGGCCCGCGTGAAGAAGCGGTTGGTGCTGTTCGGCACCGTGTCATCACCGATGACCATCTGTCCGAGGACGGAGGGCGCGGATTCATCGAAGCCCGGCAGACGAGTCCCCGGCAGCACGTGCACCCCGTACACCCCTGCGTCTCCGCGATCGATGACCGACTGCACCACCGGGAAGAAGCGAGCGAGTTCACCATCGGTCGCAGCGGACGCGAACAGTCCCAGCAGCGACGAGAAGCTCTCGCCGTCGCGAACGATGGAGGTCGAGCGAGCACCGGGAACGACGAACGTGGCGGTCTTGAACTCGGGTGCAAACGCGACGACGCCGGGTCCCATGATCCCGCCGAGGCTCACACCGAGGTAGTGAAGGTTCTGCGCGTCGACGTCCGTCTGGCCGTCACCATCGACGTCGATGCCGGCCTTGAGCGCCTCGACCAATTGCAGCCGGTCGAACGACCCCTGGCGAAAGTTGTCCCGCAGCTTGAGCGCATCGAGCGGGTCGGAAAAGTCGAGCGACAACCCGAAGAAGTCGAGCACCGAATCCTCGCCACCGTCGGGATGGGCGCCATGCTTGGGTGCATCGACGGCGACGACCGCATACCCCTCGGGGCCGAAGAGGTCGGCCAACAGCGCAGCCTGGTCTCGTGAGCCACCCAACCCGTGCCCATACACGATCGTCGGGAACGGCCCCTGCCCGTCCGTCGGCACGAACGCGACCATCGGCAGCTCGTAGGCACCGGGCGCCAACAGGTCCGAGGCGAGCGCTTCGTCCTCGCCGGTGTAGTCGAGCACGTCCAGCACCCCCCGGCAGACCTGTGTGACCGCCCCGGCCTCCACATCTTCGCAGCCCGCTTCGTCGGCCGTGAACGTGGGTGCGCCAATGCTGCGAATCTCCTCGGCGATCGTGACCGCCTCGTCGACGGTCGTCTGCGTGGTGAAGACGACGGCCGCGCTGAGGTCTTCCGCGCCGCGAATGGATCCAGCGTCGGACAGCACGCCGATGAGCGCGTCGATGCCCGGCTGCACGCGGTCGACCGGCGGTTCGGCGCCGCCCTGCAGCGCGGCGAGCATCGCGGGCGACGGCGTGATGCATCCGCCGTTCGGGTCCAGCACCCGCTGCGTCAGGGCGACCCCGTAGCGGTGCCCCGGCAACAGCGGCGCGAGTGGCTCGAGCACCAGCGTGGTTGCAGATTCGCCGGGGTTTTCCGCCACGAGGTTGGCCTCGAGCGCCACGAACGTGGGCTGATCGGCATCGAGGTCGACCATGACCACGCCGTCCATCGGATCTGCGACGTCCGTCGTCGGCAGGGTGGCCGGATCCAGCGGGCCGTCGAAGCGCAAATAGACACCAGCCGTCGTGCCGAAACCGTCGAGGGTGTTCGCCTGTTCGAAGACCCGTGCGAACAGCCCAATCGTGCCCGAGAGCTCGACGTTCTCTCCGACCTGCAGGTTGAGCTGGCGACCCGTGGCAGTCTTCGCTTCCACCGTGAACACGTCGTCGGGAAATGCATCGAGGCCCTTGGCCGCCGGGTCATAGACCAGTGCCGTAGATCCCTCACAGAACACCAGTGGCGCGCCGCTGGACGACGAGCCGTCCGCAACCTCGGTGTCCGATCCGGTGGTGGTCTCCGCCACGCCCGTGCTTGTCGGCACCTCCGCCTCGGTCCCCGCGTCGGTCTCGGGCGTGCCGGGCGCATCGTCGCCGCACCCGATCGCCAACACCAACCCCAGCCCCCACCGCCATCTCACCATCGCAGCATGATACCCCTGCGCGTCCGCACTGGCGCGCCCCCCCGACTCGCGATACCACTACGTCCTACGCACTTAGCCTTGACTCCCTCTCTTCCCACGACCGCCTACGACGATGCCCCGTCGCGATCGGTCCGCGCCCGTCTGTTGGCGTGGATGTGGTCCGAGCGATGGTTGCTGTGCATCTTCTTCGGCGCGCTCGCGGTCCGGCTGCACTGGAATCTCGAGGTGCATCCGCTGGGCGACTACGTCTACTCCGACATGCACGGGTACGTCGCCCGTGCCGAGCGCCTCATCGACGAGTTTCCCAAGCCACACGAGTACTCGGCGTTCTTTCCATTCGGGACCCACTGGATGGTGGCCGCGGTCAAGCTGCTCTTCGGCGAGTCGGCCGATACCGCCTTGAGCGTCTGGTATGCGCTCATCGGCGCCAGCACGGTCTCCATGGCCTATGCGGTGGCGCGGCGTGCGAGCGGCTTTGCAATCGTGCCGCCGGCGGTCGGACTGCTCGGCATCTTCTATTACCCGCACTTTTCGCTCGGCGGGTACATCCTCTCAGAGCCGCCCTACACCTTCTTCTTGGTGGGCGCGGTGCTCAGCATCCTGCGCATGGCCGACCACGGCCGACGTCGCGATGCGCTGGCCTTGGGTGCCTTCGCGGGCGTGGGCGCGCTGTTCCGCCCCCAACTGCTGCTCTCGGCCGCCCTCGTCGGGTTGTTCTGGATCGTCCGGCGAAAAACGCTGTCGAACATCCGCTTCTCGCACCTGATGCTGTCCGCCATCCCGCTGGCGGTCTGTCTGCTCGGGGCATCCATTCATCTGCATCACAACACCGGTCGCTACGGGCTCATCTCGGAGAACGGCAGTTTCAACCTGGTGTTCGGGCGGTGCCACAACTCGAAGATCGAGTCGCTGCCCGACGGCAAGGGCCACGGCAAGGTGCACTTCCGACCTCCACCGCTGCTGCAGGTGGTCAACGCCCAAGACAAAGCTCGGCGCGAGCGCGTGCAGCCGGCGCTGTCGATGAACCCCGCGTTCGGCGACACGTTCAGCTACCGTGGGTACATCGGCGACAAAGCCCAGCACCACGAGTACATCCGGCGCTGCTACGAGAAGACCAAGCTCGGCGGGCAGCTTCGCTACTCGTGGGACAACATGAGTCTGCTGTGGTTTCACAACATCCCGTGGCCGGACTCGGGCCGGGCAGCGTGGCGCAACGTCGCAACGTGGTGGACCGCCATGCACCGCGAGTGGATCATGGTGCCGTCCCTGCTGGGCCTGCTGTGGGTCCTCGTGCCCGGCCGTCGCGGCGCTCGCATGGGCCTGATCGCCCTGCAGCCCATCGCCTTGATGATGCTCGCGGCGCTGTTCTTCGGCGGCATTCGCCACCGCGCGCCGTATGACCTGCTGCTGATCCTGCTCGCGTTCGAGACCTATGCGCTCGCAGGCGTCCTCGCGTGGCGGCTCGTTCAGCGCTTCAGAGGCGGCGGTGGAGCAGGCATCGGAGGCGGCGCGGATGCAGGCCCCGAGGGTGCGGCAACCGCCGGTGACGTCGGCGGTGCTGGCGATGCCACGAGCTCCAGCGGTAGTCCCGCGCAGAACAGCTCCTCTTCGTAGAGATAGCCGAAGTACGTTGCGGTTTGCGAACCCGGCTCGAACACGGCGACCGCGAGCGGCCGATCGCCGAAGCCCGAGCGACACAGCGACCGCGAAAGCATGAAGCGTCGCAAGCCACGAGCTTCGGAACGGGCCGTCCGCGCTGCAGCACCTTCGGCGGGCGTGAATGCGGCAAGCTCGGAGACGGCCCCCATGCCCGGTACGAAGCTGGTGGTGAGGCGCACCTCCCAGCGGCCGGCCTCGTCGAGTACGTCGCTGCCCAACGCGCGACCGATCCGGGCCAGGCGTTCGGCGGCGTCGTCGAGATCAGCCGGTGCGAACCGCCGTCGACGTGGGGTGCAGACGTCTTCGATCGCATCGTAGACCTCGGTGAGCGCGCCGAGTCGGTCCGCCAGAGTCACCCAGCGCGGGTCAAGCTCTGGGAGCGTCTGCGCGACGGCCTCGACGGCGATGGACTCGAGCACGTCGGACACCTCGCGATTCGCATCATCGCAATCGTCGGGCGTCCACGCAGGGGCCGGCATGCCGACCCGCGCCCCACCCTGCAGCACGATTCTCGGCGCCACCGGGCAAGCGTCGGCAGTACACGTGGCGGCCGCCTCCAGCCGTTCATACTGCGCGTGCCCGCACGCGTAGGCCCGAACCCGAGCCGGGCCGACGCTCGCAGGCGGCTTGGCCTCGGCGAAGGGTGCAACGACGCGCCGCAGCGCATCGAGTTCGGCAAGGACCCCCGCCCGGTAGCGGCGCGCGAGCACGGTGTCGACGTGGTCGAGAAAGGTCTCGAGGTAGGCGAGCGACTGCTCCTGGCTGACGGCGAGCGTATCGACGAGCGCATCGCAGCTCCCCGCGGAGCCGGCGGGCATGGCCCGCCACTGCTGCAGATCGACGTCGGCATCATCGAGCACGAGCGTGGTCGCCACCGGCAGTGCGGAGGCCCGTACCGACGCCCCGTCATAGCGGGGCACCCCCTCGCCGGGTAGCCGCGACAGCGGCAGCGGACCACCCGCAACCCGGGCCGACCAGACTCCGCCCTCGATCGACCAGCGTGCCGCGGGCGCGAGCTGAGTCAGGGATGCGCGAACCGACTCGAGGCGATCGGGCGCGGTGAGGCGCGTCGCCAACGTGGCCTGGACCGCGTTCGCATCACGCAGCGCGTTGGCAAGCGCATCGACGTCGCCTGCTACGTGTCGCGGCGGAGACCACGGCGCCCGCCACGCGACGATGGGCAGACCGTGCGTGGGCGAAGCGGGGCTGTCGGGCAGCGCGACGGCGACCGGCTCGGCAGGGTTGGTCGGGAGCGGCTCGGGCGAACACCCCACGGTGAACACGCAAAGTCCCGCGCCCCATCGACGAAGACGCATCGTGGCGGAGCGTAGCAGCATGTGGGACGGGGTCCTCGGACCCTGGGACCAACCGCCGCGGATCGAACAAACCCTAGACAACGCTCGACATCGAAGGCGCCCTCACCGCCTGTTCGATCCGGAAAGCGGGGTCAAAACGGGCGTTTGGCAGGTGCGCGAACCTCGACATCGTTATACTCCCGGCATGCGCGTTCGACGGGGAACGACCTGGGTTTTGGCGACCGCCGCGGCAGCTGCTCTCGTGGCGCTGATGCCGACGACGGCCGACGCCGCCGACGAGGACGTGCTCGTCGAGTTCCATTTCCAGCCGGTTCCCAACGCTCAGATCGCGATCTGGCTGGAAGACACCGAGGGGAACTTCGTCCAGGACATCTTCGTCACCCAGGCGACCGGCACGCTTGGCATCGGCAACCGGCCCGGTCGCTGGGATTTCCTGTCGAGCTGGCGCTTCCCCTACGGACCGCGCCCAGGGGTGCTGCCGTTGTGGGCCCACGCCCGCGACGTCACCTATCCCAAGCTGGTCTTTCACGACGACAACCCCGGCGATGCCGAGTCCCTGGGCTGGCATGAGAACTCCAGCTCCCCCGAGCCGTACTTCTGCCGCCCGCTGACGCAGGGCGAGCACGACACGATTTCCACCGACACGATGACCTGCCCGTCCCCGGCGGTGTTTCAGTCGGACAAAGGCCGCTACTCGGACGAGACCAGCGTCTACCCGCCGCGCTCCGACCTCCTCGAGTTCGAGGCCGAACACGACCACGCCGACGTCTACACGTTCGCGGAGACCAACGACCTCGACACGGTCAGCAAGGCGACGCCGGCGGGCTACCAGCCCGAACTGGTCACTGCACTCGTGCCCCGCGACCTCGCCGAAGCCGGGCGCCTGGTCGCGCGCGTCGAGATTCACGTCGAGAACGACCAGAACGGCCTGTGGGCGTATGATCGCGAAGACGACCACTATGTGGATCCGCGCCTGGCCAACTTCGGCATTCCGTACCTCGGGCAGCCCTCTGTCATGTACGAGGTCACCTTCGACCCGGGCGAAGCCGGGTTCAACTCGACCGACCATTACGCGGGCTACAGCGACCTTCAGGGCCGCGACGGCGACCTGCGTCCGCCCGACGACACGATCAGCATCGAGGACGGTAGTGGTGCCGACCGCCTGCAGCTCTTCACCAAGAATGAGCGGACCTTCCGATTCGGCGTCTACAGCCACGGCACCGAAGGCGGAGGCCAAGGCGACGGCAGCGGCTGGGGGAGCTGTCAGGACGCCACGCTCCCGCCGATGACCGACGTGGAGATCGAGCCCGTCGACTTCGACCGCGTGCGCGTGCACTTCACCGTGCCCGAGCTCGAAGGGGACGACGTCGGTACCGTCCGTCTGTACTACCGCCAGGGCGACACTCCACTGGACGAGGCCAACCTCAGCTCGGCGATCCAGCAGGTCCCGCAGCCCGAGGACTGCGGCGACGTGCTCACGCCGGGCACCCGCACGTGGTGCGAGGTCGATGAGCTGTTCGGCGCGACCAACTACCAGGTGGGTGTCCGCTATGAAGACAGCTGCGCCAACAGCAGCGAGGTCGCGGCGGACGCCGTCACGACGCCGCAGCAGGAGTTCGCGGTCGTCGAAGGCTTCTGCTTCGTGGCCACCGCCGCCTACGGTGCTGCGTGGCAAGGCAAGGTTCAGGCGCTCCGATGGTTCCGCGACCGTTACCTCGAGCGCTCGCCGATGGGCCGCTCAATGGTCGATTTTTACTACTACGCGTCGCCGCCCTTTGCGCGGATGATCGCGAGGTCCGAGATCGCACGAGGCATGGCGCGAGACGCCCTGGGCCCCATCGCGACCATCGCCGAGCTCGCGACGCGCAGCGAGCCCGAGGCCTGGGGCACGACACGGCGCCGAAGTCCGACGGGGTGATTCAGTAAGAGCTTCCCCTGGTCGCCTGCTGGTGCAACCGCACCGGTTGAAGTACAACCCGCGCGCATGGCCCCCCACGCCTGGCTCGGCGGCGTCCTCGCGACGCAGCTCCTGACGACTCCGATCCCGAACTCGCGCCCGCTCGACGCTGACGCGCCTCGTGCCGTCCCGGCGCCGCTCGAGCGCGAGGCCGCACCGGCTCCGCCGAACCGGGGCGAGACCGCGCCGTCGACGTCGAACGCGCCACCAACCACATCCGATCTTGGGCCGGACCGGCCACCTTCGTCCCAGGGTACGGGATGCCTCGCTGCCCGAGGGCGCTGCCGCACGCTCACCCTCGCGGGGATTGGGACGGGCGCCGGTGGTGCACTCATCGTGGGCGCCGGCATCACGGGCATCGTGCTGGGCCAGCCGCTCATCCCCGACCAGCCTACGAAGCTGCGCGACTATCAATCGCCCGGCATCGCGCTGACCACGATCGGCTCGGCTGCTGTCCTCACCGGTGTCACCTTATTCGTCGTGGGTCGTGTCGCCCACAGGAGGAGCGCTCGATGACCGCCTCACTTCGCCTTCACCTCGGTCTTTGCGCTGCGCTGCTCTGGGCGGCAGCTGCCGTCTCCGCCTGCGCGATCGACAACCCAGACCACTGCGCGAACCAGGACAGTCCGGGCAACGACTGGTGCGGAGCGCGCTATTCTGCGCGTTCGTTCTGCTCTCCGTGTGAGTCCGAGAACAATGGCTGCGTTCAGTACGAGCCATTCACATGCGGCGACTACGATCCGAACGAACAGAGCAGCGCGCCCGACGCATCTCCCGAAATGTCAGAAGAGTAGTCTTCAACCCGAGATGTGCACCATTGTGGGCAAACGCCAAACCGCACCGAAAACACGGTTTGCAGGCGTTT
>CAYSPB010000056.1:24175-27024 GCA_964432695.1 uncultured Nannocystaceae bacterium
CCCACATCTCCGGAAACTCTCCGACCTGTAGCGTCAGAGTAGGTGCGGGGGGCATGGTGATGGGGAACACGCACAAGAGACTGCTTCGGAACCTACTGGTCTGCGCGCTTGGCGCTTCGACGTTCGTTGGCTGTGATGCTGACGGCGAGACCGTCGGGCCCCGCGGCGGCACCCTCGTCTCCGACGATGGTCGCTTCAGCCTCGAGATCCCTGCCGGCGCGCTCGACGAAGCCATCGAGTTGAGCATCGATGAGGTGGAGTGCGACCTCGGCGACGCGATTGGCGCCTGCTACGAGGTCAGCCCCCGCGGCACCGCGTTCCTGCTTCCCGTCGAGGTCGCCTACGAAGTCGCCGACATGGACATCAACGAGAACGTCGGCGTCGTCGCCGAAGCCGCCGACGGCTGGCGCGTCCTGCCCGACCGCGACGTCGACCTCGACGACGCCGTCGTCTACGGCTCGGCAATGTACCTCAGCCAGTACGGACTCGCCCGCGTCGAGTAAATCGACGCATCCTCGGCCCGCCTCGAGCCCTCGCCACTCCGCGAGGGCTTTTCATTGGTTCGGCGGGGCTCCCGACACACGCGGATGTGACTCAAGGCCGGGGCGACGTCCCCACTCAGTGCAGCGGTGTGGACGTAACGCGGGCGCCGGGGCCGACACGGTCGACGAGGCCTTTGCCGGGCACGCCCGCGAGCGTGTACTGCTCCTCGAGAATTTCGAGCAGCGCGTCCGCGCGCCGCTTGTCTTCACTGAGTGCGAACGTGGTCGGCCCGGCGCCGCTGATGCTGCAGCACAGCGCACCGGCTTCGCAGCACGCAGCCTTGGCGTCGACGTAGCCGGGAATCAGCCGAGCACGCGCCGGCTCGGCGACGGTGTCGACGACCGCTTCCCCGAGCAGCTGCATGTCGCCGATGTGCAGCGCGTGCACCAACATCGCGAGCCGTGCCGCCTGGCCGACGGTGTCGGCGACTGAGACGGCCTTGGGCAGGACCGCCCGCGCATCGGCGGTCTTCACTTCACAGCCGGGCGTATACACGGTGACCCAAAGCCCCTCGGGGCTGGGCAGCGACACGAGCCGAAGCGGCTCGACCGAGGGAATGAGCACGACGCCGCCGACGAGCGCAGGCGCGACGTTGTCCGGATGCGGAGTCCCGCAAGCGACGCCTTCGGCATGACGAGCCGCTTCCACCAGCGCCTCAACCGGAAGCCCGAGCTGCAGCGCAGCGTCAGCCGCCACGACCGCCGCGCTCGCGCTCGCACCACTGCTGCCCAAGCCGCTGCCCAAGGGCAGTCCCTTGATCAGCTCCAGCTCGACCGCTGCATTCGGGGCGAAGCGGTCGAGTACGTGCTGAACCGCGACCGCTGCCGTGTTCAACGTGGGATCCGTCGGCAGGCGCCCGCCGTCCCCTTCGATGCGCAGGATCGTGACGCCACGCGTGTCGCCTTTGCGAGCACGGACGGTGTCGCCGCGTTCGCGAAGCGCGAGGCCGAGACAGTCGAAGCCTGGCCCGAGATTGGATACGGTCGCGGGCGCAAACGCCTCGACCCAAGGACGAACGTCGTGGCTCACCGCTTGAGCGCGTCGTCGATCCAGCCGGTGAGTTCACCACCGAACAGGATGTAGCGGCCGTTGGCGCGGCGCCCGTTCACGAACACGGCGGGCGTGCCATCGACGCCCGCCTCTTCACCGTGCTTCTTGTCGGATTCGACGACGGCTTGGCCCTTGCGCGCGTTGTAGTGCGCCTTGAACTTGTCGATGTCGAGGCCGATCTGCGAGGCGTACGAGAGGATGTCGCCGTCGTCGAGCTTGTCCTGGTTTGCGAACACGATGTCGTGCATTTCCCAGAACTTGCCCTGCTCCATCGCGGCTTCCGTCGCGATCGCGGCCGCCTTCGCCCGAGGGTGCCCCATCAGCGGGAAGTGCTTGAAGATCAGCCGCGCACGCCCTCGGAACTGATCGATGGTCTTGCGCAGCTTGGGCGCTTCCATCTTGCAGTGCGGACACTGAAAGTCCGCGAACACGACGACGGTCACCGGCGCGTTCTCGCTACCGTAGACGGGGCGCCCGTCGACGGGGATGTCGCGAGGCTTGAGCGACTTGGTCACTTCCTCGAGCCCGGTCCGCACCTCGCTGGTGGGCGCGCCCGCTTGCAGGTAGTCGGCCACGAACTGCGCGGCGATGAGCGAGTCGCGACACTTGTCGTCGTCGCGGAGCGACTTGGCGAGCGAGTGCGGCTTGTCGCACGCACTGGGCTCCGAGTTGATGATCTGGAAGAAGGTCGAGCGCTGCGACTCGGAGAGCTTGGAGAGATCTACGCCCTTGGCGTCCATGATCATCTCCCCCGAGGGCATCATCGGCTTCTTCGCGCCGTCGTCGGCGGCCTTGCCGTCGTCATCCTTCGCCTCGTCCCCGCTGGCGGCGGGGGCCTTGGCTTCCGGATTCTTGGCCTCCGGAGGCGTGCAGGCGGGGCTGCACGCCGTCATCGCGAGGAGGCCTGCACCGAGCGCTAGCTGTGGAAACCGTGTCAAAGCTCGCGGAACGTAGCGCATCGCAAAGAGCGGTCGCAAGCCGCCGCCGGCTCCGCGCAAATCGCGCAAACCTTGCGGGCGAGCCTGCAGTTTTGCAGCAAACCCGAACGTTGACGGGGGGTCGCAGCCGCGCGAATACTCCGCGTCAATAGGAGGTCTCCAATTGAAGATCTTGGTGACGGTCAAGCGGATCCCGGACCCCGACGCGAGCCTGAAGTTCGCAGACGGCGCCATCGACTACTCGTCGGCGAAATGGGTCCCCAACGAATTCGATCAGTACGCGGTGGAAACCGCCCTTAGGCTCGCCGAAGACGCGAA